>DASRXU010000401.1:0-15949 GCA_035687365.1 Planctomycetaceae bacterium | reverse complement strand
GAGGTGCGAAGCCATGAAGCTCGCCAAGATTCGACTGTCCGACGGGACACAACGGCTGGCGACCGTCGAAGACAATGATCGCCGACTCCGCCTGCTCGATCTCGAGCAAGTCGAGAAAATCCGCAGCCTCGCCGACATTCTGCATTCGCCCGATTCGCTGGGCCTGGCCCGCTTTCTCGTCGACCCGAAGTCCGAGCCGCTCGACGTCGCGAAGGTCACGCTGCTCGCTCCGATCGACAATCAAGAAGTCTGGGCGGCCGGCGTGACTTACAAACGCAGCCAGGTCGCCCGCATGGATGAATCCAAATCGGGGGCCATCCACTACGACAAGGTATACACGGCCGATCGGCCCGAGCTGTTTTTCAAAGCGACGGCCAACCGCGTTTCTGGCCCGGGCGAACCCGTGCGCGTGCGGTTCGATAGCCGGTGGTCGGTCCCCGAACCCGAATGGACCCTGATCGTTTCCGAAAAAGCAAAGCTCGTCGGCTTCACGCTCGGCAACGACATGTCGGCCCGCGACATCGAGGGCGAGAACCCGCTCTACTTGCCTCAGGCCAAACTCTACAAACAGTCGTGCGCGCTGGGGCCCTGGGTGCTGATTCCCGAAGGTCCATTCGAGCGCGAGAAGACACAAATCGGCGTGTCGATTCTCCGCAAGGGCAAGCCCGCGTTTGAAGGCACAACCGAGCTGGGCCAAATGGTCCGCACGTTCGAGGATTTGATCGGCTGGCTCGTGCGCGAAAACGAATTCCCCAACGGCGCGTTTTTGCTGACGGGCACCGGCGTCGTTCCGCCGGACGATTTCGGACTGGAAGATGGCGACATCGTTTCGATCCACGCGCCGGCCATCGGCAACCTGACCAACCCAGTCGTGAAAGAGCCCCGCACGAAGTAAGGGGTTCTTGGCGCTCAAAGACCGGAAGAAGACCGCTTACTTCGTGCGCGGCTCTTTTCAGGAAAACTTGCCATGCCGAATGAACACGACGTGTCGCGCCGAGATTTTGTGCGAACTTCCGCGGCCGTAGCGGGCGTGGCAACGATAGCTGCCCTCGCGCCGGCGGCAGCGCTCGGCGCGAACGATCGCATTCGCATGGGCGTGATCGGCGTGGGCGGGCAGGGGACCGGTCACGTTTCCGGCCTGGTCAAGCGGGCCAAGGCCGACAACGTTGATGTGGTCGCCGTCTGCGACGTCTATCGGCGGCGGATCACGCGGGCCCAGTCCATCTCGAAAGGTGAAGGCTACAGCGACTACCGCAAGCTGCTCGATCGCAAAGATATCGATGCCGTGCTGATCGCGACGCCCGATCACTGGCACGCGAAGATCGCCGGCGACGCGCTCGAGGCAGGCAAACACGTCTATTGCGAAAAGCCGATGACGCACACTGTCGAGCAGGCGATCGAGTTACGCAATGCCGTCCGACGCCACAAGAAAGTGCTGCAAGTCGGTCCCAACGCCACGGCGAACGACAGCTACTGGCAGGCTCAACGCGCCCTGCGCGACGGGCGCATTGGCAAGGTGACCTGGGCCCAGGGCTGCTACAACCGCAACGAGCGGGTCTGCCTGTTCAACACCCATCAGCGGATTGATCCAACGGCCGGGCCGGACAAGTCAGGCGAAGACCACATCGATTGGGAGATGTGGCTCGGCTCGAAATGGGGCCTGGCTCCCGAAATTGCCTGGAACCCTGAGCATTTCTTTCGCTTCCGCAAGTATTGGCCCTACAACGGCGGCGTCGCCACCGACTTGCTCTACCACAAGCTCGCGCCGCTCCTGCTGGCGATTGCCGGCCCAGACGGCGAATACCCGTCGCGCGTGAACGCGTGCGGCGGGCTCTATATTGAAAAGGACGGCCGCGACATCCCCGACACGTTCTTGATGACGGCCGACTATCCGAGCGAGTTTTCGGTCTTCCTCGTGAGCACACTCACCAACGACGACGGCATTCCCGATCGCATCTACGGCAAGCACGGCACCATGGACCTGGGGGGCGAGCCGCTGCTCCGCTCCAACGGACCATTCGCTCCCGAATTCAAATCCAAGAACAACGGCAAGCCCGAATCTCGGCTGCCACTCGAGCCGCGCCGCGACCTGGTCGGTAACTTCCTCGACGTGATCCGCGGCAAGGGCCAGCTCTGCTGCAACGCGGAACTCGGAGCCGCGACGATGGTCGCGATCAAACTGGCAGTCGAATCTTATCGACAGCGCAAAACGATGCTGTGGGACGCGAAGGCCGAGCGCGTGACGACGTAAGGGTCGGTCTACGACAAAAAGGCGGATCGGGGTGGCACTGGCGGCTTGTCCGGCTTGTCCGCCAGTGTCTTGGTCGCGAGTCTCAAAGGCCCACTGGCGGACAAGCCGCCAGTGCCACCCTCTAACAGCGGTCCTTTTCGAACCCCCCGATCATTCGGGCACGGCCCAGACTTCGAGATCGCGAACGCCACCGGGCTCCTCTGGGCCACCGGCGACGTAAAGTCGCGTTCCCTCCGGATTGAATCGGACGCAATGCACCAGGTCCGGTGCGTCGAGAGCCATGACGGACATGAGCGTGGCAGCATTCCACAGCACGACGGATCCCTCGAGTCCGCCCGAAGCGAGGACTTTCCCGTCGGGTGACCAATCGAGCGTATGGATCTCCTTCGCCCGACCCGTCGCCCGCTGCAAGAGTTCCCCGCTGGCAACGTTCCAGATAGCGAGGTTGCCGTCCTCATAGGCCGCGGCCAGGCGTTTTCCTGAGGGATCGAATTTCAATTCATGAGTCGACTGCCACGGCAGCCGACGCAATAACCGTCCGGTGGCAACATCGAAGAGGTACGTACACCCACTGAGATTGCCGACAGCGACCGTCGAACTGTCGGGACTGAAGACAGGGGTCAGCAAACCCTGCGGCAGTGGGCCCAGCCATCGCATTCTTTTATCTTTCTCAGTCGTCCACAGGAGGGCGTGACCTTCAGCACCGCCCGTGGCCAGCAATTTGCCGTCCGGACTCAAGCCGACGGCTGCCTTGCGCAAGTCGGCCATGAGCAGTGCCTCGCGGCCGGTTGACATGTTGATTAGGAAAACGTCGGTCGAGTCGCCGGCCGGACCGGCCGCGCACCAATCGCCGCGGAGGTCAAACGACGCCAACGCGTGCCCTTTGCCAAGCGATCGGAGCACCTGCAAGGTGTGTCTGCGACAAATCTCCAGCGTCCCTCCGAAGCCAAGGATCGCAATTTCGTCTGGCCGCCGCGTCCAGCCGATCTGGCGAACGTCTTTCCGAAACAGCGCAGCCAACTCCAGCCGGCGCGCGTTTTCGAGCGTGATCTTCTGAGTCGATTGTGCGGCGCGCTGACACCGGCGATTGAACCCGTCGAGTTGCTCGGGTAACAGGACGGTGTTCTGGGCCTTCGCAAACAGCGATCGTTCGCCGAAGTCTCCTCGCGCCAATTCGGATTTAATGCCGTAGGCTTCCACGAGTCTGGCGTGGATTTCATTCTCGTTTCCGCGCAGAGAAGTCGCGACGAATTTCTCGCGGGCCAAATGGACGCGATCGAACAGCCGCTGAATGTCGCCTTGACCCGCAAGCGTGAGCCGGTCCTTTTGCGCGGCACTCAAATGGTAACGTCGATCGAGAACTGCGACTCTCTTCGCCACAACGCCTTCGAGTTGACTGCGTATGGCCGGTTCACGCGATGAACCCACCCGTCCATCGAATTCGGCCTCGAAGGCTCGCGCGTTCAGATCGACGTCGGCGTCGCGTCGGTTCTGGGCCTCTTCTTGAGCCCGCGCCGCCTGTCCGTTGCAAAGACGGCCGGCCACCGCCAATGTCAGCGCGACGAATCCGCTGCAAATGATTCGTTGAGCCATCGGTCGCATGAAATTGCCCAGTGGCCGCTCGTGAAAGCCGCTGTCGTCCTCATGGTAGCTCCCAAGTCAAGGAAGGCATGATTCGATCGGGGCCTCTCAGTACCAGCGTACTCCTCGGGAACGAGCAAAGCCACAATCCGGCAGCGACTGAACGACATCGTAAGATTGCGAAGTTGTTTCTACGCGCGTAGAAACTCGGCGTCGGCAGCTGGGGCGCTCGGTGGTACGATGAAGGAATCCGTCGTGGGAGAACGATCGTGTTGCGTCTCGCGGACACTTCCGAAGTCATGGTTGCATCCGGTGGGCCAACTCGGCCCGGCGGGCCAAAAGTGTAGGCCCGGCGCGGTGGACCAAGTTGGTTCGCCGGACCACAAATGATTGGTCCGCCGGGACGGGACACTTTTTTGATAGGGGGAACGAAGTTGGTCCACCGCGCTTTGGCCGAATATCCGAAGTCGCAACTGCCGGACGATGAGCGGTGACCAAGTTGGGTCGGTACAGTCTCAACTGATAGGAGACCTGTTGTACCAACTTGGGCGAAGGCGCTCGGATCGGGGTGCCAGCGAAGGGGAGCTTCGAAGATTTCTCTCCACAGCAGAGCTTGGCGGCGACAAAGCTAATTGAAGGCACTCGAAGAGGCGTTGTCTCGCCCCGTTGGGGCTGCCGACCTATCGACGACGTGGGCTCCGGGACCCGGGCCTGCGCTTCGCTCCGACCCGGGCTTTAGAATCTCGCCCCGTTGGGGCTGGAGAAGAGGGGCGCGGCACACGATGGGGCATGAAGTGCGAGCAACAGGCAACAGCCTTAGTTCCTGAAACGAAAGCGGGCAACTTAGGGTATGCCGGCGCTCGTTCTTCCGAGTTAACGCTGACATTGCGGCAGAAAGTGCGCGAGGAATTTCCAGCCGCGCGACGACTGGGGACGTTCCCCACTCCGGGTGACGTCATCGGCAACAATTGCCGAACAGCCGGTGCAGGCAAGGGTTGCGACGAGCCGTTTTCAGCGGAAAAAACGCGGAAACGCGGTTATCGGCATTCTTTGCCACGATCTTGACCCAAAAAATAAATTCCGATAAACCACCGCCTCACGCGGCGGGGTTCTGCGGGCCTCAACTGCAACCCCGCTGTGAGTGTCCCGTCACTCTCACGTCTGCCTCTCTCTAATCAATTCGTCTCTCGTAGGAAGGTGCACATGTCTAAGAACATGTCTCGCGTCGTCCCATTTTTGGGCGCGTTGGGGCTGCTCACCCAGGCAGTCTCCGCCAACGCTCAAGGATGGTTCCCTCCGAACAACGCCTGCTGTAACCCGTGCCCCACCTGTTGCGCGGCGCCGGTCACCTGCATGCAGCCGGTCAGCGTCCCCTGCTATCGGCAAGTTCCCGTGACACACTATGAGTCGTACGAGCAGACGGTCATGAAGCCGATCTGCCGCACCGAGTACATCGAACAACCAGTGACTGTCTGCAAGCCGGTCTGCGAACAGCGGGTGGCCGAGGTTCCTGAGTGCACCTATCACCCGGTGACTGAGTTTTATCCGCAGACCCGCGACATGGGTGGCTATCAGACCTTCTGCCACTGCT
Organism: Planctomycetaceae bacterium; assembly: GCA_035687365.1. GTDB lineage: Bacteria > Planctomycetota > Planctomycetia > Planctomycetales > Planctomycetaceae > DASPSM01. Next base: position 10,526 of record DASRXU010000401.1, on the reverse strand, counting down.
GCCCGCGGATGTCGCCTTGCCAGTACGATTCGAATCCGGGCCTGTTCGGCTGGATGAATCGGACGGGTTACGAGATGCGGATGGCCTTCACGCCGCAATACACCTACGAACGCCGTTGGGTGCCGAACGTCATCACGACGCAGGTTCCGGTGACGCGACAGGTCGCCGTGCAGAGCGTCCGTCGCGTGACCTACAACGTGACGCGGATGCAGACCGAAATCGAGCATCGCCGCGTCGCGATCAACAAGGTCGACATGGTTCCCGAGAAGATCGTCATGCATCGCCCGGTGACCGTGATGACGCAGGTGCCGATCGGCACGAGCGTCGCCTGGATTCCGGCCGGTTCGCTGGCCGGTGGCAGCTCGACCGCGACGGCCCTGGGCCCCACTCCTGACCCGATCAGCCAGCGCGAACGCGATTTGCGACACGCGGAACGATCCGGCGAGAGAAAGGGCTTTAAAGAAGGCGTTCGCACGGGCGAAGTCATCCAAAAGGAAAAGCAGTTCAAGCGCGAGCAAGACGACGATTTTCGCCAGGCTGATCCCGGCTTAGGTGGCCAGCGCTCTGAAGTGATTCCGCAACGCCGATCTGGTGATGGGTCGCCGTCGCAGGTCTCGCAGAACGAGCGGTCGGCTGTCGCGGTTGGCGGCTGGATGGCCCATCGTCAGAGTGATTCCTTGAACATTCAAACGGGCTACCGTGGTGTGTCGGTAGCCGACTCGAAGCAGTAGCCGAAAGTACATAGTCCTCACCCCGACCCTCTCCCGGATTACCGGGCGAGGGAGGGGGGATAGGAAGCAGTAGGACGAGTGAAACCGCGGCAGCGTGCAGCCGCCGCGGTGCGAGGTCGAACGGGACCGAGAAGCTCTCAAGTTTGATTTGACCCCAAGCCAGCCTTCCTTGTTGGTTCCGTTTTCCTCGCGGCATCGATTTCATGTCGATGCCCAACTGATGATGCAAATCCGGGAGCGGGCAATCCGTCTTTCGGTGACGCATCGACGACTCGGGCGGCAAATATACATGTCGCTCTCACCCTCGAAGCCCGCCGGAGCCCTCCGGCGGGCTTTTTTGATGCGCCCCTTGCGGGTGAGCATGGGGAGTCGGTTCGCGCACGGTGCTAGTTGAGTTGGGCCCGGCGTCCAGGCTCGTCGGACGGCGCGACTGGTGACTGCGCTTTGTTCGCGACAACCGGTGCGGCCGGCGCGAGGCGGGCGGCAATTGGCCATTGGCCCGGCGCGAATTCAATTCGTGCGCGAAGAACATCCGATATCTGTTTCTGACGCACCTCTCACTCGCTGAAGTGAATGTCACGACGCGAGAGTGTGGCTCGGCACTGCGGGGTTCGCGAAAGAACCCGATTGACCCGGCAACCGGATTGTTCCGCTCAGGACGGCGGAACCTTCCGCTTCCTTACGAGTCCCAACATGTTACCCATGCTGCGCGGAACCTTCTTTTCCATCGGACTGTTCATCGCCCTGTGGGGCGTCTCGCTGCTGTTTGTCGACAAACTCGTCGTCAACATGGCGGACGACACGTCGCGAACTCCCGGGTTCCGCGGCATGCTGGCGAACCAGCAGCAGCCAAAGCAGCGGACGATCGATCCGCCCGATTGGGTCTCGTTCAGCCTGCTGTCGGTCGGAGCGGTGACCATGCTGTACGCGGTCGCGCTGCCCCGCAAGGTGTAAGACACGCCAGCGTCGACCAGACCCGCGCGGGTTGAGCGAACCCGCGCCCGCGGCTCACGTCAAGCGCCCCGGGACGCCTCTCCGCTAGCGGGTGGAGTCGCCTCCCGCGGCGTTTTTTTGCTACTCCAACGGCCGGGAAACTCCCGTTAGCGGCTTGATTCGGCGTCTGTCGGCCTCATATCATCAATTTGCGGAGGGAAGCTGCCCCCGCAGCGCTGCCGGGAGCAGATTGTGCCGCCGGAATTCGACTTTGAGCATAGCGTGGGATGCTGGATCGCCCAGACTTCTCATGCCTTGCGGCGCGCCCTCGACTACGAGCTATCGCGCGAGGGAATCACCTTCCGCCAATGGGAGGTGCTGGCCTGGTCCAGTTCCAGCGAGGCCCTGTCGCAGGCCGAGTTGGCCGAGCGAATGGGCATCGAGGCGCCGACTTTGGCCGGCATCCTTTCGCGAATGGAACGCGACGGCTGGCTCGATCGATCCTGCTGCGTGAAAGATCGCCGAAAGAAACGCTTTCGCCCCTCGGCCAAGGCGGAAGCCGTTTGGGCCCGCATGCTCGAATGTTGTCACTCCGTGCGCGGACGGGCGACGGAAGGCCTCTCGGCAGAGGATCTTGCCGCATTCAAACGGACTTGCGAGACGATCCGCGCCAATCTCAGCCAAATCCCCCAACCGCTCGAAACGGTCTCCTGACCGTTGTTTCCGGCGAGGCCTCGTCGATCGAGCGGGTGCCTGTTCCCGGGTTCCACCTCAAATTTCGGATTTCGCGCAAAATCACTTTGTGATTTCGTGAGGAGCGGGGTCTAACTCGGGCGGAACAGGACGTGTTTCGCGATGGCCCGATCGAGCGACCAACACGAACTCGACCGGCTCGTGACCGAACACTTGCCCACCGCGCTGCGCTTCGCGACCCGTCTGACGGGCGACGTCGATGCGGCGGAGGAGATCCTGCAAGAGGCGCTGCTGCGGGTCGCCCGCAGTTGGAAGAGTTTTCGACGCGAGGCGCGGTTTCAAACGTGGCTGTTTCGAATTGTGATCAACGTGTTTCGCAGCCGGCTCGCCGAAACGAAAAACCGCCCCATGTTGCTCGACGGGGAAGTGGTTGACGATCAGAGCACTGATCCGGCGATCGGTGCCCAGCAGAGCGAACTCGCCGAACTGATTGCGGCCCGCGTCTCGGCCCTGCCAGCGAGACAGCGCGAGGTGATGATCCTGATTTCCTTCGAAGGACTGAGCATCAAAGAGACGGCTTCGTTGCTCGAAATCACCGAGGCCAACGTCCACGCAACGCTGGGCGTGGCCCGCGCTCGACTGACAAGAGAGTTGGCCCCTTACTTCGTTCGACGGTGAGCCGATGCCCGCTGAAGATAAAGACAACACTCCGATCAGTGGCGACTCGCTCGATCAATTATTGAGTGACGCCCGTTGGCCAGTCGTCCCACAGCCGGCGGTGGCACGCGTCGCTCAACATTGGGAAACGGTTTGGAATGCCCGCCAACGCCGCGAAGTCTTCCTGCGACGGATGGCCGCGCTGGGGTTGGCAGCAACTCTGTTGGGAGCCGTCACGATTGGCTGGCTCCGGCTGCGACTCGGCGATAAGTCGATCGCCGACACCAAACCGCTCCAGGAAATCTCTCCGAAACAATCGGCTCCAACGATCGAACCGACGCCCGTCGTCACCAAAGCTCTGCAGTCCAATGATGCGGCCCAGCATGAGACGCGGCGTCCGGCAATCGCTGCTCACGACGTCTCGATCGATCGAACGCACGGGCCCAATGCGTTCACAGATTTGCCGGCTGATGTCGTTCCTTCGCGGCCGCCTAACACGCTCGAAGAATTGATGCTGGCGGCCTCGGATCACAAACGAAAGCACTCCCCCACCTCGGCGCGCGTCGCAAAGCCATCGCCGCCGCGCAAGCTTGGATCAAACTCACTGGTCAACGCGCCTCGCAAAACCCGGCGGAAAGCCCCAGTCAGCGCCGAGCCGTCACCGAGGGAGATTCTGATTGTTTCGGGCGCGATCGATCGCCTTGTGGCCGACTCAAAAGTTAACGTGGTGAAGGTGGGAACCGAACTGTCCACCTCTGCGCCGAATCCTGAGAAGCTGCTGCTCCTGACCTTGAGTCGTGGCACGCGGCCCCAGCAAATCGCTGCTCTGCGCCTGTTGGCGGAGACGGGAAGCACAGCCAGCATCGGTCCGTTGCTGCGAGCCGCCGAGGAGCCTCAACTCCACGCGGCGTCGGTCGAGGCGTTGGCTCGTCTGGCAGATCCCTCGATCGTGCGTGAGGCGGCGCGTCTGGAACCGGACAGCGAACTTCAGCGAACTTTGATGGCCGCTCTGTTGGCCCGCGGTGAGCCAGGGGCGTTGGGAGAGTTTTTGAGTTTCGTCGAGAACGACCGAACGGCGGACGCTGCCCTGGCGGCTACTCAGTTGGTCAAGAAGCCGCCGATGGACTTGTTGTTTTCCACCTTTTCTGAGCCGTTGGAAGCCCATCGGATTGCCGCAGCCCGCGTCATCGGTCGGATTGACGGCGCTTCGACAACGCAACGACTAATCACGATGGTCGAACTGGGAGTCAATCGACATGAGGCCTGCATCGCTCTGTTGAGCAGTCGCGGAAGAGAGGCCACGCGGTACGTGAATGCCGCCGCTCAACGCGATCCCAGCCTGGCCGCGATCTTTTCCGGCGCCCGGATGTTTACACAGTTGGATAATCCCCCTCGGAGCTAACCATGTACTTCGCATCTTCTCTCAACGGTGGCGTATCAGTCCGGGCGCGGATGATTCCGTTCCTTGTCGGGATCGCGCTCTTGGTTCAATCCTCGTCCCAAGCACAGGATAACTCCGCGAAAAAACGATCGCCGCAGAAAGCCGGCAAGGCGGAAGCTGCTGAGCCGGCCGCCGATGACGGGCCGAAGCTGATCGTTCGTGTTTACCCGGTGCAAGACTTACTGCGGACTCAGGCAGACTATCCGTATCGCGGCGGCCTCAATGGTGACTTACCAGGCCGACAATCATCGCCAGCGGCCCGCGGAGGTGGCGCGGGCGTTGGTGGCGGGATGGGCGGCGGCGGAATGTTTGCGATTCCTAGCACCGCCCGGCCGCCTCAAGTGCTTCGCCAGTTCGGGGGAGGCGGAGGTGGCGCTGTTTCGCAAAACGAAGAGCGAGAAAACGAACTCCTGGAGATTATCGACGCCGGCGTCAAAGGAAACTGGGGCGAAGATGGGATCGAGAAAAGACTTTTCCGGGGCAACTTGATCGTGCGCAATACCGCTGATGTCCATGAGTCGCTGGCCACTTTCTTGCGGGCTTTGCGAACAAACGGAGACGGCGGCCGGTCAGTGGTCGTCGAAGCCACATGGCTACTGCTGACTCCACAACAGTTGGAGACTCTTCGGCAACCGTCCGGGGACCATCAAGCGAGCCGCTCCGCCGTTTCGCGTAAAGCCTTCGACGAAGTTTCGCGTCAGACGACGGCCATTCACGGGCGAATCACGTGTCTCAACGGCCAGCAGGTGCACCTGGCCACGGGTCGCCGGCAAGTCATTTCCAGCGGCGGAACTCCGACCGTCGGCGTCGGCGCAACCGGATATCAACCGACTATCTCCGTGATCAATCTCGGTGCCGTGCTGCAGGTCACCCCATCGATCTCTGGTGACTCGAAGGCGTTGGTCGATCTGCAGAATATCGTGACGCAATGGAAAGAGCCCGGAGGGCCGATCCAGGTCACCAGTCAGGCTGCGGCGGGCTCGTCGGAAAAGCAGGCCGCTGGGCCGATCGTCAGCACGATGTTGACGATCGACCGTGCAGACGTCGGCACGCAGGAATGGTCGACAACTGTTTCGATTCCGATTGGTGAGCCGGTCTACGTCGGTTCCGTCACGCTCACGAACGATAAGGCGAGCCATTTGGAAGCCGGACAGAATCCGGAACTCGCGCTTGTCCTCGAAGTCCGTCCGGATTGACGCGCAGCACGGCTACTTGGTGAGTTCCAGTGTCGACCACAGGCTTGGATCATGGTCGAAGGGAAACTCGCGGCCGACGGTCAGAAATTGCTCGCCCAGTTCGGCGTCGCGGACCGCGTAATAAAACCCCAACACGGGATTTGATTCACGGTCGTAGCCCTGCAGACACTCGGCAGGGATCCAGACGTCGAGCTCATAGCCGCCGGCGATCGGCCGCGAGACGGCCCGCAGTAGCGCGGCCCGGCTCATGGGGGCGTCTTCCTTGGCCAGCGCGATTACGAGTTGCTGGGCGCCCGCGACGCCGACTCCACCGCCTTTGCTCGTCGCTTTGCCCCATTTGTCCGGGTTCGGCCAAAAAACGAACCGATGGCAAAAGCGGCTGGCGCGGTGAATCGATTGCGTGTTCCGCGTATCGATCCAGAGTTGCAGACCGTCCGATTCAGTCGGATCACTCGCGTCGACAAACACCGGCATCTTCTTGCCGCTGACGGTCAACCGAAAGCCGAGGCCGGCTTCGTTCCAGCCGGCACGGAGAGCCGCAAAGGAAACGGCCGCGTCGAGTCCGCCGAGATCCGGCAGGGGCGCGATCTTATCGAGATCGAGGAACGGCTGCTGCGCGCCCGACTGCTCGACCTCTCGCACGGGAAAGGAGAAGCGGAACAGAAAGCGATGCGGAACAACGGGCATACGAGCCGACCAAGCCGCGGATTGGTCCCCTGCCGCCGATCGCACACAGCGATTCGCACGGCCGTCCCGCGCGGCCAAAACTCTTCCAGCGGATCAACTATTCCGCAGCGGCTTCGGCGACCTGCTGCCAGCTCATCAGGTGCGTCTCGATCGATTTAATCACGACCGAACCGCGCTTCCCCTTGGCTTCTTCGAGTTCGTAGCCAGATTGGCGGAGCTTGGATTCCTGTTCCGATTCCTTCGCAAGAAGTCCGTCGTCGCTGACGGCGCGCCACCATTCGAGGTGCGGCCAATCGCGACGAATGGTGCGAATCGTCGTCACCATGGTGCGACCATTCATGCCAGCGCTAAATCCCGCCTGCTTGGCGAGAGTGCTGAAGGTCGCGATTTTTTGTGCTTTTTTCAGCTCCCAAAGGAGCTCCGCTACTTCCGACGCTCGACTCGAAACCATTGGGGATCCCCTTGGATAGGGACAAGCTCAGGCCGTCCGGGGCCCAAAAAAAGGATTCAGGAAAAATCTTCGTCGTGGCCTGAACCAATCGGGACGACCACCGCGAACGGGCTTCAAAACTCTTTCGGCCTTTGAAATCCGCGACGCTGCGTATGTCCACTAGAAGCCAATCATGGGATAATTCTAGGGTAATCGATCCGCCGCCCCCCTCACAAGGCCTGATGTCGGATCGCGCGTCCCGAGGAGCCAGGAAACATGGAGGAAATTTACGAAGGACATGGGATCAGCTTTCGCTACCCCGCGAACTGGGAATTGACCGAACAGGAAGATGACGAGGCCACTTCGATCACGGTTGCCAGCCCCGAAACGTCCTTCTGGTCAATCTCTTTGTTCCAAGACAGTCCTTCGCCGCAGGAAGTGCTTAACTCGGCGGTCGAGGCGTTCCGGGAGGAATACGCCGAGGCCGACATCTATCCCTCGACGGCCCGTGTCGGCAAGCGGGCCGGCCTGGCGCGCGACGTCGACTTCGTGTGCTTCGAGCTGATTAGCAGCGCGTTCCTGCGAGCTTTTCAAACGCGGCGTTATACCGTCCTGGTGCTCTACCAAGGCTTCGACGGCGAACTTGAGACGACCCGCCCGTTGCTCGAAGCCATCTCCGCCAGTCTGGTTTTCGCCGGGGAAGAAGATGCCTGAGTCGGTGCCGGAGCGGTCGGCGGCTTTGCTCGCGACCTGCGGCAGTGAATATAATCGGGGTATCCATCTCAGGGCTGGTCTGGCAGCGCCTCGAAAAAACTTCAGATGGGCCGTCCAATATGACGGATGGTTAACCCACGACTCCCAGAGTTCATGCACAAGCGTTGCGGGCCGGGCCGAAATTGGGCGGACTGCGCGGAGGAAACGGACACATGGCTGCGGAGATCTTTTCGCACCAGGTGGAGAGCGTGGGGGCGGTTGCCGGCCAGGTGTGGCACTATTTGAACGAAAACGGCCCGGTCACCCTGAGCAAGCTGGCCCGCGAGATCGAAGCTCCGCGGGACCTGGTCATGCAAGGGGTCGGCTGGTTGGCTCGCGAGGGAAAGATTGCCTTCAACGAAGGCCCGCGCAGCAAAACGATCTCGCTACTTTGAGCAACCCGGTCACTTCGGACTTTAGTCGATGACTGCTACCACCGAGTTCGATTCTTTCTGTGAGGAAGGCCGCCGCCACGTGCGTCATCAAGACGCCGACGCGGCGATTGCGTCCTTCACGAAGGCCCTGGCTCTGGATGATCGGGCAATCAGCGTCCATGAAGGGTTGGCGGCCGCCTACTTTTTGAAGAAGGATTACCCGCAGGCGGCCGAGCACTTCAAAAAGGTAACTTTGCTCGATCCGCGGCAAGCGAAGGCTTTGGTGAATCTGGGCGCGGTTTACAACCGGATGTCGGAATTCAACAAAGCGGTCACGATCCTGCGCAAAGCCGTTTCAAAGGATAAAAGTTCCGGCGAGGGGCACTACAACCTGGGTCTGGCCTACCGCGGCCTTAACCAGCAAGCGATGGCCGTCTCCGCTTATAAAGAGGCAGTCCGCGTAGCGCCGCAAATGGCGGCCGCCCATCAGAACCTGGCCAACGTCTACGTCGACATGGGCAATTTCCAGCACGCCATCATTCATTATTTGAAAGCGCTCGAGATCAATCCGGAGTTCGAACGGGCGCGGCGCGGTCTCGAGTCGGCCCAGGAGTTGAGCACTCAGGCCAAGAATGCGGTGAGCCCTTTCGGACGCCTCGTCGACAAGAACGCGATCGGCGCGAAATCGGCCCCCCGCGCTGTGCGGCACATGAACGACGCGGAACGCGCCGAAGATCGGATGACGGCCTACAACGTGCTCAGCCAGGTGGACGACGCCGCCAATTTGCTGTTGAAGCAAGTTCGAGAAGCGTTCGAGCCAGCCCTGTTGACTCTGGGGCGAACCCTCTCAGAACGCATCGATGGGCCCAGCACCATTTCCCGCGACTACCGCACCTACATCACGGCGTTCAAGCAGATCTACGAATCGCGCCGGGCGCTCAAGCGATCCGTCGCCGCCCTGCGGGCGCACGAAGAGATGATGAACACGCCCGATGCGCCAGTTCGCTGAGGCAACGGGCCAAGGGAATCGGCTCGTCCGTTTGAAGGCGGCCGTCTCGCTCATTTAGGGAAGGAGTGAGCCGTTGACCAGGATCCCGCCGCTGGTCGTCGAGGCGGGAACCGAGAACGGCGTCGCAGTCCCGGTGACGGTGTTGTTCTGACTGCTGGTCAAATTGACCAGGTAGGTCGCGCCGAGAATGACGGGATCGGTCACGTTCGTGAAGACGATTCCTCGATCGGGACCACCGCCGTTGGGCACCGCGATCATGTTGCCGCTGATTCCGATTGTGCTTGGTCCGGTCACCGAATCGAACAAAATGCCAGTCGCGCCGCCCGTGTTGTCAAAGAGTCCGTTGCTCGTGAGCTGGACCGTGGCCGAGGGCCCCAACGAGAACTCCATCCCCGTCCCGTTAGCGCCGCCGAATTGCACGCTGTTGCTGAGAAACGTAATGGCCGACGGTCCGGCCGTGATGACGTGGTAACCGACGTCGTTGCCGCCGTTGGCTGCAAACGCGTTGCTTTGAAGCGAAATCGTCGATGTGTAGAGCGTCGACGCATTGTTGATCAGCACGCCCGTATTGGAACCGCCGGTTCCCGCGAAGCTGTTTCCGTTAATCCCCGCGGAGAGAGTGCCGTTCCAATTGATGTTGATTCCGGCCGTGTTCGAGGCGCCGTTCGTAAACGTGTTGCTCTGCACGAGGGTCGTCAAAGTCGACCCCTCGCTGCCCGAGAGAGCGGCGATCAGCAGGTTGTCGGCGCTGGTCGAAGTGAGAGTGCTCGAGGCCACGTCGACGGTATAGGCGCCGATCTGGTTGTATTGGCTGCGGATGCTGGCCGCTCCGTTACCTGTGAACGTCGAGTTCGTGACATTGAGCGTGCCGACGTTGAGTGCATCGATTCCGAACGACGACGAACCTGTAATGCTCGTGTTGGCTACGCCCAACAATTTGACGTCTTGGGCCTGAATGCCCACACCGTTGGACTTCAAAGTCATCCCCGCCAGTCCGACCGTCCCGGCGTTTTGCAGGAGGATGCCGACTGTATCGGCTTGGATCGTTCCGCCGCTGCCTACGCTGTTGGTCGCGTCGCCAGTGACAAAGAATGATCCCGGAGACGCGATCAGCTTGATGCCGGCCGCGGAATTGTTGCTGGAGACCGACGCCAGGTTGACGTTCAGGTTGGTGTTTTCGAGGTCGACGGCGGTGGCGTTGATCGAGTTGATTGCTCCCCCCACGCCGGCGGTCTGAGGACCGTTGACGACCAGCGTTCCGCCCTGGTTGGCGAACAGACCGGTGCCGTTCACACTGGTCACGTTGAGCGTGCTGAACGTCGTGACGCCCGTGTTGGTCTGCAGAGAGACGCCGGGATTGGTTGCCGCATTGCTGACGGTCGCTGCGCCGCCAAAGGTCGTGTTGCCTGACGAATTGGTGATGGAGATGCCAGACGCATTCGAACCGGTCTCGTTGGTGATGTTCGTCGTGCCGGTGACGGCCACGGTTCCGCTCGACTGATTGATCGCCACTCCGACCCCCTCGCGATGATCGATCGACAGGTTGTCGAAGCTCACGCTGCCGGTAGACAGCAGACTCTGAATGTTGACCGATTCCGCGGACGCGCCCGAAACGGTGGTCG
>DASRXU010000400.1:0-10649 GCA_035687365.1 Planctomycetaceae bacterium | reverse complement strand
CGAACGAGAACGCAACGGCCAGCAATCGCCCGCAGCTGAGCATCACGACTCTGGCGCAATCGGGCACGTATACGCCGCCTCCGATCACCAACGTGACTGCGGCCGCTAACGCCGCGTTCTTTGGTTTCGACAACCAGCGCGACGGTTACATGGCCCCCGACGGTATGACGCTCGACACCCTCTACTTCCAATACCAGCAGTGGCAGCAGAACGGCAGTCAGGGGACATTCACGACGACAAATCCGCTGATCCATCTGAATGGGAACAGCGTGCTGGTCGAAGCCACCGCGACCGCCAATATCGGCGCGCTCGTGACGAGCCTCCAGGGCTTGGGAATGCAGGTGACGGGTGTTGTGGGTCCCGACGTTTCCGGTTGGATGCCAATCGGACAGTTGGCCAACCTGGCGATGACCAGTGGATTGAACTTCGCGCAGCAATCCAGCTACTTCGTCAGTGCACCCGCTGATAGCACACAGGGCGCGAAAGCCATCGGAGCCACCACGGCTCAAACCCAGTTCGGCGTGACCGGCACGGGAATCACGGTCGGCATCTTGTCCGACAGCTTTAACTCGACGGGCGGATACTCAACAGACGTTGCGAACGGACAGCTCCCCGGCAACGTTATCAACCTGGCGGATGCGGGCGGCACCGATGAAGGCCGCGCCATGACGCAGATCGTCTATGCGGAAGCCCCGGGCGCTCAGCTGGCATTTGCCACCGCGTCCGGAGGTTCCCCGGCCTTCGCCCAAAACATTCTGGCCCTCCAAAGCCAGGCGCATGCCAACGTCGAAGTCGATGACGTTGGATACTTCGATCAACCCTTCTTCCAAGAAGGAATCATCGCACAGGCCGCGGACGCGGTTGCCGCCAGAGGCGTCGCCTACTTCTCCGCCGCCGGAAACGACGGCAGCCAGGCGTGGCAAGGCGCGTTCAACTCCACCGGGAACGGGATGTTCCCTGGCAGCACTCTCAACAACTTCGGAGGCGGCACTGTATTCCAGCAGGTGACCATTCCTGTTGGCAGCGATGTCACATTCGACTTCCAGTGGAGCCAGCCGTTCGCCTCAGTTGGCGGCAAGGGCAATCAGAGTCAAATGGACATGTTCCTGAGCACCAACCAAGGCGGGTTTTCCGGGATAAACATCGTCGCGGAAGGAATCAATAACACCGTCGGAGGAGATGCGGAGCAACTTTTCAACTTCTTCAACGACGGAAGCTTTGGGACGCAGACATTCTTTATTTCCATCGAGCACGACTCGGGGCCCGTCCCAACGGTCATGAAGTACATGGGCCTCACCGACGGCCTGCCCTTCCTGATCAACACGTTTGCCACCAATAGTGGAACGACGTTCGGTCAACCCGTCGCGCTCGGAGCCGCGGGCGTGGGTGCGGCAGCGTACACGAATACGCCGGCCTTCGGCGTGACGCCACCAATTCTCGAGTCGTTCTCTTCGACGGGCGGCGGAACGGAATTCCTCTTCGATACCGCGGGCAATGCCTTGCCGGCTCCGCTCCCGCGCAACCAGCCGCTGTTCACCGGTGTCGACGGCGACAATCTGAACGTGGCGAACACGAACAATGAGTTCGATCCATTCTTCGGCACTTCGGCCGCCGCGCCGAGCGTCGCGGGTGTCGCCGCGCTGATGCTGCAGGAAGCGGGCGGAGCTGGAGCTCTCACTCCGTCCCAGATCTATCAGCTGATGCAGAACACGGCGACTCCGATGTCGTCGACTCCGGGTTTCAACAGCAATTTTGGGTTCGGTTTGGTGAACGGCGTCGCCGCCGTGCAAGCTGCCCAAACCGCTCCCAAGAGCAACCTCCCCACCGCGACACTTTCGGTCACGACCAATCCATTGGCCGAACAAGGTGGCACGACACAGGTCATCGCCACGTTGTCCAAGGTCTCCACCTCGCCCGTTACGATCGCGTTGCAATTCAGCGGCTCGGCTGCGACGCCCGCTCAATACCAGGCCTCGGCGACAACGATCACGATCCCCGCGGGGCAAACCTTTGGCAGTATCACTCTGACGGGAGTGAACGACGGCCTCGTGACCGGCAACCTCACGATTATCGTTACCATCTTCTCGGCGACGAACGCGCGAATTGCCGGTGGATCGCAGTCCGTCACGATCATTCGCACGGACTCCAATACTCCGGGGATCGGCTTGGCTCTCTCGGGCGGCGGGGGCCCTGACGGCAAGACGCTCTTTGAGAGTGGCGGAACGCTCACAGTCACCGCCACGCTGACCCAGGCGCTAATCGACCCGATCCAAGTCAATCTGGGCTTCTCGGGCACGGCAATCTTGGGCACCAACTACTCGGCGAGCGCCCTGTTCATCACGATTGCGGCGGGTAAACTCAGCGGCTCGATCACGCTGACCGGAATTCCCAACACCATTCCGAACCTGCCGGCAGCCTCACTGTTTGTCACGATCGAGAGCATCGTCGACACGACCCAAAATACGACGCTCAACGTGCCCCGCGTGCCCGGCGCCGGCACGGCGCAGGGTCAAGTGGTTGATAACTTCATCCTCGGCAATCCGTTCGGGCAGAACCCCGTGGTGTCGCTCCCGACCACCCCAAACCTCGCGATCAGCGACATGGGCGGCACGACCACCATCACCATCTCCCAGTCGACCACTTCGCAAGTCGACGACCGGATTGAACTCTTGTTCTCTGGGACAGGCGTTTACGGGACAAACTACATCATTACCGACGCCGGCGGCAACCAGCTGGGTAGTAAGCAACATCCCTTCGGGGAGGTAGTTATCCCTCGTGGCCAACTGAGCACGACCATCACGGTTACGGGCCTCGACAGCGGCCTGATCGGTCCCGACCACACGGTGATTATCAGCCTGGGTACCGTTTCGCAGGGCCAGCCCTCGCCGACCAACAACTCCATCACCGTGACCATCCTGCAGCTCGATTCCAAACCGGCGGTCGGACTCACGCTGTCCCAGCCTGTCTTCACGCAAGGCGGTCAGATTGTCGTGACGGCGACGCTGCTGCAAACGACCAATGTCGACGTCTTCGTCAACCTGTCGTTCACCGGAACGGCCACGCCGAATATCGAATACAGCGTCACCGACGGACCAGGTGGCCCGGCCACGGATCAGATCAGGATTACCGCCGGCCAGCCGAGTGGCAGCGTCACCCTCACTGGACTCGACGATAAACTCAATCGGGCGGAAACCACGGTTACAGTTGGCATCGCCAGCGTCACAGGGGCTGTGGTGCAGCAAGGCTTCCTGCCGGTCACCGCGAACTATGTGAATGCTCGAGTGCCTGTCACGTTCTCCGTGCTGGGCACGGTGACCCTGCAGGGCGGCGTGGCGGCTGTCCAAGTCAATCTTTCGCGACCGGTCCCCTTCCCCGTCAGCGTCGACTACCTGATCGCCAACGGGACGGCATTCGCGGGGGCGCAATACCTGCTCCCGAATGGAAGCGCTAGCGGCACTCTGAACTTCGCCGCCGAAGTCACCCAGCAGACGATCTTCATCACCACCATCCCGTCGGCACCGAGTGGGACGACTTCCGCGCTGAACTTCACGGTTTCGCTCGACAATCCGTCGCTTGACGTTCCCGTTTTGGCGGCGCCGCCCCCAGCAGGCGCGACGATCGGCAATGGGACGGCCATCGTCTCGATCATCGAAACGAGCACCGTTACGCAAAGCTCGGTTGCCGCGACGTTGCAAAGCGGGGGCGCATCGCCTCCGGATATCGCGGCGGCCGTCGGTACGGCGACCCCACCCGTGCCACCTAGCACACCCGGCATTCCGCCCCGCATCGTGGTGATGACCAACGATCAATACACGGTCTACGACTACAACTCGGGCTTCATCATCACGCAAACGACACTCGACCAGTTCTGGATCAATGCGGGCCTGTCGGGCCTCACCGGCGACGCGGTCAATCCGCGGGTCGAGTTCAACCCGATCCTGCAGCGATTCTTCGCCGTGGCCATCAATCCGGTGGGCGGGACCAACAACAACGTGCTGTTCGCCGTCTCGAAGACACAAGATCCGCTTGGCGGTTGGAGTGCCTTTACGCTGCCGGTGGATCCGACTGCGAAGGTCTTCTCGGCTACGGGCGTCGCGCTGGGTATGGACGCCAACGCCATTTACATCACGGCCGATCTGGTGAATCCGATCTTCGGAAACACGAGCGAGACTGGATTCTCGATTCCGATTTCCAATTTCAACAACGGCGCCGCCGCGACCACCAACTTTACCCAGTACTTCAATATTCCGTCCGGCTTCGAACTGCAGCCCGAGTTCAATCCGACCTTCAACCCGTCACAGCCGGAAGCCCTGCTTTCCGGCAATTCCTCGACGCCGAACGCCCTGCTGAGCTTCATCATCGCGGGCGGCAACAATGCCAACGCCGCGATCTCCCCGCCGACGGCGGTCCCGATTCCTGGGGGAGGGCCGATCACCGATCCGAATCCCGCGCCTCAGCCAGACCCGGCGCCTCCCATTTCCGACGGACCCGCGGGCTTCTCAGGGA
This sequence comes from Planctomycetaceae bacterium, assembly GCA_035687365.1. Lineage (GTDB taxonomy): Bacteria > Planctomycetota > Planctomycetia > Planctomycetales > Planctomycetaceae > DASPSM01. Next base: position 6,143 of record DASRXU010000400.1, on the reverse strand, counting down.
CCATCTACCAGAGCGTCAATGATATTTGGGCGGTGGAAACCGTCGCCGATGCCAGCGGGCGGTCCGATATTCGATGGTACGAGATCAGCGTGACGAGCGGCCAGATCCAGCAAACGGGCCTGATCAAGGATCCGAACCTCAGCTTCTACAACGCCTCGGTGGCCGCGCTGACCGATGTCGGAGTCGGTGACCAGGTGGTCATCAGCTTTACCGGCTCTGGCCCGAACCAGTTTGCGAGCGCCTATGCCGTCATCGGACAGACGACCGGCCCTCTCAACAATCAATTAACGACGTTCACCACGCCCATCCTGCTGACTCCGGGTGCGGGCAGCTACAACGTCCCCGTCAACGGCGTGAACGCCTGGGGCAACTACAGCTCGACTGTCGCCGATCCGAACTTCGCCGGTCAGCGTTTCGGCGTCTCGGGTGGACAAGCGGTCTTTTGGACCTTCCAGGAGTTTGCATCGGCGCCCAACGTCTGGAGCGTCGAAATGGTTCAGATCGTGGTCGCCATTCCGGTGGCTACGCCGCTGCCCCAAGTCTCCCTCAGTTCGACCACTGGCGAAACCATCGAGGAGGATCTCGGAACCGCCACAATTAGCGCAGTTTTGAGCGCGGCTACGACAGACAACGTGGAAGTCAGCCTCGTCTTCGGCGGAACGGCCATTCAAAATCAGCAGTATGTCCCGAGCGCCACGACGATCTTCATTCCCGCCGGCCAAACAAGCGGCTCGATCATTCTGACCGGTTTGCCGGTGGACCTCTTCGGAACGTTCTCGGTCACGGTCAGTATCGGTCAGGCAACGCTCTACAATGCGACCCCGGGAGCGAATACAAACGTATCGTTGCCGCTGCACGACACGGATCCCGTGGCGGCCGGCAACCTCGCTGGCACCGTTTACAACGACCTCAATTTCGACGCAGTCCTGGACAACAACGAACCGAGCATTCCCAACGTGCTCTTGTTCATCGACAAGAACCACAATAGTTCGTTCGACGTGGCCAGCGATCCGTATATCTTCTCGACCGCGGCCGGTGCGCCGAATTACACCTTCTTCGGCCTGGCCAACGGTTCTTACGACGTCCTCCAGATCGTTCCGCCGCAATTCGGCCAGACGCAGCCCGCTAACGGCCTCGGATATATCGGAGTCAGCCCGGCGGCTGCGGGCCTGAACTTCGGCGATGCCGCCGTCACCAATCCGCCGACGACACTCAGCGTCAGCATTCCGCAGATCACGGACGATCACAGCAGCGGCACCTTCACGATCACGCTGGCGCAGCGGACCCAGGCTGCCGTTTCGCTGACGATCCTGGTTGGCGGAATGGCTCCGTTTACCGACTACACCCTGACAGGACCGGGGGGCGTCATTCCGTTGACGAACGCCGCGCCGACCTTCGTCGCCGTGATCCCCGCGGGACAAAGCTCTGTCTCGTACACCATTACTGCGACCGGCGACACGACCGGCACCAACGAAACGATTACGTTCCGCGCCCTGAGCATCACCAACGCTACGATCGCGGGGTCCTCTCAGGTCGAGACGTCCATCGTCAGCACGACCGGCACGCCGCAACTTGTGATCGGTAGCCCGTCGCAGGTTTCCAGCACAGGGCTGAATCCGGGCTTCTCGTTCGGCCCGGCAACCAACACGTTTACCACTGCGAACCAGCCCGATTTCATCACGACGGCGGACCTGAACGGCAACGGCATTCCCGACCTCATCGTCGCGAATTCGCAAGCCAGTTCGATCACCGTGATCCTCGATCCGACGAGTGCGAATCCGGTCACCAAGAGCTACCCCGTCGGGCCCAACCCGACCGGAATCGTGGCGGCCGACTTCAACGGCGACGGCGCTCTCGACCTGGCCATCTCGACGGCCAACGGAGTCACCGTCCTCCAGAACAACGGCTTCGGCGGGTTCACGCTGAGCGGCGGCTATGCGACGGGCAGTGCGCCGTCGGCCGTCACGGCGGGCGACTTCAACGGCGACGGCAAGGTCGATATCGCGGTCGCCAATATGAACTCGAACACCGTCTCGATCCTCTACGGCAACGGGAACATGACGTTCAAGGCCGCGGTGAATATTGCCGTCGGACAGGCCCCGACCGACATCAAGGCCGTGGCCCTCACCAACAACGGCATCCTCGACCTGGTTGTCGCCAACAACGGCTCGTCGAGCAACAGCGTCACCGTGCTGATGAACAATGGCACCGGCACGTTCACGTCAGCCAGCTACCTTGCGGGCGTCCAGCCGCGCTCGCTGGCGATCGCGGACTTCAACGGCGACGGGATTCTCGACATCGCGGTCGCCAACGTTGGAAACTCTCCGAACCAATCGGGCAGCATCAACACCGTGACGGTGCTGTTCGGCAACGGAACCGGCAAATTCACGCCGGTGCCTCTGCCGATTGCGGGTCAGCCCCTGCCGACCGGAACTTACTTGGCCGGGCCGTCTGTCTTCAGCATCGCGGCGGGCGATGTCAGCGGCGACGGGGTGCCCGATCTGGTCGTCGCCAACAGCGGTGTCGGCGACAACTCGATCAGCGTGCTCACCAACAACGGCAACGGCACGTTCAGCGCTCCGACCTTGGTCCCCGTCGGCACCGGCAACCTCGTGCAATCGGTGGTTACGGGCGACTTCTACGGGAACGGGGCGATCGATATCGCTTCGGCGAACTCGTTCGGCACGGCCGGCGTCAATGGCGCGACGATCTTCAAGAACGCCGACATCCCGGCGAGCTTGTTGTTCCACGTTTATCTGAGCCATCCGGCCACTTCGACGGTCACCGTCAAGTTCGCCACGCAAAACGGGACCGGACAGGCGTTCGTCGACTACACGCCGATGAGCGGAACGCTCCGATTCTCGCCAGGCACGACGGTCGAAACGGTCGCGGTTCCGATCTTGGGAACGGCGGGGAACAACCGAACGGTCATCTTGCAGCTCGCCACGGCGACGAACGCTCCGATTCAGATCGGCACAGGCGTCGGGACAATCAACCCGCTGCCCTTCGCCGCCACGACCGCAACCGCGTCGGTCGTAAACGGCAATCTGGTCGTTACCGACTCGACCCAAAACGACTCGTTGCAAATCTTGCAGCTCGGGGCGGGGAAAGTCGAAATTCTTGTCAACGGCGAGATGCTCCCCAATGGCCCCTACGCGGGTGTCACGGGTCAGATTCAGGTGACGACGCCCCAAGGCCTCGACAACATCTACGTCGATGAGGAGGTGACCGAGGCTGGCGTCGTGACCAACTCGGGCGTTCTGGTCAACCCGAGCTTCGGCGACTTTGTGTTCGCTGAGCTGCTCAACGGTCAGAGCTGGCTGTTGCAGGCTTAAGAGCGGTCGGCTCAAGAAACACAAGCGGCCTGTCGACTCAACGGCAGGCCGCTTGATTTTGACACAACTAAGTCTCACGTGCGGCGGCGGCTCCTGGGTTCGACCGTCTTTGCCGCTCGCTTACCGCCAGTAGCCTCTGCGGTAGTAGGGACGTCCGTAGTAGCGTCCCCCATAAACCACGAAGCCCGGCCGGTAGACTGGTGCCGGCGCCACGTACGCGGCCGGCGGTGCATAGTAGGCCGGCGGCCCGTAGTAATACGGGGCTGGCGCCGTGTAAACCGGAGCCGGCGCGGCGTAGACCGGACCAACCGGCACCGTGACCCCCACTCCAACTCCCACGCCTGCTTGGACCGACGCTGGCTGGGACGCCATTGTCAGGCCCACAAGCGAGACACAACCTAACGACAACAAGGTCTTCATTGTCCTGCCCTTTCCTGAAGAACCTTACCGAAACGAAATCGCTCCTCAGCTCCAAGTATACCCCGCGCCGCGAATTCGAGTGGACACCGAACGGGCGCGCGAGAGCGATCTTGGCCGAGCGTCGAACGGACGCGCGAGCGATAAGGGCTGCGCAAAGACGGATGTGCCCGCATTTTGAAATGCACGCGGGGCAGTGGGTAAGAGCCGCAAGAAATCGCGACTACGCGGCTTGCTCCGCCGCCCACCGTGCGAGGGCCTCGGCATTGAGCGCGGTCAGGTCCTCGCTCCACTCGAAGTCGCGTGTGACCATCTCGCGGGCGCCAATCCCGTTCTTAAGACCGGCCACCGCGACGCCCGCGGTCAAGAGGGGCCCCATCAAGCGGGGCAGCGGATCAGACCAGAGGAACTCATTCGTCGAGCGCGCACCAAAGAACTGCCGCGACCATTCTCCGAAGCCGGGGAAGGCCTTCGTGTGTCGAAACAGAGTCCAGAACAGCCAGAATCGGAACGTGTACGAGCGAGCCCTCGTGGCCTCGATCGGACCCGTCTGCGGATCGAAATAAGCGGCAGTGAATCGCGGATCATCTTTCAGGAGATACATGCCGCCGGTCAGCCGCGGATTGCACTCGATGGCCGCGATTCGGCCCGCAGCATCCTCGATGAAATCGAGCCCCATTTGTCCGGTGTATTTGACCGCGTCGACAAAGGTTCGGACCCACTGCAACACGGCCGGCTGCTCGACGCGACGATAGACCACCGTCGGCCCGAAGCCATGGCAAAAATCGGTGGCGTAAGTGGCGTGCGCGGTAATGCGCCCCGCGTGGGCGACGGTGAATGTGGCGAACGGGCGTCCGGGCAGGTATTCCTGGGCAATCCACGGGCGGCGCGCCGTCGGCTCGACGCCCTCGAGTGCCTCGAGTCCCTCGGGGCGGACCACGGTTTGCGCGGCAAACCGCGAATAGACCGGCTTATAAACCGTGCGGCTCCCTTCGCGCTCGGCAAAGACCCGCAGCAATTCGTCGCGGCTCTCAATCCGCGTGGTGCCGGGGGCCGACAATCCGAGTTCCTGCGCCTTTTCGATGAACAGCCACTTGTCGTGCAGACCGATCAGCGTTTCAAAGCTCGGCGCAAACAGAGGGGGACCATCCTTGCGGGCGCCCTTGGCTTGGGCGAGGTAAAACACTTCCTCGTAGATCGGGATGATCAGATCGACCGATTGCTTGTCGGAAATATCCCAGACCGCATCGAGCCACTCTGAGGTCTCGCGGGCGGGCGACGGCACGTGAAAATAGCGAGCAACCGCCGACGAATAGCGACACAGCGTGTGCGGCCAGGCGTCCGCCACCAGCACGCGATACCCTTCCGCGTGAAAGCGTCGCGCCAGAGTCAGCGCGTAAGTTCCTCGTCCGGCCGTCAACAACAGTGTGCGCATAAAGCGTCCCGCGCGGGTGTCTGATCTTGAATTGGGATTGGGAGCAATTCGCGAAAGAGTGTGCCAGCGCAGAGTTTTCGTCCTGTCGGGCACTGTGCGATAAAGAGGACTCGCGGCCATGTGAGAACCGTGATCTTCCTCAGAGTTCCCAGCGTCTGGCTGCCACGTTCGCAGCCGAACCGTTCAGACTTCGAGCGACTCAAAGGTTGGCGCCGCTTGTCGCGAGGTTCCTCGCGCGCGAACCGATCGCTGATTTCACACCGGGAACTGGAACGCAGCCGAATTGCGATTAGACGGCGCGAATGATCGCTGCCGCGCTTTGGCCCATCGCCGTCCGATTGACCGTGAGCGCGGTCTTCTTGCGCAGATCGAGCGGCTCCCGGTGCACGACCCGCAGACGGAAGCGGGGATCGGGAGTCTAGTAGTTGAGGGTCATCGGCAGGGTGCCGTGCTCGAGCGCCAGTAAGCTGCCCGCCAGTTCGACCGCGCCGGATCCGGCATCAAAGTGACCGAAATAGCTCTTGAGCGCCGTGACAGGAATCGACTCCACCGCGTCATCAAACGTGCGGCGGAACGCACAAGCCTCCACGAGGTCGTCTCGCTGTGTGCTCTTGCCGTGAGCGTTGATGTGCCCCAAATCGACGGGTTTCAGCGAGGCCTGACGCATCGAAGAGCGGATGGCACGCACCAGGCCGGTGCCCCCATTTCCGTTGGACGAGCCGGTGCCGTCGCAGCCTGCGGCGACGCCGAGCACTTCCGCATAGATGCGTGCGCCGCGACGAACCGCGTGACTGTAGCGCTCGACAACAAAGGCCGCGCCCCCTTCACCGACGATCGTGCCGTCACGATCGAAGTCGAAAGGACGGCAGGCCCGGTCCGGCGCGTCGACCCGTCGAGACAGTCCGTCAAACAGGCTGAGTTTGGCGATATCGACCGGATGCACATTGGAGCTGGAA
>DASRXU010000399.1:0-11946 GCA_035687365.1 Planctomycetaceae bacterium | reverse complement strand
CAGGATGCGAGCCGCGCATTGAGCCGGCGATTGATCTGCTCCGGGAGCGCAAGACAGGATCCGCTTGCGCGTCTCGAGCGACGCGAAGCTCGGATCTCGCGAATCGATGGCAAAAGGTCCTTCAAGCTCGAACCGCTCAATCTCGATCTCGCGCGCGAGTCGCGGACGATCCGCTTTCTTCGCGGCTTTACCTCTAAGTGCAGCCTGGGGCAATGCCGGCGGCGACGGCGGCTCGGCAGGCGGGTTTGTAAACGAGGCCACGAACTTGTGCGTGCCGTTCGATAGGTGCAGTCGTAATTCGTAATGGCCAATGACGGCTTCGCCCGACAATTCAAAGACCTGCCGCGCTGCGCCATCGACTCGCACCTCGAGCCGGGCTCGTTCATTTCCGAGTTGCCGCGCCATCGCGACGACTCGCAGGACGTAGTCGCCGGTCATGGGGCAACGAAATGTTCCGTCGACCGCACCAACCGACGGCAGCAAGAAGTGCTTCTCCCGTGCGTACTTCTTGCGAGTCAACTGGGTCGCCCCCTCGAGCGTCATTTTGCGGTTGTCGAGACGATTGAGAGGCGGGTTTTTCAGGTCAACGCCGTACAGGGCCACCGACGAAATGCGTTCGGCGGCGGACAAATAGCGTTCCATCAAGAGGGGTGAGATCGACAGCACTTCTCCCTGGTTGTCGAACCCGTTCCCGACGTCGTCCGAGGGGAAGTCGTCGGCCGGTCGAAACTTGACGCCAGCCAGATCGCGAATCGTATTGTTGTACTCAGCCCGGTTGAGCCGGCGGACAGTGACATGGCCCGGATCGCGAACTTTGCTGCAATCGTCGTCGAAGACGGACTGGTTGACCCAGCGGAGGACGTCCGCGATCTCTGGCTCGGTGGGACGCGTCGGATGGTCGGCCGGCGGCATCGCCGTCGTTTCGAGCATTTTGCGGGCTTTGTCCCACGTCTTGCGGGCGGCAACTGCCGTCGAAAAATCTGCCAGCGTCTCGAAGTTCACGGCACCGTTCGTGGTGTCGTTGCCATGACACTCGATGCAATATTTCCGTACGAAGGGCCGCACCGTGTCGCGATAGGTTTTCGCCGAGCCGTTCGCCGTCTCTGGCTTGGCAGCGGTGGAAGCGACCGGGGCGGGCGTCGGTTTCTGCTGGTGCTTCTCGTCCGCACGAACCGGCGTTTCCCAGGCAGCCAAAAGGAAGATGACGGCGATCGCTAAGCGGTGGCCCGCACAGACAAACGACCGACCCCTGCCTTGGAGGCTTGCGCAAACCGACGAGCGGATGCGACTCGCGAAAAGGCGGGTGGCGGTCAAATCGCACCTTCCAGGAAGCTGGCGTCAATCCGTGTGGAGCTACGGGCGAGATCGCGGCGGGGCTAAGCAGGCGGCTAAGCGTATTCTTATGCGTGGACCACCCTTAGGACAAGCTTACCTTCCATTTTACCCGGTCCGAGATCCGTTTGTCGGCCCCGTGCGTTGGCGTTTCGGCGGGCCTTTTAGGCAGCCGCGGCGGCCCCCGTCGCCCCGGAGCCGGCTGGACGGCGGCGAAGGTAAGCAATTTTCCAGGAAAACCGTTAAACAAAAGGCCACGGCGAACCGCTCTTACAGGGCGGGTTCTACTGGTGCGATGTTTGGCTTCGCGTCGAAGGGGAGTCGGGTCATGAAGCGGTCGTTTGCCTCGCTGAAGGTGATCGTTCCTTTGGTGCTCGTGCTGCCCTTCGCCTACCGCGGGGTCACGTGGCTAACACGCTCTACGCCGCAACCCCACTACGACGCGACCGCGTCGCAAGCCGGCCGCGAACTCTTCGTCCACGAGTGGACTCCCGGCGACCCGCTGGCTGCTGCGGGGGACGGACTGGGCCCGGTCTTCAACGCCAAATCGTGTGCTGAGTGTCACAAGCAAGGTGGCCTGGGCGGCGGCGGGCCGCTCGAGAACAACGTCACCACCTTCACTCAGATCGACAATCCGATCGCCGACGCCCGAGACTTGGCCAACCGCTCGATCCGCAACGTTCGCAACGCCTCGGCCAAGCCCGCCGAAACGAGTGGCTCCACAAAGGGATCGCGCCAAGGAGTGGTGCACTCCTACGCCACCAGCGACGAATTCACCGAGACCCTCTCCCTCTTGTCGCCGTCCTTTCGCGGCGTGAGTCGTCCGCCGCTGAGTGATTTGCTGCCGCGAGTTCAAGGGGATTGCACGACGGCTCCGAATATCGGCATCGTCGTGGGGATGGATGTCTCGCAGCGCAACACGCCGGCTTTGTTTGGTGCCAATCTGATTGACGCCATTCCGGACGAAACCATCATCGCGAACGAACGGACCGAGCGGATCAAATGGGGTCTTGCCGACTCTGACACCGACACGTTTCCGGTGGGGCGAGCGCTGCGTTTGGTCGACGGCCACGTCGGCCGCTTCGGCTGGAAAGCTCAGACTACGTCGCTCGCGGGTTTTGTGCGGGCCGCCTGCGCAAACGAGTTGGGATTGGGCAATCCGAGCCAGGCACAGCCGGTCTCGATGGCGAAGCGCGATTATCGGGCGCCCGGTCTCGATTTGACCGACGCCCAGTGCGACCAGTTGACCGCATTCGTCGCCACGCTCGGCCGACCGATGGAGGAAATTCCGGAGTCGCCCGAGGTGGCGCAGATCGTGGCCGCCGGCAAGAAACGCTTTGACATGATCGGGTGCTCCGACTGCCATAAGGCCGACGTCGGCCCCGCCAAAGGGATCTACAGCGACCTGCTCCTGCACCGCATGGGTCAAACGCTCGTCGGTGGCGGGACCTACGGCGATCTGCCTCCGAACTTGCCCGATTTCGACGAAGGCGGCGCGCCGCAATCCAGCGAGTGGCGGACGGCCCCGCTGTGGGGCGTTGCCGACTCGGCTCCTTATCTGCACGACGGCCGAGCGCAGACGCTGCACGAAGCGATCGCACTGCACGCCGGTCAAGGTCAGGGCTCAGCCGACAAGTTCAAGCAACTCAAGACGTCCGAGAAGGACGAACTCCTGGCCTTCTTACGAACACTGCGCGCTCCACGAACAGCGGAATGAGTCCTCGCGTTCGGGGAACGACTGGCCTAACATGACGGGGCAGCGGTTTCAGCTCGTGGCGTTGGAGTAGTCCGCCGGAAAATCCGCGGCACACGCCGCGATTATCGAGTGTCACCGGCACTGAGCGCATGGCGATCGAAGTTGTTTGCGACTGTGGAAAGCGGCTCAAAGCCCCCGATTGGATGGCGGGGCGAAGCACTCAATGTCCGGCCTGCTGGGCCCCCGTCACCGTCCCGAAGCAGGGCTGGATCCGGGCCTTTGGCGGCAGCTCGAAAGGGAAGCGCCAGCGAAAGCAGCGGCGCGCGGCCGATCGCCGCAACCGGACTGTCGAGTCCGAGCCCCAGCGCGATTTCTCCCCCCCGCCAGGCAGTGCTGCGTCAAGCAGCGTTGCGTCAACCAGCGCCGCGGCGGTTGGACCGGGTTCACCCCCGGTCCACTCGATCGTCCTGCCGCAAAACCGAGCCACCCCGACGAACCGGAAAACGACGTTCGTCCCGACACGTCGCGTCACCGACGGCGACGACTATCGGCCCAACAGCGTGATGCTCCGCACCCAGCCCCGTTGGGTGAAGCTGCTTCCCGGTCGCACGGAACGGCACTGGTACTCCAGCCTGATGTTCCCCTTCAGCCAGTTGCCGGTGTTCTTTCGGCTGGGCTTGCTGCAGGCGGTGTTGACGACTGCCGCCCTGATTTTTTGGCTGTCGATGGAGCGTGACAATCCGGCGCGGCAGCAACTTGTTGTCTGCCTGATCGCGTGCCTGGGCGGAGTCTTCTTCGTCATGGGCCACACATTCCACTACTTCAACGCCATTCTCGAGATGGCCGCTCACGGTCACACGAAGCACGAGCCGGGAATTGGTTGCACGGCGGTGGGCTCGCTCGTCAGTTGCGGCCATTGGCTGAGCTGTTTTGTCGCCGGGCCTGCTCTGCTCTTTGCGGCCGCCGGGGGTTACTGGCTCTATTGCGGCGATCTGACGATTGTCGACTGGTCGATCGTGGTCGAACTGTGCTTCGCGGGGGTCGGGTGGTGGTTGATCGCCCTCTTGTTGACCAACCTCGACGAGTCATTGCGCGTGGCTTCGCCCGTGCAGGTTCTGCGGACTGCCTTCTCGATGCCTGCGGAGTGTGCCGCGCTCACCCTTTTGGCCGGGGCCGTGCTTCTCGCCCATGTCTTCGCCGCCGGCTATGCCATCGCCCAGTTACATGTCACACCGCTGCTTGCGTTCCCCTTGCTCTGGGCTTGTTGGAGCAGCGGGTTTTATCTGACGGCGTTCACCTTCCGCCGCCTGGGGCTGACCTATTACCGAGCCCAACTGCGAATCGGCGACCGCCAACAGTCCCGCAGACATTCGGCCGCGACCAAGGCGCACCAAGCGATGGAGGATCGCCGCGAATCGAGCACGCTGGTCCAGCAACATCTCGCACGCCAGCCGAAGTAGCGTCACCGTGTGCTGAGTGCCAAGTGCTGCGTCCCGAGTGCGACGACCGCGGACCGACGCTCGGCAACGTGGTCACCCGTCTTCCCCTCGGATGAGCAGCTGGCCGTCTTTGACCCGATAATCCAGCATGGCCAGAGGAGACTGTGGCGGTCCCGATTTGCGATTGCCTTCCGCGTCGAAGGTCCCGCCATGACACGGGCAGACGAACAAACTGCGATCGGCCCGCCACTTGACGATGCACCCCTGGTGCGTGCAAATCGGCGAAAGAACGCGAAACTTCTCCGGCTGATCGCGGTCTCTCTGCACCCAAACGGCCGGACCCTCTGTCTTCGATTTCGCGTCGGCAGTGTCGGCCGTCAACGGAACCAGCTTCCATTCGCCCGGCGGCAGGCTGTCGATCGCGGCGATTGGCCGAAACGGCGTCATGAACGGCGGCAATCGGATCCATCGTCGCAGAGGTGGATAGAACGATCGCGCCACGACCAGCACCACGCCGACCCCCACCAGCGAACCCGCGACTTTGCCGCAAACCGCCAGGAACCGCCGACGTGGCAGAACCGACGCAGCACCACTTTCAGCCTGTAACGGATCCAAGGCAAATCTCCGCGGCGGCAACAGACTCTGACAGCGAGGGAGTCTTACGGCAAAAAGGTCGACTAATTTTTTAGCAGCCTACCGCCCACGTGCGAAGAATCCATGAAGAGACCAGACCGCAGTGTGCGCGTGCCTAAGCCAGTCCGTTGTGGCGCAGCAAGGCCTGCGGATTAGGCTCGCGGCCGCGGAAGTCCTTGAACACTTCCATCGGGTGACGGCTGCCGCCTTCGGCCAGGACCGTGTCGCGAAACCGGCGTCCGATCCGAGCGATGGCTTGCTCGTTCTCCAGCCCGGCTTCTTCGAACGCGCTGAACGCGTCCGCGCTTAACACCTCGGCCCATTTGTAGCTGTAGTAGCCGGCGGCATAACCGCCGGAAAAAATGTGCGTGAACGCGCACAGCGAGCGATCCTCCGGCAACAGGGGCAGCACCGAGGTCTGTTCGCTAATGCGCCGCTGCACCTCGAAGATCGATTCGCCCGCGGTTGGGGAATAGCTGCCGTGCAACGCCATATCAGTCATGCCGAACAAAAGCTGTCGCAGCATCGCCAGGCCGGCCTGAAACGTGCGGGCCGCACAGAGCTTCTCGAACAGGTCTTCCGGCAGCGGCTGGCCAGTCTCGTAGTGCGCGCTCAGGCCAAGCAGTGTCGGCCGGTGATAACACCAGTTTTCCATGAATTGGCTCGGCAGCTCGACCGCGTCCCACTCCACGCCGTTGATGCCCGCCGCGTCGGCGTAGTCGACAGTGGTCAGCATATGTTGCAGGCCGTGCCCGAACTCGTGGAATAAAGTCTCGACCTCGCGAAAAGTCATCAGCGATGGTTTGCCCCCGGCCGGCGGCGTCGAATTGCAAATCAAGTGCGCGACGGGCAGTTGCAACTTCCCGTGTAGAAACTTGCGGCCCAGGCAGTCATCCATCCACGCGCCACCCCGCTTATTTTCTGGTCGGCTGTACGGATCGAGATAGAACGCGGCGATTTGTTTGCCGCTGTCGTTCGAGACGCGGAAGAAGCGCACGTCCTTGTGCCAGACGGGAGCTTCGCCGTCGGCCGGCGAGACATGGATGCCGAAGATCCGCTCGGCCAGGCTGAACATGCCCTTCAGCACCGACTCGAGCGGAAAATAGGGACGCAGTTCTTCGTCGGTGAACTGAAACTTCTTCTCGCGCAGCCGTTCCGACCAGAAAGCGATGTCCCAATTCATCAGCGGCTGGCCCCCCTGCCCCAACTCAGCGCCCGACTCGGCAGCCAGCGCGCGGACTTCGTCGAGCTCGCGGTGCGCCGCCGACCACGACGCGTCGCGCAGCGTCTTGAACATCGCGCCGACCATCTCGACGCTGGGCGCCATCTTCTTGGCAAGGCTCAACTCGGCGAACGTGGAAAAACCGAGCAACTGGGCTTCTTCCGTTCGGAGCGCGAGAATCTTCGTGATCAGAGGCGAATTGTCCCAGTCGCCCGATGCCGCGCGCGTGACGTAGGCCCGATACATCTTCTCGCGCAGATCGCGCCGCCGGCTGTGCTGCATGAACGGTCCGAAGCTGGGGAACTCCAAGGTAAACCGCCACGGGCCGGCTTCCTCAGTGCCCAAAGTCTGATCGCCTTCGAGAGTGCTGTTGTGGGCCTGCGATGCCAGTCGCAACAAACTGGGGGGCAGACCTTCGACATCGGCGGGGTCGGTGAGCGTGATCGAAAAGGCCTTGGTCGCATCGAGCACATGATTAGAGAAGTCGGTCGTCACTTGCGACATCTCTTGCGCGATGGCATTGAATCGTTCTCGCTTCTCTCCTGTCAGGCCGATACCGGCCAGCTCCGCATCGAGAAGCTTGTGATCGACAATTCGCCGCTGTGGACCGGACAGCGACGCCCAGGCCGGTCCCTCCTTCAACTCTTTGAGCGCTCGATAGGCCGGCTCGCTCTGACTCACGCGCAGGCTGAAGGTGACGACCTCGGGCAGCACTTCTTCGTGAGCCTTGCGCAACTCGGGCGAGTTGAGCACGCCCAGAAAATGCGAGACGGGACTCCAGCCGTACTGAAACGGGGTGTTCAATTCGTCCAGTGATTCGACGGCACTCGCCCAGGTTGGCTTAACATTCTTCTCGATCTCGTCAAACCGAGCCGACGCGTCGGCCAGGATTTTGTGAATGGCCGGCACGATATGCTCGGGCTTGATGCGATCGAACCGCGGCAGGCCGTCGGTGACGAGCAACGGGTTATCGGCGAGGTCGGACGTGGACACGAGCGACTCCAATCGAAGCGGAAGAAGTGTTGGGATGCGTCTATCCACCCTTGAGAAGGTTTGCGTCATTGAGCTTTTCAAATAACTTGGCGCCAACGTCCGCGCAATCCTCGCGCGGAAATCCATCATCGCCGAACGCGCCCGAGAACACGCGATTCAAAACGACCGTCGCATCGGCTGCCGATCGAATTCTTCCTACCTCCTTGACGACTGCCGCAATTTCAACATCGAACTCATCGTGCGGCGCGCCTAACGACATGAGGCTATACGGATCCCATTCGCGGACAATGTCCCCGACAATTTTAGTTGCTAGTTTCCATTCGACGAGAGATCGCACCACAAGGCCTGACTCCCCCTGCACATGAGTCACAGGTTCGTTCAATCCGCGCTGAGTTGGCGGATGATCTCCTCGACACTCTGGAGCTGCTTGTGCAGCGCGGCCAGGTTCTCCCGTGCCTGGGCGACGACTTCAGCGGGAGCGCGGCTTACAAACTTCTCGTCGGCAAGTTTCTTTTCGCTCCCGGCGATGATGCCACGCAACTTTTCCAGCTCCTTGCGCTGCCGTTTGAGTTCCGCATCGCGATCAATCACGCCTTCCAGGGGAATGAAACCGTCTGCGTCTGCGAGTGCAAAGCTGGCCGAGCCCTTGGGCCGCGCCACCTCGGCGCCGGCCGCCTCGAGCATCGTGCGGGCCAGGTTTTCAAACTGTCCCGAGACATCCTGCAGGTCGCTCGCCACTTGCGGCGCGCACCGCACGTGGAGCGCTAGCGGCGTCGCCGGCGGAATTCCGTACACGGCCCGCACATTGCGAACCGCGACAATCGTGTCTTGCAGCCGCGAGAAGCGCGCTTCGAGCGCGGGATCGCGCCAGTCCGCCGGAATGACCGGCCACGGCGCGATCATCACGCTGGCTGCGGCCGGCGCCGGCGAGGGAACTCCGCGCTGCGGCGCGATCTCGGCCAGGCGCTGCCAGAGCTCCTCGCACAAGAATGGGGTGAACGGCTGCAGCATCCGCAGAATGACATCAAGCACGCTCACCAGCACGCGCTGGGCAGCCGGCCGCAAGGCCTCGTCGCGCAGCCGCGGTTTGATCATCTCGACATACCAGTCGCAGAACTCGTTCCAGATGAAATCGCGCAACGTCCGCGTGGCCGCATCGAGTTGATAGCGGTCGAGTTGTTCCGTGAGTTCCGTCGCGACCACGGACAGGCGGCTCAATACCCAGCGATCTTCCAGTTTTAGCTCCTCCGGCTTAATAGCTGCCGGAGTGTAGCCTTCGAGGTTGAGCACCACGAACCGCGCCGCGTTCCACAACTTGTTGCAGAAGTTGCGGCCGTACTCGAACCGCTCGCTGACGATTCGCGCCACCGGCTCGCCCGCATCGGGCTCGTAACGCGGGCTCGAAAACTGGAACTTCTTCTTGCACTTGGGGCAGGCAATCGTCGGCTTGATGCCGTCTCGCGGCGCCGCCTTCTGATGTTCGAGTGTTTGCGGAATCAGTGCCCCGCAATGCGGACAGACATAACTCACGGGAAGACGCACGTCCTGCGTCTCCCCGGCGAACGACGCGATCGTAAAGCGGACCGCGTCGGTCCCGAACGTCTCGAACAGGTCGAGCGGGTCGACGCCGTTCCCCTTCGACTTCGACATCGTCTGCCCGAAGCCGTCCAATAATTTGGGATGCACAAAGACGTGGGCAAACGGGACCTGTTTCATGTTATAGAGGCCCATGATCACCATCCGCGCGACCCACAGTGTGATAATGTCGCGGCTCGTGACCAGGACGCTCGTCGGATAGAAATAGGCGAGGCTCGCCGTCTTCTCAGGCCAACCGAGCGTCGCCAGCGGCCACAGCGATGAGCTGAACCAGGTATCCAAAACGTCCTCGTCCTGCTTCAGCGTATGCCCCGGCCCCAGCGCGTCGGCCGCCAGATCCGTTTCGCCGCAGATCAGCCACTGATTCGTTTCGGCATCGTGCCGCCAGGCCACATCGGTGCGATCGGCGAAGGCACGCTTCAAATCGGCCTCGGTGCAGGTCGCGCAATACCAAATCGGGATGCGATGCCCCCACCAGAGCTGACGGCTGATGCACCAATCGCGTTTTTCGCCAAGCCAGTCGAGATACGTCTTCGCATACCGCGCAGGGTAGAAACGCACGCGACGGTCGTTAACCGCATCCATCGCGCTCTGCGCCAGGTCCTCCATGCGCACGAACCACTGGTCGGAGAGATACGGCTCGACCGGCGTCTTCGAGCGATCACTGTGCGCCAGCGGAATCACCCGCTCCTCAACGCTCACCAGGTGCCCGAGATTCTGCATCTCCTCGACGACGAGTTCGCGGACCTTGTACCGGTCCATCCCCGCGTATTCGCCGGCGTTTGCGTTCAGCGTGCCATCCGCGTTGAGGAGGTTGATCATCGGCAGCTTGTTGCGCTGGCCGGCGGCATAGTCGTTCGGATCGTGAGCCGGCGTCACCTTCACAGCGCCAGTGCCCATGTCCATCTTCGCCAGAATCGCGTCGGCGATGATCGGAATCTCACGGCCGTTGAGCGGAATGCGGACCTTCTTGCCGACGAGATGCTTGTAACGCTCATCGGAAGGATGCACGCAAATCGCCGTGTCGCCGAGCATCGTCTCGGGCCGCGTGGTGGCGAAGGCGATCGTTTCGGTCGAGCCGACCACGGGATACGTGAACGTCCAGAAGTGTCCGGGCACGTCCTCGTGAAATAACTCATCGTCGGCGACCGCCGTCTGGAGATACGTGTCCCAATTGACGAGCCGCTTCCCGCGATAGATCAAGTTGTCAGCGAACAGCTTCAGGAAAGTGCGGCGAACCGCGAACGAGCAAATGTCGTCGAGCGTGAAACGTGTCCGACGCCAATCGCAGCTTGCCCCCTCTTGCTTGAGCTGGTCGAGGATTCGTTCTTCGTACGCGTCTTTCCACTTCCAGATCCGGTTGACGAGCGCTTCGCGACCGATGTCGTGCCGCGTGAGGCCTTCTTCCTCGAGCATGCGGCGTTCGACCACGGCCTGCGTGGCGATGCCCGCGTGATCGGTGCCGGGCATCCAGAGGGCTTCAAAGCCCTGCATCCGGCGGTAGCGCGTGAGCAAATCCTGCGGCGTGTGATTGAGCGCGTGCCCCATGTGCAACGCTCCCGTCACGTTCGGGAGCGGAATCATGATCGTGTGGGGCTTCTTGTCCGGATTGGGGTCGGCGTTGAAGTAGCCGGACTCTTCCCAGAACCGGTACCAGCGGGCCTGAGCGTCCTTCGGATCGTATTGCTTGGGCAGCTCGCGGGTCATTGTTTTTCTTTCAGCGGCGGCCACATCTTGCGATTCCCCCGCAAGTTCCATACTTCGAGACGCGATGTCTTGTGCAGCGCACCGCTAAAGAGGTGCATATGCCCCTGGTCCTTCGCACTGAACACGCCCTCGACCAAGACGTAGCGATCGGAGTACTCGCTCGCTTCCTTTCGTACGAGATCCGGAACGTCGATCCAGATGCCGTTCTTTGAGATGTGATTCTCGTAGTCGGCGCGCGACACATACAATGCGTTGCCTTCGAATTCGAGACGAAGGAATGCAATAACTCTGACCGGCTTTCCGTCGAAGTCATTCGGGTTCGCGATCAGGCGAATCAGAGAAACGTCTTGCGGTCCCGTTTGAGGTTGCGCAGTCACCGTCGCGGTCGGCCCCAGTGCCAGAGCCAAGGCAGCGAACCACACGCACAGCCTGGCTTTCGGGATTTTGCCGCGGCCCTCAACGTCGGGACTTTGGCGTGTCATTCTCATGTTCAGCCGTCTCCTCAACGCCCTGTCCGAGCAGCGCTTTCGGTCGTTCGGCGAGCCGGTTCGCCCAGCCCGCCCTGATCGTTGAAGAGCTTATATTCCACGCTGTCGACCAACGCCAGCCAACTGGCTTCAATCACGTTTTCACTGACGCCCACGGTCGTCCATACGTCGTTGGCATCACGACTTTCGATGACGACGCGCACCCGAGCCGCCGTTCCCTCGGCCGAATTGATCACGCGCACTTTGTAGTCCGCCAAATGCATCTCAGCCAGCCGCGGATAGGCGGTCGCGAGCGCCTTTCGCAGCGCGGTATCCAGAGCATTAACGGGACCATCCCCCTCTGCCACGACGTGCTCCATGTGGCCTTCGACCGCCAATTTTATGGTTGCCTCGGTGACGGGTGACGTTCCCTCCAACGTCGCAACATTCACTCGATAGTGATCCCGGCCAAATTTTGGTTCGTAGGCTCCGGCCACCTTCATCACGAGCAGATCGAACGAAGCCTCCGCCGCCTCGAATTGATAACCTTCGTTCTCGAGAACCTGTACGCGGTCGAGGATTTTTCGCATGAGTTCGTCATCGGCGCTGAGACGGTATTTCATCGTCTTGGCGACGATGTTCGACCGGCCCGAAAGCTCGCTCACGAGAATCCGCCGCTCATTGCCGACCGTTTCGGGATCGATGTGCTCGTAACTCTGCGTCACGCGATTCACCGCGTGCACGTGCATTCCCCCCTTGTGGGCAAAAGCGCTCATCCCCACAAAGGGCTGGTTTGCCCGAAAATTCATGTTGGCGATTTCGTAGACGTAGCGCGACAGCTCGGTGAGCCGCGACACGCCG
>DASRXU010000398.1:0-5007 GCA_035687365.1 Planctomycetaceae bacterium | reverse complement strand
AGTCTTCGGGCCAGCCGTAGTTCCGCTTGGCGAGGCGAATCTCCTCTTCACCCAACGGCTCACCGTGGGCGGCGCTCGTGTCCTGCTTATTGGGAGCGCCCCACGCAATGTGGCTGTCGACGATGATCAAGGTCGGGCGATCGTGCGTGTCTTGAAATACCTTGAATGCCCGCTCGACCATCGCGAGATCATTCGCATCGCCGACGCGGGTCACGTTCCAGCCATAACCCATGAACCGGGTGGCAACGTCCTCGGTGAAGGCGAGGGCCGTGTGCCCTTCGATCGTGATCCGGTTGCTGTCGTAGATCCAACACAGGTTCGATAGCTTCCAGTGGGCTGCCAGCGACGCGGCCTCGCTGCTGACGCCTTCCATCATGCAGCCGTCGCCGCACAAGGCGTAGGCGTTGAAGTCGAACATCGTAAAACCGGGCGTGTTGTAGCGGGCCGCCAGCCAGCGCGAGGCGACCGCCATGCCGACGCTGTTCGCCAGTCCCTGCCCGAGTGGACCCGTCGACGTCTCGACGCCGCTCGTCCAGCGATACTCGGGGTGACCGGGAGTCTTGCTGCCGAGCTGCCGGAACCGCTTTAACTGCTCGAGCGGCACGGACAATTCACCCAAGCACTCGTACTTGCGGTTGACGGCCTTCACCCGGGTCAGATGCAACAACGAGTAGAGCAGCATTGACGCGTGCCCGGCCGAGAGCACAAAGCGATCGCGATTGGGCCAAATCGGATCGTCCGGGTCGAACCGCAGGAAGCGCTGCCAGAGCACGTAGGCCGTGGGCGCCATGTCCATCGGAGAACCCGGGTGCCCCGAGTTGGCCGCCTGCACGGCGTCCATACATAAGGTGCGGATCGTGTTGACGGCGAGTTTGTCGATCGGCGCCGACTCGCCCGCGACTGTGAGACCAACCGTGACGGGCATGAGATTTCCTTCCGTACCAAATGGAGTGCCAGCCGATTCGGACATGACGGGTCGAATGCTGACTGGGACACTGCCCCTGACTGGAACATCGCCCCCTGACTGGAACACTGCCCCGTAGTTTCACGCGATCGGCCGCAAAGAGCCAGCGAGCCGACCCTGGATTTTTGGTGCAGGCGGCAACCCGCCAGGATGATGTGTTTTCCGTAAATTGGTTTTAAGATTTCGTGCGTTTTGCCGAATACCGCCTTAGAATGGGGTGCACAGCGCTCGGCGATGCCGCTGGGATGACGTCGCGACCCGCGCAGAGACCCCAGCTGCCGCGTTACAGGAGCGCAAGAATGCCATTCGATTGGGTTGCGATTTCGGCCGTTTTGGCCGACTCGGCGGAAGGCGGAATTTGGCCCGCGGCCGTGGCCGTTTCGGCGATTGTGATGGGATCCTCATTCGCGATCGTCAGGTCGATCATCAACCATCGCGAACGGATGGCCAAGATCGGAATGGGCATCGATCCCGATGTTCCGTCCGTGGAGTGGACGCGTCGCTAGGGTCGCGCAAAAAAGACTGGCTGGCTCAGATGAGAGGATGGCAGAAATGACCGCCAATTGGTGCTGGGCCCCGTTGCTCGCGTCGGATGCCGAAGGAATTTGGGTGCTGATCCCGCTCGCGGCGATCACGATTGGCGGAATTGGTGCGATCATGAAAATGGTCATGAACCATCGCGAGCGGATGGCCAAGATCGGAATGGGGCTCGACCCGGACGCTCCCTCCAAGGACGATTCGACGGGTTGCGGACACTAACATCGTCGATCTCGGGTCGCATTTCAGGAGTGCATCATGTCGTTCGAGTTGCTTTCCCTCCTCGCCGAAGAACATACACAATTTGTTGTGGATCCGGGAATTATCGCGCTGCTCATTCCCATCTTGGCGATCGTTATGGGCTTCACGGCCATGATCGTCAAATCGATCATTCACCATCGCGAGCGGATGGCAAAGATCGGCATGGGCATTGATCCCGACGCACCCAGACCCCAAGCCGGGCAGGGGTACGATCCGTCGCGCTTCGGCGGCTGAAGGTCCGGGCTGATTACTTAAGATCAGCCGAGTGACGTCGCAGCACTGTCAGTTGCGATCGCTCCGATTCGAGCGATCTCGTTCAATCCGTCACGCGCCAACCCTTGGTTGGCGGCGGATCGCGGTCCAGCAACTCGCGCAACTTCTCCGAAAGCCCTTGGATGGCGGGCTCGTCCAGAATATTGCTGTGCATCGCCGGGATGTGTTCGATGTCGATGCCGCCGGCGACCAAGTTGCCCCAGCCCAGAAATTCGTCGTCTCCGAAGGTCGGCGTTCGCATCGTCGCCCGAAAGAGAATCATTCGGCCCGGATAAACACGGGCTTCATAGTCGGCCGCTGCCGAGAAGTTGGCTTCTTCGATCTTTGCCGAGGCCAACGGTGCCGGAGCAGTCGACCGACTGAAAAGCCGAGAGGCGAGCCGGCGGGATTGAACGCCAACACGCTTCCACAGAGGCGCGAATTGCCCGTCGGCCACAGCGTCCGAGAACAGCGACCGATAATGGGCCAGGCGCTTGAGCAATCCGTAAGATCGTCCGACGCGTTCCCAATACTTCCACTCGATCGTGTCGAACATCGCCAGCAAGCTGACGGTCTTTCCGCGAGCAACGAGCTGCTGGGCGATCTCGAACGCGACGGCCCCTCCGAAGGAATAGCCGGCCAGCCGGTAGGGACCATCGGGCTGCACGTTCAAGATCGTCTCGACGTAGTACTCCGCCATGTCTTCGACGCGCGTATGAAAGGGCTCGTCGCCGTCGAGGCCACGCGGGAGCAGGCCGTAGAGCGGTTGCTCGTCGCCCAGATACTTGGCCATGCTGTGATACTTGATTACGTTGCCGCCCAAGCCGGAAATCACAAATAGGGGCAACCGCACGCCCTTGGGTTGGATCGCGACGAGCGATCGGCCTTGCGCGCGTTGGGCCTGGGACTTGGTTTGTGCCTCTCGAATCAAACCGCCCAACGTGCGGACCGTGCGGGCCTCGAACAGAGTCGAGAGTCCGAAATTGACCCCGTAAGTTTTCTTGATCTTGCTGAACAGCCGCACGACGATCAGCGACTGACCGCCCAGCTCGAAGAAATCGTCGTCGAATTGGACCCGCTCGACGCCGAGCAATTCCTGCCACCACTCCGCCAGAACCGCCTCAACGCTTTCTTTAGAAGTGTCGGTCGCCGGAGCTGCTTCGCGCGGCGCGGGAGTCTTTGGCGCGAGCCCGCGCGGCCCGTCGGGAAGTACGAAAACGCCCGGCGGCGAATCAGCTTCGAGAATCCGCAGGAAGGCGCGAGCCCCTTCGGCCGGGCCGATGGTCCGCGTCTCAAACTCGGCGGCACGGCCGTTTCCGTCCTCGGCAGTCAATGCAGTAGGGCGATCCACGGCGAGCGCATTTACATCGCCACGATAGGGCCGCATCGAGAACCCCTCGATGTCGGCAAGCACCTGGCCGTCCGGGTCGAGCAGCGTGACGTCGAACGTGGCCACTTCGTGCGGGGCCGCTTGATCTCGTCTCGCGCGAATGTAGCTGAAGAATTTTGCCGGCAACGCGCGGTAGACGACGGCTCGCTTGTAGGCAATGGGGAAGTAGAGCGGACTCTCAGGACCGTAACCGTCGATCAGGTACAACGCCGAACCGGTCGCCAGATCCAAAAGTCCCGGGTGCAACCGATAATCGGCCGGATCGCCCGCGAGTTCGGGTGCCAATTCCAACTGCGCGAGCGCCTCGTTTTCTCCCAGCGCAAGCGATTTCAAACAGCGCCAGCGAGGACCGAAATCGAGGAACCGCTCCTGCTCGGTCCGGTGCTCGTCGTCGAAAGTGAGGACGCGGGTGCGACAACGGGCCGCAATTTGATCGAGAGCCCGATTCGCCGGCGTCGGGCCGTTGTCGGAAACAACACCGTTGTGGCCTGCCAACCCATTGCGGCGGACGATTCGCCCGGAGGCGTGTTCAATCCAACCCCGTTCGAGAGATCGCACCGAAAACTGTTGCTCGCCGTTGGCCCCTTTGCGTAGCAGCACGCGCGCATCCTTCTCGCGACTGCGATCGGCCAGTAGGGGTGCGACGAAAAAGACATCCTCGAACTCGATCCCCTCCCCCAGCGTGCCCTCGGTCAGAGCCGCGCAAGCCATCTCCAGATAGCCGGTGCCCGGCACCACGGCCGGACCACTCTTGAGACAATGATCGGTCAGCATCCAATGCCGATCGGAATTTAACGGGACCGAGTACGTTACCTGATCGGCCGACCCGCGGAGGCGACGACCCAGCAGCGGGTGCGAAACCAGCGTGCCGGCGGCCATCCCGACGTCGCGCCATGCTCCCCAATTGATGGCAGACACATTCTGTGCGCGATGGCTGAGTGCGTAAGCGTCGAGGAACGCGTTGGCCGCCGCGTAATCGATCTGCCCGGCGGTCCCCTCGAAGGAGCTGATTGATGCGAACAGAACGCTGAAATCGAGCGTACGCTCGGGCGTCGTGCCGTCCAACACTTCCCGGACCGCTTCGTCCAGAGCCAGCGCGCCCCGGACCTTGGGATCGAGCACGCGGGCCGCACTACCGCGCGATTTCGTCAGGAGCGGGCCGTCTTCAATCAGACCGGCGGCGTGAATCACTCCGTGGATTGAGCCGAAGCGTCGCTGCGCCGTTTGGACTGCCCGCCGCATTTGGTCGGGCTGACAGACATCAGCTGCGAGGACCAAGACCTCGCCCCCGAGCGATTCGATCTCGACGAGCTTCCGCAGCTGCTCGCGAACTGACTCGGGCGTTTCGGGCAGTTGAAGCGCCTCCTTCCATTCGGCAGCGGCGGGGAGCGGCGTGCGTGCGATCAGCACTAAGCGAGCCTGAACGCGTCGAGCGAGTTCTTCGGCAACCACGAGGCCCAGGCCACCCACACCGCCCGTGATCAGGTAGACGCCATTCTTCTGCAGTCGTTTACGAAGTGGCCAGGAATTTGGATCGGCACGCTCGATTGTCTCGATCCAACGGCCGCCGGCACGCAGGGCGACGACTGATTCGGTAAACGGA
>DASRXU010000397.1:0-4659 GCA_035687365.1 Planctomycetaceae bacterium | reverse complement strand
CCGCTGGCCAAACAACTGGGCGAGCCGCCGAGAAAAGTAGCCGAACGCATCCTCGCAAACTTGGACGTCCAGGATCTGTGCGAGCCGCCGCAAATTGCCGGCCCCGGCTTTATCAACTTGACGCTCTCGACCGGCTGGCTGGAGCAAGCGTTGGCCCGGCTTGTCGCTGATGAGCGGTTGGGCATGCCCCTGACCGACACGCCGGCCCATGTGATCATCGATTTTTCAGCGCCCAACATCGCCAAGCCGATGCATGTGGGCCACCTGCGCAGCACGGTGATCGGCGCGGCGCTCTATCGTCTGTTTCAGTTCGCAGGCCACGACGTCCAAAGTGACAATCACATCGGCGACTGGGGCACGCAGTTCGGAATGATCCTGTACGGTTACAAGCATTTTCTGGATCGTGAGGCATTCGAACGGGAACCGGTGACCGAGCTGGCGCGGCTTTATCGACATGTGAGCCAACTGGGCGAGCAGGATCCTCTAGTGGCCCGCGGAGCCCGCGACGAGACGGCCAAACTGCACAACTTCGATACAGAGAACGTCGCGCTGTGGCGCGCGTTTGTTCGGATCTGCCAGCACGCGCTCGACGCCATGTACGAGCGTCTGCACATCACGTTCAACATGACGCTCGGCGAGAGCGCTTATCACGATCTGTTGCCGGGAGTCGTGCAATCGCTCGAGGAGCAGGGAATCGCCGTCCTGAGCGAGGGGGCGATGTGCGTCTTTATCGACGACAATGCAGCTCCGTTCATCGTCCGCAAGAGCGACGGCGCCTTTACTTACGCGACGACCGACCTGGCCACGATCCGCTACCGGGTGAACACACTTAAGGGTCAGGAGATTTTGTACGTTGTCGACGCTCGGCAGAGCGAACACTTCAAGTTGCTGTTTGCCACCGCGCGACGCTGGGGCTACGACCGGCTCGACCTGCGTCACGTCAGCTTTGGCACAATTCTGGGCGAGGACAAGCGGCCGTTTAAGACGCGTTCAGGCGACACGATCGGGCTCGAAAGCTTGCTCGATGAGGCCGTTCTGCGAGCGCGCCGGATCGTCGACGAGAACGACGATGCCAAGGAAACGCCCGAGTTGGACGAACAAACCCGCGCAGCCGTCGCCGAAACCGTCGGCATCGGTGGCACCAAGTACGCCGACTTGCGTCACAATCGCGAGAGCGACTACGTCTTCTCGTGGGACAAGATGCTGGCGGTGACCGGGGACACGGCGACTTATATCCAGTACTCGTACGCCCGCATTTGCGGCATCTTTCGCAAGGGATCGATCGACCGCGAAGTGCTGCGATGCTCCGGAGCCGCAATCCGCCTGGGTACGCCCGCCGAGCGCCGTCTGGCCGTCCTGCTGTTGCGGTTTCCCGAATGCATCGAGGCAGCCATTGAAGATTGCCGTCCGCATTTCATGACGCAATACATCTTCACGCTCGCCGATGCGTTCACCTCGTTTTACGAAGCTTGCCAGGTGCTCAAAGAACCCGACGAAGGCCTGCGCAACAGCCGACTTTTGATCTGCGACCTGACGGCCCGAATGCTAAAAAAGGGGCTGTGGCTGTTAGGCATCGACACTTGCGAGCAGATGTAGCTCAGCTGCGGCACAGTTACTCTGATTTGGCAATTTGTGGGGTGCCATGCCCACAGCTTTGGGTGGGCATGTCCTGCAACGCATGCCCACTCCGAGCCGTGGGCATGGCACCCATATAGTGGCAGACGGACCAGTAGGGCTGTGCCTGCCGCCCTCGCACCACGGCCTGCGTACGAGCTTGCCGCCCAACCGAGCCTACTTGCTCGTGTGGTGGACTTGGCGACCGAAGATCATGCGGCCAGCGCTGCTTTGCAGCATGCTCGTGACGATGATGTCGATATCCTGTCCGATCAGGTGGTTGGCCTGTTCGCAAACGACCATCGTCCCGTCGTCGAGATAGCCGATCCCCTGTCCGGCCGCCTCGCCCTCTTTGAGGATTCGTAGTCGCAGACGCTCGCCCGGCAAATAACGCGGCTTGAGCGCGTTCGCGATGTCGTTGAGGTTGATGACTTCGACCCCCTGAACGCCGGCGACTTTGCTGAGGTTGAAGTCGTTGGTCACCACGCGGCCGCCCATTCGTTTGGCCACGTCGACCAGCCGCTGATCGACCGATAGACCCGGCGGATCATCGCCCGCGTTCTCGCGGACACGGACATCGGCGTGAGCGCTGCTTTGCAGCTTGCTCAGCACTTCCAGGCCCCGGCGACCGCGCGTGCGCCGCATCCTGTCGGCGCTGTCGGCTACCTCCTGCACTTCGCGGAGCACGAACTGTGGCACGACGAGTTGCGAGTCGATAATTCGCGTTTCCACCAGGTCGGCGATCCGGCCGTCGATGAGCGCGCTACTGTCAATCACCAAAGGGCGATTTCCCTTCAGCTCGCGCGAGAACTCGACGTATGGAATCAAAAATCGGAAGTCATCTTTCGTCTGCAGCAAGAACGAAGTGCACGCGTACGGAATCGAGAGAAACAGGATCATCTCGATGAGCCGCACATAATAAGGATCCACCATCAAGCCGCCGAGAACCGGTTCAAGCACGCGCACCAGCAGGTAGACCAGGAGCACGCCGACCACCAGCCCAAAGTAGATTGACGAAATAATTTCAATTCGCTTTTTGGCGATGAGGACGTCCGCCACCGGCACGATCTGCGTGACGAGCAAGAGCAGACAGAACGCCAGAATCGGGTGCAGGTCGACAAACGACGGAAGGTTCGGGCTGGGCCGAAGCAGCGCCACGATAACCCACACGCAAATCAGCACGTAAACGAAACGCAAGACGAACAAAAGCGGGTTGATGCGGCCCAAAATCGGCTTCATGGAGAGTTCGAATCCGGCGACTTTTTGAAACGGAAGACCGAGAGCGGGAGTGAAGAGCCATCATCATAGGGGACGCGCGGAGAGATTGCTATACGGTGATAAACGCCGTTTTGTCGCGTCGATGGGCCGCAAAAGCCGCGATTTTCGGTTTCGGCAGCGCGGCGAATTTGGGGGCAGGCGTGGCGATCAAGCAGTCGAAGCAAGGGCCGATTTCAACAGGTCGTAAAGCTCCGACAAGGACTGAGAAATCACGCGGACGTCGTCGACCACGGTCATGAAATTCGTATCGCCGTTCCAACGCGGCACGAGATGCCAGTGGAGATGGCCGGGAAGACCAGCGCCAGCCGCGCGCCCCAGGTTCAGCCCGATGTTAAAACCGTCCGGCCGCAAAAAGCCGCTGTAGGCAGTCGCCAGCCGCCGCAGCTCATGCATGCAACCCAAAAGTTCTCCATCATTGAGTTCATCAAGCGACGCTTTGTGTGCCAGCGGAGCCACCAACACGTGGCCGTTGTTGTAGGGAAAACGGTTCAGCACGGTCAACGTGTACTCGCCCCGGCTCACAACGAAGTTTTCCGCATCGTGCTCTGGCTCATCGCGATAGCGACACAAGAAGCATCCCGCGGCGTGAAAGTCGCCTTCTTTGGCCGCCGTGGCGACATAGGCCAGCCGCCACGGAGCCCAGAGTCGTTCGTGCGACACGCGTCAACCTTGCTGCTTGGTTTTGAGTTTACGCTTGGCCGTGTCCCACATTTTACGAAAGAGCCCGCCAGTGACGATCTGCGACGTCAGCGTTTCGCGTTCGGCGGCGAAATTCGTCCAGACGGCTTTTCGATAGGGCGCCGAGCTCGCCAAAATGAGCGGATAAAATCCGTGCTCACGGACAGCCTGCAAACCCGACGCATAATGGCTGAGCACATTTCGGTTCAACAGCCCGCCCGCGACTTCCACGCCCGTCAGTGTGCCTTCGGCCACGGCTCCGACTTTCTTGAGCATATGCATGGTCAGGGCGCCCGAAACTCCGAGCAGACTTACGTCCTCTTTCGTGGCGATTTCACGAATCTCGTTCCATTGAGCCGACAGTTCCTGCCGCGGCAGAATCGTGGTCGGATCGACCATCCGGATTTTCTCAACGCTTTGTTTGAGCTGCGCCACTGACAGCGGCGGGGTGGCGATGAGGCTGGCCGTCTCGGCTGTGTTCGAGCGGATGGCGTCGAGCAGGTCCTCGACACGATTGATGCTCGAGTCCTCGCGGATCAAGCCGCGCTTCCGCAGCTCAGCCGAAAGTTCGTTGAGGTATGTCTTCGATCCGTAGGCGACGTCGCTGACGACGGCGAACACCCAGATCGGCGAGAGGTGAAGCGTCGCCAGGCCCGCCAGATCGACGAAGTCGCCGACGGCTTTGCGCGCCAGAAAATTATCGAGGTTGGCGTTTTCGCCCGGACGAGCTTGTCGCTCGACGCCGCCGACCTCCTCCGTCAGGAATCGCAAGGAATTGGCGATCACCAATTCGTAGACCTTCGAGCTTTTGAAGGCTTGAGGCACCAGCGCGTGGGCCGTTTCCCGCGCCGCCCCAGCCGTTACGCCGACCGTGCTGCGCACGACCCGCTCAGGCAGGCTGAGCGTATACATCAGGAACCGCGAGACCCCGGCCTGATCATCATTAAGGGGTTCCGTCGACGCGGAGGCCGTCGGCGAAGGCGTGGTCGTCATGGGTTTCTCTGAGGGACGCTGGACGGGTCCAATCGCAGGATTTGTGCCAAATTCTCCGGGGATTTTGGTCGCGGGAAGGCTCCCCGGCCATCCAAC
>DASRXU010000396.1:0-32187 GCA_035687365.1 Planctomycetaceae bacterium | reverse complement strand
GTAGGGTGGGCCAAGTCCGCCGAAGGCGGGCGCGGGCCCACCATTTCCTTCGCGGCCACACGGCGCGTCAGACAGAAGAGGTGGTGGGCCTGCGGCCCACAAGGGCCTTGGCACACCCTACAATTTCCGGTGGTCCCTTTCCACCTCCGCCTGAAGCCGTTCCATGCCTGCCAACCTGACGCCGCAGTATCAGAAAGCGGAAGAAGAATATCGCCGGGCTCAGAATCCCGAGGAGCAGATCCAGTGCCTCGAACGGATGCTCACGCTCATCCCCAAGCACAAGGGGACTGAAAAGCTTCAGGCCGACCTGAAAACGCGCCTTAAAGAAACTCGCGGTGCGGCCGAGCTCGAAGCCAAGTCTCCCAAGAAGGTCGGCAAGAGCTATCGCTACCCGCGGCAGGGAGCCGGGCAGGTCGTACTCTTGGGCGGCCCGAATGCGGGCAAGAGTCGCATCTTGGCGGAGCTGACAAAAGCCACTCCCGAAGTGGCACCTTACCCCTTCACCACGCGCGAGCCGCTCCCTGGCATGATGGCCTGGGAGGACGTTGCCGTTCAGCTCATCGACACGCCTCCTATCACCGATTCGCATTTCGAGCCGTATCTCACTAGCATCGTGCGTTCCGTCGACCTGACCCTATTGGCCTTCGATGGCTCGTCCGACGACGCGCCCGATCAAACGATGGATGTTGTGCGGCAGTTGGCCAGCCGAAAGACGGTGCTGGCCTCCCAATCGGGTTTCGCGGACGAGGACTTTTCAACAGTGAAGGTGCAAACGCGACTCGTCGCCACCCGAGCCGACGATTCAGGCTGCGATGATCGGCTGGCCTACTTGAAAGAGGGGATGCCTCACGACTTCCCGTTACTGAAAGTTGAGTTCGATCAACCTGAGTCGCGCGAAGCACTCCGCCGGGCTGTTTATGATGCTCTGGGATTGATTCGGATCTATACGAAACGCCCGGGACGACCCGCCGAACTGGATAGTCCGTTTACGATTCCTTTGGGCGGCACCGTTGACGACCTGGCTGTGCGGGTTCACCGGGACATGGCCGAGCAATTGAAATTCGCCAAGGTGTGGGGGACGAGCGCCCGCGACGGCCAGAGTGTCGGCCGCGACCATGCACTGGCCGACAAGGACGTGGTCGAGCTGCACTGGTAACAGGAGCGAGGTAACGATGCGGCAACTGGGAACGGTGCCCGACCAGCAAATCGCCCAGCGCTTTGCGGACTATCTGCTGACGAAGGGCATTCCGCTCTCGATCGATCCGGCCACCGGCGGTTGGGCGATCTGGGTCCGCAACGAAGACCATCTCGAGGAAGCACGTCGCCAGTTCGCCGAATTCTCAGGCGCGCCCGATGCCCCCGTCTATCGCGATTCGGCTCGGGCGGCCGAGCAATTGCGCGCCGAGGAACAGCGCCGCGCGGCCGCGGCGAAGAAGAACATGGTCAACGTCGGCAAGCGCTGGGGACAGACCCGAGGCGCCTCCGGAGCGCGCGTCACGGCCTTGCTCCTGGGCGGCAGCATCGCCGTCGCCGTCTTCTCGAATCTCGGTGGGGATCGGGCGTTCGTCAACCGGCTGACCATTGATAACTATGCGCCCACAATTCATGGCATGCAGCCGGAGCTGCTCTGGACGCACGAGCCATGGCGACTGGTGACGCCGATTTTTCTGCACTTCGGCATGATGCACATCCTGTTCAACATGCTCATGCTGTGGCAATTGGGCATTCCCATCGAACGCGGGATTGGATCGCTTCGTTATCTGCTGCTCGTGTTGGTGATTGCAATCCCATCGAACTTTGCCGAATACGTCTGGGACGTTCAGCGCTTGAACGAGGGCGTGCGCAATTTTGGCGGGATGTCGGGAGTCCTCTATGGATTGTTCGGCTACATTTGGATGAAGAGCCGCTACGAACCACAAAGCGGTTTTATGATTTCGTCCAACACGGTCATTTGGATGGTCGGTTGGTTTTTTCTGTGTCTGACCGGATATCTGGGGAACATCGCCAACGTCGTCCACGGGGCGGGTCTGGTCGTCGGAATGATTGTGGGCCGCTTTCCCAGCCTCTGGCAGTCAATGCGGTAACGAAGCCAACAGTTGCCCTAGCGGCTCGGCGCCGGCTGCAACAGGCCGGCTAGATCACTGGCAAGCGATTCCAAACACAGCGGGATCGACGCATTGGCGTCGATTTGTTCCTCGGCTTCGACGCAGCGTGACAGCGCGTGGCCGATCGCTTCCGTTGCGTCAACCGAGTCGGGAAAGGCACTGCACGATTCGCGCAGCTTGCCTTGTAAGAAGTCAGCGGCAAAGCGGACGATCCAACGGGCATTCGTGCGTTGGCGCTGCGTGTCACCCGACAATCCGTCGAGCGCTTCCAGCAGCGTCTTCGCGATGGTGAAGGGCTCGAGCCGGCTTTTGCTCAGCTCGGCAAACAGAGTCTGGCGGACGGCCCGCAATTGCGGATCCAAAACCTGCTGGGCGACGCTCAAGCTGCCCCCGGAGATGTCCGCCGCGGCCCGTGCCTCGTCCGCACTGTCGGTCCATTCGAGTCCCAACACCAGCTCCGCCACGTCGTCGGCCGAGAGGGGATTGAATCGCACGGTCTGACAGCGGGAACGAATCGTCGGCAGGATCTTTCCCAAGTCGGCGACGAGCAAAATGATCATCGCGTAAGAGGGGGGCTCTTCGAGCGTCTTGAGCAAAGCGTTGGCCCCCTCCGTGCTCATCCGATCCGCATCATCGATTACGGCGACGCGACGACGCGCGAGCATCGGCCGGAGCGACAGGTCATGACACAGCCCCTCGCGGCCTCGGTTGTCGAGACTGCCGACCAACAGCTCGATCGGCAATTCGCTTTTGCCTTCGGGGCAGGCGACGGTCAGATAATCGGGATGGTTGCCCGCCTCCATCAGCCGGCAGTTGCGACATTCGCCGCACGCATCGAGGTCCGCGTCGGTCGACCGCTCGCAAAACAAACTCATCGCCAGCGCTCGGGCCGTCAGCCCCTTGCCGACTCCCCCCGGCCCGGCAAACAACAAGCCGTGCGCCAGCCGCCCGGCCGCCGCACTCTGCCGCAAGAAGTCGATCGCTCGCGATTGCCCGCGAATGGAATCCCAAATCACGCTGCCCCCACTCCCGCGTTCGAATCTGAGTCATCGCTTTCGAGCCAACCCAATACGTCGCCGGCACGCACGACCGCGTCGAGCGACCGTTCGATGCGTGCCAACGTTCCTGAGCGTTCGGCCAGCACATCAAACGTGATGCCGTCCAACAGGATCTCGATGACTCGGTCCCCCTCGTCGACGGCGTCGCCCAAATCGACGAGCCAACAACTGACGCGCAACTCTTCGTCGCCGGCACCGAGGTCTGGCAGAGTCAGGGGCGTTTTCATCTTCCGTTTGGTCGCTTCCCGTTCTTTGTCACAGCCTCATTCTACTCGATCTGACGTCGGAGCGGTCCAACGTGCAAAGACGGCAAATGGGGGCTAATCTAGGGAACGAATGCGCGCCGTGTCTGTTGAGAAACCGCGGATCCCCTGACTTGAAAGCACGAAGGATCGTTCCCGTGAACCTCTCGCAAAATCGACGTCAATTTCTGCAGCAGGCTGGTCGCGGCATGGCATCGGCGGCCGTGATCTCTGGCTTGCCCCTGATCGTCTCGTCGCGGGCCATCGCTAAGGTCGGTCAGCCGGCCCCCAGCGATCGGATCGGCGTCGGTTTCATCGGGGTGGGGAATCGAGCCGGTGCCAACTTGCGGGGGATCATGGAATTCCCCTTCGCCGACGTCGTGGCCGTCTGCGAGGTCGATTCTGATCGGCTGGCCGCCGCCAAGAAGAAGGTCGAAAAGAAGACGCACAGACCGTGCGCGACCTACAGCGACTATCGCAAGGTGCTCGAGAACAAAGACGTCGACGCCGTCGTCGTCACCACGCCCGATCATTGGCACGCGCTGGCAACGATTCACGCCTGCCAGGCCGGGAAGGACGTTTATTGCGAAAAACCACTCAGCCTGACAATTGCGGAGGGCCGCGCGATGGTCGCCGCCGCCCGCGCGAACAAGCGAATCGTCCAAACGGGAAGCCAGCAGCGCTCTGAAGGCGATTTCCGTCACGCTTGCGAGCTTGTGCGTTCGGGAAAAATCGGCAAAGTGCACACCGTGCGGGCCGGCATCTCGAAGGTCAATTTCAAAGGGCCGGCGGTCGCCAACTCAGACCCGCCACTGGAGCTCGATTACAACTTTTGGCTCGGCCCGGCTCCGCAGAAGCCTTACAACGCCAAGCACGTTCACTATATGTTTCGCTTTTTTTGGGATTATGCCGGCGGCCAAATGACGAACTGGGGTGCCCATCACCTCGACATTGCCCAATGGGGCCTGGGCATGGATGAAAGCGGGCCCGTCTCCGCCGAGGCCAAAGGCACGCGCTACGACAAAGACCATTGGTTCGAGACCCCCGAGTGGTGCGAGGTGACGTACAAGTACGCCGACGGCACGACGATGATTTGCGGCAATGGCCAGCCGGGCGGCACCACCTTTGAAGGTGACAAGGGCAAGATCCACATCACGCGCAAAGGCATGACCACCCACCCGAAAGAACTCGTGGAAGAGAAGGTCGGCCCGGGCGACGTGCACCTTTACGAGAGCACCGACCATCACGGCAACTTTCTCGACTGTATCAAGACCCGCAAGCTGCCGATTTGCGACGTGGCAATCGGCCATCGCTCGGCCTCGGTCTGCCACCTGGGAAACATCGCCATTCGCACCGGACGCAAGCTGACCTGGGATCCGGCTCAAGAAACGATCGTGGGCGATCCCGAGGCCGCAGCCATGCTGAGCCGGCTGTATCGCGCGCCTTGGTCGCTCACCGCAGCGACAACTTAATAAGCCGACGATCAGCCTGCTCAGAGACATGGCTCGCCGAGATTGCTTGCCGACGTTCCTGGCGACATCGGGCAGATCGCCGTGGGGTTCGCTGGCGGCCTTCATTATTCCGCCGGTTTTTTTGTCCGTGTCTTTTCCCAATCGTTCTGTTCAAATGAGTCGACTGCGTTGACCGAGATTTGCCTTGGAAGGGAAACCCATGCAACGGCCCCATCTGTCTGCTCGTTTGCTCGTCCTAATCTTCGCGCTGGGCGTCATGGTTGCTAGCGGGGGCCGGAGCTTTGCCGCTCGCCACGTTCCGATCTCGATTTCGATCAACGGCAAAGTCCTGATGAAATCCGGTTCCGGCGACAACGGGAACCCGGGTCCGGACGCCGTATGGGGCTATCTGAAGAAGGCAACATTCGAGTCGGCGAACGGGTTCAACCTCGAGCCGGATCGCGACAATCCGTTACAAGCGACGCTGACCGGCAAGGTCGTGCTCGACGTGACGTACGGCGGGCGGGCCGACGTTTCGCAGTTAAAACTGGTGCGAGCGGCCGAAGATGCCCCATGGCAGGTCGCCCCGGCGGAGATCGAACGCACGTTCAAAACCCGACACAAACCGTTCGTCTTCCGCGTATCGATCGGTGGCCAACCGACGGGCTGGACGGTACTGCGAACCAGGACCGGCCCTCGGCAGGATGATTTCGAGAACGTTTGGAACGAGCTGAAGCGACTGACGATCTACGGAAAAAGGATCGAGCCCGACGCCGACAACGCGATGCACGCGACCCTCACCGGCGGCGTGACCATCACGCTGATGTATGCCGAAAAACCCTGGGGCCAGGCCGAAATGCCCGAATTGAAGCTCTCCCGCGACCGCCCCAGATCCCTCTGGAAGATCGACCCGGCGGAATTCGAGCGCCTGCTGCAGAATCGCACAAAGTCGGAGTGAGGTTGTGCCGCCCGCACAGGGAGTGCCCCGACCGCCACTCAAGGCGTGCGAAATCGTAGACCGATCGGAACGGATTGCGTGACACGCCCCTACAGCATCGCCCGTTTCACTCGTAGCGCAGCGCCTCGATCGGGTCGAGGCGGGAGGCTTTCCAGGCGGGGTAGTAGCCGAAGACGACGCCGATCAACAAGGAAACGCCGACGGCTGCGAACATGGCCGGCCACGAGGTTCGGGTGGGCCAGAGCAGAGTGGTGCGGACCATAAAGGAGGAAAAGCGGCCCAGCAGAATTCCAGTAGCTCCGCCCAGGGCGCACAGCAGGAGGGACTCGACCAGGAATTGACGCAGAATGTCGCGTGCGCGGGCGCCGACGGACATCCGCAGGCCGATCTCCTTGGTTCGTTCGGAGACCGAGACCAGCATGATATTCATGATGCCGACGCCGCCGACCACGAGCGAGATCATCGCGACGACCAACAGCAATACTGACATCAAGCGCGACGTCGACGCCTGGGTGCGGCTGATTTCCGTCATGTCACGCAGGCTGAAATCTTCCGGCTGGGCGGAGCGTCGGTGATGGCGTTCGCGCAACAGTTCTGTGATCTGCCGCATCGCCGGGTCAATCAGGTCGTCCCCGCGGGCCTTGACCATAATCAGGTCGAGGTTGATGAAGTGCACTGGCTGGGGCGAGTCGGCCATTTGAGTCGCCGAGGCCACCGGGTACAGCACGGGCTTCACGGAAGGGAAGATGGTGTTGAGGGAGTTGACCTGTTGAGACGGATCCACCTTGAGCGACGCGCTTTGGTTGGTCTTCTGTGCCGACTGACCCACGACTTTAAACTTCAGCGTCGTCCAGGGAAGGATCACGATGTCGTCTTGATCCTGCCCGTACATGTTGGCCCCCTTGCGGGAGAGGACGCCCAGGATTTTCAGTGGCCGGTTGTTCATTCTCAGTTGCCGGCCGACGGGCGACTCGTCCTCGAACAGTTCATGCGCGACGGTTTGGCCGACCACGCAAACTTCGCGAAACGCATGCACATCTTCGTCGGTGAACATCGCCCCTTCGCCGAGTTGGTCCCAGTCGCGAATCTCGAGGTAGGACGGAGTGCTGCCGTTGATGCGATCGGGCACCCAGTTGCGTCCGTTGGCGACAACCTGAGTGCGTGCGAACACCAAGGGAGCCACGCTGGAAAGGGCACTGCAGCGGTCTGAATTGGCCAGCGCCTGCGCGTCTCCCGGAGACAGATTCATCGCGCTGCCAGCTCCCCCCGCGACACCCGCGGCGGACAAGTTGCCGGGCATCACGATGATGGTGTTGGAGCCCATGCTGGCGATCGTGGCTTCGACCTCTCGGGCGGCGCCTTCACCGATCTCGACCATGGCGATCACGGCGCCGACGCCAATCACAATGCCGAGCGTCGTGAGCGCCGAGCGCAAGGGATGCCGCCGGAGGGCGCTGATGGCCATGAGGGGCGTGCGGTAAAGGAAATGCATGAGAAAGTTCTAGACCGTGTGCCTATTCAGCCGGCGTTACCACTCAGGCAGTGGCCAAGGTGGGCTCGGCAACTTGACCGTCGTAGATGCCCTCGGCGATCAGGCCGTCGCTGATACGGATGACGCGGCGAGCATAGTGGGCCACGCCCGGGTCGTGGGTAACCAGCACGACGGTGATGCCGTCCTGCTCGCTAAGATCTTGAAACATCTGCAGGATTTCTTTGCTGGTCTTCGAATCGAGATTGCCCGTCGGCTCGTCCGCAAAGACGATTTGCGGACGGTTGATGAGTGCCCGGGCAATGGCGACGCGTTGCTGCTGGCCGCCGGAAAGCTGCGATGGCTGGTGGTCGACGCGGTCGCCCAGCCCCACCCGTTCGAGTATGGCCCGACCGCGCAATCGACACTCACGCTTGGACAACAGGGCATTGGTGTAGGCGAGCGGCATGATCACGTTCTCAAGCGCGCTCGTGCGGGCCAACAGGTTGAAGCTTTGAAAGACGAAGCCGATTTTGCGATTGCGGATTAAAGCCCGCTCATCGCCGGACGATCGGGAGACCTCCTGGCCGTCGAGCCAGTATTGGCCTGACGTGGGCCGGTCCAGGCAGCCGAGGATGTTCATCAGCGTCGATTTGCCGGAACCCGAGGCTCCCATCAGCGCGACCAACTCGCCGCGCGCGATCTCGAGCGAAACGCCCTTCAACACCGGCACGCTGACTTCGCCGAGCGAGTAGGTCTTCCTGATCTCGTGCAGCCGAATTAATTCCATCTCAGCCTTTCGAGACAACGCACCCTGCGAGACAAATACCAGTGAGGAACTCGGGCTTACTTCTTCTTCGACGAGCGCAGTCCGAACGGGTTGACAGTGCTCTCTCGGCTGCCGGACGGTTGGCTATCGCCGGTGACGATCTCGGTTTCCGGAGTCAGTTGGTCTTTGATCACGTCGACAACCTCGGTCATCAGGCCGTCGGTGAGCCCCACGCGTACCTTGATTGGGCGGACGAATTCACCGTCGGGCACCCAAATGGTGGCGCGCGTGGTCCTTTTTTTGGCGGCCGGCTCGGGAGTGCCATCCTCGGCGGTCGCGCGTCGCAGGCTTTGCTCGTAATGCGCGCGGTGGTCAGGAGCCACCTGTGCCGGCTGGGGACGGTAGTGCAAAGCCGCGTTGGACACCAGGAGGGCGTCGGTCCGTTCGTCGACTTTGAACTGCAAATTGGCCGTCAGGTAGGGGAGCAGTTTATCGCCGGCCGGGACTTCCTTGCGATTGCGTGTGCCTTGTGTTGTCCCTCCCTGTGTCGTTCCTTGGACTGCGCCCGCGACCGCGAGGGGATCGAGCTTGCCGTCCTCGTTGTCGACATTCACGACCACGGTGTAGGTGACGACATTCTGCGTCATCGTCGCGTTCAGTCGGATCTGTCCGACGGTGCCGCGGAAGACATCGGCGGGATAGGCGTCGACCGTAAATGTCGCGTGTTGCCCCGGGTAGATGTTGCCGATGTCGGATTCGTTGACCGAGACCCAAACCTGCAGTCGTCGCAAGTCCTTGGCGATGAGAAACAGGCTGGGAGCGTTCAAGCTCGAAACGACGGTCTGGCCGACGTTGACTCGGCGATCGATGATGATCCCCTTCACGGGGGACTTGATCGTGCAATAGCCGAGGTTCTTCTCGGCTTTGACGAGTGTGCCGCGGGCTTTTTCAACCGCTTCCTTCACCTTTTCGAGATCGGCCTCGGCGGCGGGTACGGCGGCCCTGGCCATCTCCCAGGCGTTTTGAGCGGCATCGAATTCGTTTTGCGAAATGGATTTGGCCGTCTCGAGGCGCTTGGTTCGCTCCCAGTCACGCTCGGCTTTATGGAGCGTGGAGCGGACTTGCGCGAGTTCGCTTTCCTCGCGCTTCACGTCGGCCAGACACAGGCCGAGGTCGGCTCGAGCGATGGCCACCTCGGGCGCGTACAACGAATCGTCGATGCGGGCGAGCACTGTGCCTTGCTCGACCGGCGTGCCGTAATCGATCGTGTGTTTGGCGTCGGACGGGTCCTGACCAAAGGAGAGGATCTGGCCGGCCACCTGGGCACCGACGTCGATGACCTCTTCCGGCTCGATCGTCCCCGTGGCGATAATTGTGGCGACCAGACTGGCGCGCGTCGGGTGGTCCGTGCGAAAGAGTGGCTCACTGGTACTCCCTTTGTACCAGTGCCAGCTAACAGGGACAGCGGCAGCTAAGACCGCCGTGGCGCATACAATGATCACCAAGTTGCGAATGGTGCGTGTCATTTCGAATGGTTCGCGGCAGAGGATGAAAGGCGGGAGGCAGTGCGGGCAGGCGAATCAGAGGCAGGTCAAACTCAGGCAGGTCAACCTGCGGCGGGCAGCATCAAGGCACCTTCCATTCTAAGGGTCCCCTGAGCCGCGAATCAAGAGACCGTAGCGGGCGCCTGCGCGGGAAGCGTGAAGCGGAAGACCGTGGACTCACCCGGCACCGAATCGCACCAGAGGTTCCCGCCATGGGATTCGATGATTGAGAGGCTGATCGGGAGTCCCAGTCCGAGCCCACTGGACTTGGTCGTAAAGAAACGCTTGAAGATCTTGGGCAGATTCTCCGCCGCAATCCCCGCCCCGTTGTCAGCCACCGAAATCTCCAAGAAGCCGGCAGCATTCACGTAGGTTGAGACCAGGAGCTTCGGCGATTCGCAACGCGCGGCCGAGACCGCGTAAATCGCATTCGAAAACAAATTCAGCAAGACCTGCGTGATTTGGACGCGATCCGCAAGAGCGAGCGGCAGGTTACCGTCAGGTCGCAAGATCACGGCCACGCGATGCTCGCGCCGTTCGAGACGCGTTAACTGCAGTGCGTCCATCACCGTCAGGTTGATGTCGACCAACTGGCGTTCTGGTTCACGAAGACGAATGAATTCGCGAATGCTGCGGACCACGCTGGCTACGCGCATCGATTCCGTGGAAATCTCGCGCAATCGCTCTTCAAGCGCATCGACCGTCAGCTCGCCTTGCTTCAGGCGTAGCAGACTTCCGCTAGCGTTGTTGGCAATCGCTCCGATCGGCTGATGAATCTCATGCGCCAAATCGGCTAGCATTTCACCCATCACGCTCAGTCGTGAGGCATGTTCCAACTGAAGGTTGACCTCTCGTACCTGCTCCTCGGCAGCCTTTCGCCCGGTGAGGTCGATGACGAACGTCACACACTGCCACGTGTCGCGGTCCAACAGGGCCGAACCGATCAGGACGGGAACACGAGTGCCATCCTTGCGAATGTATTCCTTCTCCAGCGGCGGAACCGTCCCCTCGCGCACCAACTGTTGCACGGCCAATTCGGACGCATGCGACCATTCCCGGGGCGTCATGTTGTCCCAACGCAGCGGGAGATCCGCGCGGGAATACCCCGTCATTTTCAAAAATGCCTCGTTGGCGTCGATCACATTGCCGTAGATGTCGCTAAAGAGGACTCCGATGATGTTGACCTCAAACAGCCGGCGGAATCTCGTTTCGCTGCGCCGCAGATCTTTTTCGATTTGTTTGCGCTGCTCGATCTCCTGCTGAAGTCTCGTCACCGTCTGCGCCAAGTCATCCGACCGCAACTGCACCTCGCGCGCCAGTTGCTCTTGGTCAGCCCGCAGCTTCAGGTCGGCCTGTTTGTGTTTCGTAATGTCTTCGGCCAACTCGACGAGGCAATCGGCTTGTCCCGCTGCGTCGAAGGCGGGCGTGATCACCGAGCGTAACCAACGGGTCTCGCCGGACGCCGTGCGAATGCGATATTCCAGATCGGACCGTCGCAGTAATTCGCCGGAAATTCGTTTGGCGACTATCTCGAGCACGCCTCGTCGATCTTCTTCGTAAATCGACTCCACCCAAGCGCGGGGGTTCTCGTACAGACTTTCACACGTGAAACCGGTCAATCGTTCGTAAGTGGGGCTCACGTAAAACACTTGACTCAAGTCGGCCGCGATCAGGACGAGACTCTGATCGAGCGACTCGGCCAGTTCGCGAAAGCGAGCCAGTTCGACCAGCTTGGAACGCCCCAAGTTTTGGACCGACGACATGCTCTGACCTCCGCTCCTCACGACAGGCGTCCGAGGCTGTTCACAAGATCTCGGCACCCTCAAACCGGCTGCCGATCGGAGTGCGACCTAGGGTTCGGCCACCTGTCGCGCGCCCGGAGTGCTGATTATTCGACATCGCGGGAGCAATGTCTTGAGTTCCGCAACGCGAGCGACGGTCACTTGGGCGTTGGTCAGGTCGAGTTCTTCGAGGTGAGGCAGATGCGCCAGACCCTTGGCACCTTCCTCGGAAAGACGGCTCTCGGCAAGGGACAATCGTTTGAGCTTCTTCAACCCGGCAAGGTCCACGAGAAAAAGATCCGCCAGCGTAGGGCAACCGAGTCGAAGCTCTGTGAGTTCGGGGAGTTCCTGCAAGTGTACCAGACCAGATCCTCGGATGGCGTCGCCGTCCAGCACGACTCGTCGCAGCGCACGCAAATCCTTCAAATGCGCCAAACCCGCATCGGTAACGTTTGTGTTCGCGAGGTTCAGCTCCTGTAACGCAACCAGCGGTTTCAAACGCTCAAGATCGGTATCGTCGATCGGTGTTCCCGAGAGGTCGAGGGAGACCAACGCATCCAGTCTCGGGTTCAAAAGTGCCCTCAACAATTCGTTGAGCTTCTGCCGCGACCCGGCCAAGTGCGCTCGCGTGACTTGAAACAACTCTGTGGGCAGGTCGTCGAACTTTTTGACGGAACGCGCGGCGGCCGCTCCTGCGAGACGCACGTCGACGCGGCCACCCGCCTCTAGAATGGCAACCGCCAAATCATGATTCGCTTCGCACCATTTGATCCGCAGGTTCGGCAGGACGGCCTTCAGGTCGCCGACGCGCTTCGCGGTGAGGTGAGTTTCCCGCAAGTCGACCTCCTGGAGGCTGTGCAGCCGCGCAATGCCGGGAACAGCGGTATCGGTGACTCCAGTAAGTCCATACAACCCCAGGGCGTGAAGATTTTTGAGGTCCTTCAGGTTAGCCAGTCCAGCTTCGGTGACGCCTGTCTCGCCGAGATACAGGGAATACAGATCTTTCATTCCCTTTAAGTGCTGAAGCCCCGCGTCGGTCACGCGCGTCCGATCCAAGACGAGATGTTGCAGATTCGTGAGGGGACTAAGTTCTTGCAGTCCGGCGTCAGTCACCGGCAGCAAAGTCAAACCCAGCACGCGCAACTTCGTGAGTCCGCGCAGATGTCGTAGACCAGCGTTGGTTACACGGGTGCCGCGCAACCAGAGCTTGTCCAGCTGCGGCAGCCCCTGAAGTTGCTTTAACCCAGCGTCCGTCACTGGCGTCCATTCCAGCATCAGGGCATGCAGTTTCCGCAATGCGACAAGAGTTTCCAGTCCGGCGTCAGTGACCTGAGTGCCGTTTAGCCGCAGCGACTCGAGCTGACCCAGATTTTGAAGTTGCTTCAGCCCGGCATCTGTGACCGACGTGTTCGTCAGATCTAAAGTGTTCAGTGCCGTCAGACGCAGGATGTGCGGCAAGCCAGCGTCCGACACGCGAGTCCCCTCGAGCGCGAGGCTCTCGAGGTTGGCTAGACCTTCGAGGTGCTGCAGTCCAACGTCCGTCACCGACGTGTGCTTGAGGCTCAATGTTTTCAAAGGCGTCATGCCGACCAGATGCGCCAGGCCGACGTCCGTCACCTGCGTACGATCAAGCGTGAGGCTGGTCAGCCTGGTCAGACCTCGAAGATGGCCGAGGCCGGTGTCGGTTGTCTGGGTGCCGCTTAGGATCAATTCTTGGACATTCGCGAGAGCACCGAGTTGCTCCAGGTCTGCTGCATTGAAGTTCGTGTTTTCGAGCCCGACTTTCGTAAGCTTGAAATCGCCCGTTGGCAAAGTCTGGCCCGGCTGGATGTCGATGGGACCCGACGAGTGGCCGTCATCAAGAGTCACGGAACCTCCGCGTGACAGAACCCACAAGGCGGCGCGGCGGTCCGGATCCCCGATCGTCTCAGATTGCGACTGCTGGTTATTCGTCGCTACCGTCGATTGTCCTTCCGGTTGTTTGGGCACAGCCGTCACGACCCGGAGAAGTTGAGCGCCAAACACGAACCAAGCCAACAGCAACATGGCCGCGAGCCCACTCACCAC
Organism: Planctomycetaceae bacterium; assembly: GCA_035687365.1. GTDB lineage: Bacteria > Planctomycetota > Planctomycetia > Planctomycetales > Planctomycetaceae > DASPSM01. The sequence continues at coordinate 18,744 of DASRXU010000396.1, read as the reverse complement.
GCTGACGATCCAAGTTTTTCTCCGCCGCCGACCCGCCGCAGATTTTGCCGGAAGCGCGCTCGCGCGCGTTCTCTCGGTGAAACGTGGAGCCGTCAGCCCTTCCTCAATCGCATCGAGTCGATCAACGACTGCTTGCGCTGAGGGAGGCCGTTGGTCAGGGGACTTCGACAACAGCGCTGTGATCAAGTCAGACAACGCCGGAGGCACATGTCGATTCAGCGTCAGAACCGGCGCTGGATCTTCCAGTGCGAGCGCGCGAACAACCGAAATCAGGTCGTCTCCACCGAACGGCGCCTTGCCTCCAGCCATTCGATAGAGGACGCAGCCGAGGCTGAACAAATCCGAGCGCGGATCGACGGCGCCGCCCGCCAACTGCTCCGGCGCCATGTAAGCCGGTGTGCCGATCAACAGTCCGGGGTAAGTGATCCCCGATTCGCCCGCCCAAGTTTTCGCGCAGCCAAAGTCGAGGATTTTGACTTTGGCGGCGGAGAGTGGATTCCTCGCCTGAGATTCCCGGCCCGAAACGCTAAGGACTGGAGCCGGCGTCTCGGATCCTTCCAGCCAGATGTTCGCCGGCTTAATGTCACGGTGAACCAGACCTCGCAAATGAGCCGCGCCAAGCCCCAACGCGATCTCGCGGCCAATTCGAATGACGTCGTGGATGCTCAACTGCCCTTGGCGAACGAGGTAGGTTTCGAGCGTTTCTCCCCGCAACAGCTCCAGGGCAATAAACGGCGTCTGACCGTGCATCCCAACCTGGTGAATCGTCACCACGTGCTCGTGCTTCAATGCCGCTGCACTTTGGGCCTCGCGGAGAAAGCGCTCAGCACCCCCCGGCTTTGCGGCAATCGCTGGGCGCATCAATTTGAGCGCGACGCGACGCTTGAGCTGACTGTCCTCGGCTTCAAACACAACTGCCATACCACCGACTCCCAGCACGCTCAAGACGCGAAAATCGGCGACTCGACCGATTTCCTCTGCTGATTGCGGCGGGGAAAGCAAGCTCCTGACGTCGACCTCCGGCGCGGGGAGCGCAGTCTTGCCAGTTTGCGTGCGGTCGTAGGACTGGATCCATGTCGATACGGCACTGCGCATCCAGTCAATTGGCAGGTCCATCGTCTTGGTCGGATCGCTGGCAGCTCCGCGAACGGCCCGCACGGCTTCGAGAAACTCGTCGGAAGCCACACATTGCTGCAGAGTGCCGACACACGTGTCGCACCGATCGAGATGCTGCTGAATCCGCTCGGCGGGTTCGTCGGCGAGTTGCCCCAGTACCATCCGCTGCAATTCGTCGCGGCTGGGACAGGCGCTCATTGCGGCCATGGTACGCTCGTTACGTCCGTGAGGCGGTTTCGTCCGAGGTAGGAGCAATCACGTCGCCACTCGCCGGCGCAGAGGCGGGCGGGGCAGGTCGCGGCGGAACGATCTTCGAGATTTCGGCCTCAAGCGTCTCTCCCTCGAAGAGGCCGGTCCCTTCCAGCGCGGTGGCGGTCGACTCAGTCAAGTCGACAAGCATGTTCATCTCGCCGATCGAAACCATGTCGTCGTGCAACAGAATCGTCACACCGGTTCCGATTCGGCGCCCGTTCACAATTGTTCCATTTTTGCTGCCCAGGTCGCGAATGCGGAGCGTGTAATCGTCCAGCAGCAACACGCAGTGGTAGCCGCTCACAAATTCGCTCTCCGGCCGCACGTCGCAATCTTCGGCTCGACCAATCAACAGCTTCCCGCGGGGAATCTGAATTGTCTGCCCGGAAGCGGGGCCGCCAACCATACTCAGTTTTGCATTCATGAATCCCAGCCTCCCTTTTGCCGACCGCTTAGAAAGCGGGCCGACGAGGCACGTTGACAGCGACCCTCTTGACCTATGTTAGCCCTGGCAAAGAGGTCGTGCCACGCCGTTCCGTAGTGCTTCAATCGCGGCACCGATTAGCGAGCAAGCCTCTTCAACGGCATCTCAGTGCCGGGCTATGCCCGCCGAGGCGGCGGTGTCAACGTGTGACGGAGTCAACTCGTGACGGTTAGAGACGAAATCCAATGCCGTCTCGCCTAAATCGATTGCGCCCACACAGTAGTCGACGAGTCAGCCGACTCGATATAGGGAACTTTACCTATACGGACACGGAGCCCTGCGGTGGCTCTCTGGCCCACCTTCGCTTCCGCAGGATTAAAACCCTAGAACTCGACCTGGTACTTCTTCGTCATTCTGCGGCGGATGTCTGCGAGGCCGTTGTTCATCGCCTGCAGGCCGCGTGTACGGTTTTGGCTGCTGGCGTTATTGGCATCGATCTGGATGCTCGGATACGCTTGCGCCGAGCCGGAGTAGCCGGAGCCGCCGTAGCCATTGTTGTAGTAATTGCCGTAAGACGCGATCGCCGCGACTTGATTAGCCGAATTCGCGCGGCCGATGTTTCGCCCTTGCTCCGCGGTTTGGCGTATAGCTTGAGCCGTGTTGGCGCCAAACGCCAAGAGCTCGTCGTCGACGTGCAGGATGGGCATCTGATCGATCTTCCGCGCCGTCTTTTCGTACCACAGAATCTTCGCGTCGGTATTCAAGCCGGCTCGCAAATCGTCCAGCAATTTCTCCATCATTTTGAAATACCGCAGAGACGCATCGAGGGTGGCTTTCTGCGGATCGACTTTACTTTCCGATTCCTTGGCCAGCGTGCTGAACTTCGATGTCGGCAGCTCGAGGAAGCTCGAGACCCGCCGCAGTCCCCTCTCGCTAAGTTGGCCGCGAAACACGAAGGTGTCGCCATCGAAACTGAGTTTCCAGGCCGAGACGTCTTCGAGGGGCATTCCCAGCCGACTCATGGCGGTCGCCACCAGGTCTTTGGCAAACGGCTTGATGGAGCGAATGCTCGATCCGAAGTCGACTCGCACTTCGGTTAGCGCCTGGCTCTGGAAGTTGATCGCGACGGTCACCCCCTTCAGACTCGACAGGACTTGGGCCACCGCCGTCGGGCTGACATTTTTACCTTCGAGCACTTTCGACTCTTTGAGTGCTTGATCGATGCGGTGCGGCTGAGCCACGTTTGTCAGATCGATGGCCATGACGATCTGGCCCGCGCTGCGGAGCTTTTTCGTCGCCGCCTTGAGGTAAGGTGAGATCGGCGTGAGTTGACCCGTCTTGCCCAGCGAGATCAAACGGGCGGCGGCTTGCCGATCGTCCGGATAGACGATGCCGAGCAGTTGATCATCCAATTGCACGCAATACGCGTGGCTGGGCGTCCAGACGACGGGCGTGGAATCGATCGATTCCTGGTAACCCCCCTCCGCCCGGGCGATGGTATTCATCGGAACGGGAGTCGCCAGGTCGACGATGGCGACTTCCCAGCTCGAGCGCATGTTATTGAGCGGATCCAGATGCGAGGCGAGAATGAACCGCTTGGCCTCGGGAGGCAGCAGAATCGGTTGCTCAGCCCACTTCCTCTCGAACGTCGCTTTCCAGCCCAGTCTCATCGCCATCGGGCTGGAATAGAAAGCATCGACGTCGATCAACACCAGGGAGTTGGCGCCGCCGGGAACGCGAAGCATCAAGTCGTCGAACTGGCCGAAAGTCGTTTTCGCGCCGACGGCAAGCACAATCGCAAAGAGCGCAAATCGGACGCTCGACAATCTTCGGTCGTACATTTGTTGGCCTTCGAAACTCTGGAAAGGGCGCTGAGAGACGGGAATGCCGGCGAATTACCGCGTTTCAATGTAATCCCGCTTAGACTGCGAAGCAACAAAGTTTGACCGGCCGCTTTGCGACCGGACGCGAAAACCCAACAACAGGGGTCGGACTCGGTCGAAACTCAAGGGCCGATTTCTCCGCGGCTGTTTTTCGCAAGCGCTTTTGTTCAAATTGGCGCTGGTTGCTGCGACAGTTAGGTCATCTGTCGAGACGACGCCATGCCCGGCTCTTCGCCCGCGCCCCGATCTATCCTGCACGTCGACATGGATGCGTTCTATGCATCGGTCGAGCAGCGTGATCGGCCCGAGCTGCGTGGACGCCCGGTCATCGTCGGGGGACTCGGCGGACGTGGCGTCGTCTGTGCCGCTTCGTACGAGGCTCGTCCCTTCGGCGTTCACAGTGCCATGCCGACAGCCACCGCGAAACGGCTCTGCCCGCACGCGATCTTCCTGCCGGTGCGGATGAAGCTCTACGCCGAGATCGGCCGACAGGTTCGCGACATCCTGCTGTCGTTCACGCCATTGGTCGAGCCGCTGAGTCTCGATGAGGCCTTTTTGGATGTTGCCGGCTGCGAGCCACTGTTTGGCCCGGCTCCCGCGATTGCCGCTCAAATCAAGACCCGAGTAAAAAGCGAGACGGGGCTCACCGCCTCTGTCGGCGTCGCGCCGAATAAGTTTCTCGCCAAGCTTGCCAGCGACCACGGCAAGCCAAACGGTTTGGTCGTCGTGGGTCACGATCGCATTTCCGAGTTTCTCGCCCCGTTGCCGGTCGGGCGGATCTGGGGCGTCGGCAAAAAAGCCGAACAACGTTTGCAGGCTCTGGGCATCGAGACGATCGGCCAACTGGCACGCCTGGCCGAGCAGGACCTCGTCGGACAATTCGGCGAGCTGGGCCAGCACTTCCGCCAATTAGCCAACGGCAACGACAACCGGGAGGTCGTCCGCGATCGGGAGGCCAAGTCGATCAGCACAGAAACGACCTTCGCCAAAGATATCAGCGATCGACAGCTCTTACGCGATTGGTTGCTCGATCTGACGGATCAACTGGCGGCCCGACTGCGCCATGCCGGTTTACGAGCAAGAACCATCGAACTCAAGATTCGCTCCTCCGACTTCAAGACCCGACATCGCGCGCAAGCACTGCCCGAGGCAAGCAACGCCACCGACGCCATTTGGCAAACAGCACAGCTGATCTTCGAGCAGGGCCTGACGCGCGAGATGCTTCCCCTTCGCTTACTCGGCGTCGGAGCCACTCGACTGACTGGCGAGGCGCCCGCCCAGCGCAGCCTGTTTGATACCGACGAGCGCGATCGACAGCATTCGCTCGATCGAACCGTCGATGCCATCCGCAAGCAATTCGGAAGCTCGGCCGTGCAGAGAGGGGCTTTGGTGGATCGGATCGAGAAAGACAAGTTGTGACCCGCGAGTCTCAGGCACGAATTGATAACGAACAGGAGACGGTGATGAATCGAAGGAAACTCGGCCCGCTGGAGGTCTCGGCCATCGGCCTCGGCTGCATGGGAATGAGTGAATTCTATGACCCCAAAGCGATGAACGACGACGAGTCGATCGGAGTCATTCACCGCTACCTGGACGCAGGTGGTAACCTCCTTGACACGGCCGACGTTTATGGGATGGGTAAGAACGAGACCCTCGTCGGGAAGGCGATCAAAGACCGCAGGGACAAAGTCGTACTGGCGACAAAGTTCGCTAACGTTCGCGGGCCGAACGGGCAGTTTCAGGGAGTGCGAGGTGATCGCCAGTACGTCAAAGAATGCTGCGACGCCAGTCTAGCTCGGCTCGGCGTCGATCACATCGACCTCTACTACCAACATCGAGTCGACCCAAAGACGCCGATCGAGGAGACCGTGGGCGCGATGGCCGACCTCGTGAAGGCGGGCAAGGTTCGCTACCTCGGCTTGTCGGAAGCGGCCCCTGCCACCATTCGCAGAGCGGTGAAAGTCCATCCGATTGCCGCACTGCAGACGGAGTACTCTCTTTGGAGCCGTGAACCTGAGGATGAGATTCTCTCGACTCTCCGCGAGCTGGGCATCGGGTTTGTCCCCTACAGTCCCCTGGGCCGGGGTTTTCTAACAGGGCAGTTCAAGACACTCGAGGACCTGCCGGCCGACGACTATCGCAAAAACTCTCCTCGGTTCCAGGGCGAGAACTTCGCGAAAAACCTCGACCTGGTCGCGAAGATTCAGGAACTCGCCAGGAGCAAGGGTTGCACAGCCAGTCAGCTCGCATTGGCGTGGGTGCTCGCTCAAGGAAACGACATTGTGCCAATTCCTGGCACGAAGCGGATCAAATACCTCGACGAAAACCTGGGAGCGCTACGCGTCACTCTCACGCCGAAGGACTTGGAACAAATCGACGCCGTTCTGCCTGCTGCTGCGGGTGGCCGATATCATGCCCAGGCGATGCAAGCGATCGACCGGTGATCGCCGTTGGCGATAAATCGCGATGCGATTGTTCTCGCTGAGCCCGCATCGCGGTCAAAGCGTCGGCCTTGTAGGCTCCGGCTCAAGCGGGGGTGGATCAACCGAGTTGTCCGGGTCCGTGGCCGCCAGCATCCGCCTTGTCGGAATCGGGAGCCATCCTGGCAGATAGCGCGAGACAGCAACGTCAATGGCGACGCGTCGATGGCGGAACTTGACCCATGCGATCACGAACACACAGCCGGCAATCATCGCTGCAATCCCCACCAAGCCGCCCTCGGGACCGAATTTACCGCCCGTCCAGAGCTTTGGCCCCAATTGTTCGACAGTCAACAACCCTTTGGTGGCTTTGTCCCCGCTGACGGGAAACCCGTAGACCGTCCCTTGGAACAGGTTCCAGGTCAGGTGCAGGCCGATCGAGATCGCCAGCTCGCCCGTCAATATATAAGGTAGGCCGAGCAGCAGGCCCGCCAGCATAATGTTGACCGTGCTCAGGCCACTGGCATTGGGATTGAGCGCGTGGAGCAGGCCAAAGAAGCACGACGAGATCAGCCAGGCCACCACGATCGCGGTCCGCGGGCCCACCCACCGACCCGTCATCCCTTCCGCAAGGTTCCGCAATTGGTAGCCGCGGGAGAGGAATTCCTCCATCAGGGCGACCGTGAAATAGAGAGCGACGCTCACCAGCAAAACTTTGCCTACCGGCAGGGCGCCTTCGTGGAGCAGCGGAGCCGATACTTCGATCCAGCCGGCCAATCGCTCGCAAGCAAAGACGCCGGTCATCAGCACCGCGCCGAGCAGCATTCCGAAGCCGAAATCCGTCCACCAGTCCCGCGTTAGGTGGTAGCCGTAATCCCTGACCCGCCGGCGATCAAGAAACCATCCGACGAGCCAGATCAGACCCACACCCAACACCAGGTAAACAACAGTCTGTGCCGGAGCCCACGGGGAGTCCTTCCCCAGGAGAAATGTGATGGCCCCCGAGAACAGGGTGACCATGAAAAACAGGAACATTTGGATGCCGAGCCGCCAGAGGGCGCGCAGGCGCTCTTCCTCATCGTTCCAAAAGACAGAGAACAGAAAGTCGATCATCGCGGCCCCCGATAACTTGGAAACGCCAAAGGTTGGCGTGGCCGATTGTAAGCGATTCCGGGGAGGAGAGCTTCCGCGTCTTCTCTGCGAAAAGCTCGCCCTGCGGCCATTTTGGAGGCCGCCCGTTTCCGAACCTTGAACTGGCGGCGACAATTCCTGTATCTCCGAGAAGCGATTGCCCCGCGAAGAATCAGTAAAAAAAGAGCCGGGGCAGCGGGCCAAAGCTGAAGAGTGACGAAAGGAGCATTGCCGATGAAGGTCTTCGTCGCAGGAGCAACTGGGGCAATCGGGCGGCCGTTGATCGCGGAGCTAGTCCGCCAGGGACACGCAGTGACGGCCCTAGCTCACTCGGAATCGAGCATTCAGTTCCTCAAAGAATCAGGCGTCGCAGTTGCCGTGGCCAACGTTTTCGACGCTCCGGCCGTGGAACACGCTGTGCGGCAATCGCAGGCAGAAGTCGTCATCGACGAGTTGACCGCGCTGCCCAAGAGCCCCGCGGAGATGGAGTCAGCACAGCCTGGCGACCGCAAATTGCGGATCGAAGGGGGCGGTAACTTGCTCCGCGCCGCGCAGGTCTGCGGCGTCCGCAGATATGTGCAGCAATCAAGCGGTTTCTTCCTCAAGTCCGAGTCCGGACTCGCGGACGAATCGAACGGAATGGCAATCGATGCCAGCCCCGGTGTGGCTTTCAGTGCTCGCAGCTATGCGGAGCTGGAGTCGCGATTGAGTTCCGCCCAGCTGGATGGCGTGGCCCTGCGCTACGGTTTTTTCTACGGCCCCAACACCTGGTACTCGCCCGACGGTGCCTGCGCCGACCAGGCGCGGCGGCAAGAAATCCCGATCATCGGCCGTGGCCAAGGCGTCTGGTCGTGGGTGCATATCGAGGACGTGGCAATGGCCACGGTCGCCGCCCTCACGGCACCCCCCGGCGTCTACAACATCGTCGATGACGATCCGTCACCGGTCAGCACTTGGCTGCCAGCGTTTGCAAAAAGTGTCGGCGCACCTCCCCCTCCACACGTCACCGAGCAGCAGGCGCGCGACGCCGCCGGCGAAGACGCCGTCTACTACGACACAAGGCTCTGTGGCGCGACAAACGGGAAGGCGAAGAAAACTCTCGGCTTCAAACCTCGTCGTTTGGAATGGTTGAGCCGGTGAGGTCCGGGCGACTACGTTCTGGTCCAGTTTCAATCGCAAGTGTCCGGACCTAGTGTCCGGACCTGACGTTCAACGATGCTAAGCTCTTGCGCCCACACAACTAAGACCGGACACTTCCGAATTGTTAAGGTGGACCTGACTTTGGAACACGTCCCGATTGGGTCGCCGCGAAAGTGTCCGGACCTGAGTCCCGGCCCCGGATTGCTCATCTATGAGTAGTCCCGTCCCGATCTTGCGAGGGGACTCGAGACGCGACAGTGCGCACCTTCACCGTTCGCACCGCACGATGCCGCGGCCCGCGCGCATCTCATTCCATTGTCCACTTCTGCCGGCTTCGAACCAGACCGCCTTTCTACGCGCGTAGAAACCAAGCCGCAAATTTGGCGGCCCTCGTTTTGTTCACGCGCCGGGCACATCGGGCGGCGGTTTGAGGCTGTGGAGGACGTCCCACCAGATCCCTGCGAAGAATCCGATCACGCCCCACAAGAAGAGTTGCCCGAACCACTCTTCCGGGTACATGACGTCGGGGCGCGGGTCGACAATCGCCCAGACGAGAACGCCACCCAGCAACCCGGCGATCACGCGCGATCGCAGCGCCGGGTGCCACGGGCGGCCCGCTCCGCCGCCCGTGCTCTCCGCCCGTCCGCCACTTGCGCGCCGTTCGTTTCCGGCTTCATTCACATTGACCGTCCTGGGCAAGGTCGGTGCACTCTCTTCCGCTGTGATGCCGGCGTCTCGTCCACTCACCCTCTCCGTCGGCATGAGTCCTATCTCCCGCCGCGAAAATCATCCGCACTCGTCCGCGCGCCGAGTCTTGCGATTTTTTCAGCTTGAGTTCGCCGACAACTAGCCTGTGTTTTTCGACGCGGGCCAGCGCTTGGTTAAGTCCTCGGCGCCGCAGCTTTTCTGATCGGCAACTTCGCTCACGTTCGTACCGAGCGAACAACGGACTCATCCCGGAAAGACATCCTATGTTCTCACTGCGCGCGGGCCGCCCACAGGTTCGGAAGACTCGCCGAAACTTCGCTCAGCCAACGTCAGCGTTCGAAACGCTCGAAGATCGGATCCTGTTGAGCGCGTTTACCGTTTCGACTCTCAACGATGCAGGCAATGGCTCGCTACGCCAGGCGATCTTGAACGCGAACGCCAATCATGGGGCCGACGTCATCAATTTCACCGTGGCCGGCACAATCGTGCTCAATAGCGCACTCCCCAATGTCATCGACACAGTAAATATCGACGGCACGTCGGCTCCCGGCTTCGCCAGCACGCCCGTGGTCGAAGTCAACTTCAACGGCCACGCGGGTCTCGACTTTACGGCCAATGCGAGCGGTTCTGAACTTCAGTCTCTGTCGCTGGTCAACGCCTCGACCAACGGAGTCACGCTCAACGCCGTTCATCAAATGATCATCGCCGGCAATTTTGTCGGCGTGGAGACCGATGGCGTGACCACTGCCGCCAACAACGGGAGTGGCATTGCCCTGACCAATTCGACGGGCAACACGATCGGTGGCCCGTCACTGCTCGACGGCAACATCGTCTCGGGCAATAGCCAACAGGGTATTCTGCTCAGCGGGTCGTCAACCAACATCGTCGAGAACAACTACATTGGCACCGACGCAACCGGCACCATCGCCTTGGGCAACGGCTTTAACGGCGTGCTAATCTCGGGGCACGCGGTTGGAAACTTGATCGGCGGAGAGGAAACTGGCGGCAACGATCCGACTCAAGGCACCTTCGTCCGGCCGCCCGAGGGCAATCTCATCTCGGGGAACGGCGGCGACGGCGTGCTGATCACCAACCACGCCTCGCAGAATCAACTCAGCGGCAATTTCATCGGCACTGATGCCTCGGGCAATGCGGCCCTCGGTAACACGCTCGACGGCGTGGCGATCGTGTCCGCCAACAACAACTCGCTGCTCGGCTGTACGATCCAGACCAATCCGTTTGTGTTCTACAACGTCATCAGCGGCAACGGCGGGAACGGACTGACGGTCAACAACTCGAACAACACGACGATTCAGGCCAACTTCTTCGGCATGGGGGCCAACAACGACACGGCCGTCGGCAACGGGCAGAACGGTGTGGTCGTCGAAGGAAGTTCGTCTCACACGACAATGGGCGGACCCATTCCGCTCGGAAATGTTGATGCCGCCAACGCGCAGAACGGCATCGTCGTCCGCGATCATGCCAGCTTCTTCACGTCTTACAACACGTTCTGCGGCCTGGCGGCTTTCAGCACCGATCCGAATTTCGGCAACGGCGGGGACGGGATGTTGATCACCTCGACCGGCGGCAGCATTCTCATCCGCACGAACGTGATTACCGAGAACGGCCGCGACGGCGTCGAGATTGCCGGAGCGGCCCAAGGTGTCCGCGTCACCGGAAACATCATCGGGCTCGACACCAACGGCCAGGCGGAGATGGGCAACCTCGGCAACGGCGTCGAAGTCGGCGGCAGTGCGCATAACATCGTGGTCGGCGGACCGCAGCCAACCTTCAACGTGGTGCCGCAAAATACCATTTCCGCGAACGGCGAAAATGGAGTTGCCATCACCGGCAGCGCGCACAGCATCACGGTGAACAACGGCTTCATCGGCACCAACGCGACGGGGCTGCAAACCTTCGGAAACGACGAGGCGGGCATCTACATCGGCCCGGGCACCAGCAAGAACGTCATCGGATCCCCCGAGCCCAGCCTGACGACAATCATCAGCGGCAACGGGGCGTCCGGCATCAACATGGAAGGCACCACCGGCAACACCGTCGTGGGCACCTGGATTGGCTTGGACCGCAATGGCAACCTTCCGTTTGGGAACGACGGCAACGGCATCCTGATCAACAATAGCTCCCGCAACATCATCGGAGGGGTCGGCGCGAACGGAAACCACATCGTCGCCAGCGGCCTCGACGGCGTGTTCGTCGAATCGGGAACCGGCAACGGCATTCACGAGAACTCGATCTTCGGCAGCGACGGACTCGGCATCGATCTCGGTTCCGGTGCCAACCTGAACCAGGCGGCCCCTGTCCTCAGTTCTGTGCAAGCCAGTGGCCCGGGCCTCCAGGTGACCGGCAGACTCACCAGCCGGCCGAACACTGTGTTTACGGTCGAGTTCTTCGCGAACGACACGAGTGCCCCCTCGGGCCGCGTGTTCCTCGGGCTGCTGAAGGTCAAGACAAACTCGGCCGGCACAATCGTATTCACCTCCAATCAATTTCTCCGGCCGCTCGGCTCGACCTTCATCACAGCAACGGCGACCGACGGCGCTAACAATACGTCGGAGTTCTCGAACGCCGTGTCGTAGGGCATGCGAGCCGGCTCGCTGGATGAGATAATCCCAGCCGAACAAGCGCCGCGATCGTTTATCGAGCGCGATGGATGGCCGGAGCGCTCCGCACTGCGGAACCCCCGGACTCTCCGCCGTGGCGTGCGCCCGCGCAACGCCTGCACCCACCAAGTCCCTCGGAAGAGCCCCGCAGGGGCGACACTCCGCTAGCCACGGGTGTAAACCCGTGGTCTCAGGCCAGCCCGATGACAGAAGCCCCCGAAGGGGGGCGACACTCTTCACAAAAATCTGTCGCCCCCTTACGGGGGCTCAATCGCGAACAGAGAACGCTCGCGATCCACCGGTTTACACCGGTGGCCAGAGGAGCGTCACCCCTTCGGGTTCGAGTCGCGAGGCGACCGGGTGCCACGGGCGGCCGGCTTCGCCGCCCGTGCTCTTCGCGATGAACCACGCGACGACGTCTCAAGTCAGAAAACACTGGCGGGCCAAAGCTCCCGCCAGTGGCACCCGGCGCAGCGTACCTCGATAGAGCCCCAAAGAGCCAGGGGTGTCAACCTGTGGTCTCTGGCCGCGCGTAATAACCGAGAGCCGAGCAACGCGACTGAAGTCCCTGCTGCCGAGCATTCAAGCGATCTTGGAGCCCGGACTGACGCGCGATATGCTCCCCCGCCGCCTGTTATCTGGGAAAGGGAATCCATGCCCGCACGTCACAACTCCGTTCGATGCTCGGCGATGATCCTGGCACTCGGCCTCGTCGTTCTTTCCGGCGGTCGTTGCTTGGCCGCTCGCTACGTGCCGATCACCATCTGGGTCAACGGCAACGCAGTTCTCAAAGGCGGGACGAACGCCAACGCGGGCGCGGACCCCGATGTGCTCTGGCAATCTCTGATGCATGTCAGACTGCAGCCAATCGCCGGGTATCGAGTCGAACCCGATCCGCACGACGGTTCACGGGCAACGCTGAAGGGCAAGATTGTCCTCGAAGTCTCGAACGCAGGGCGGGCCGAGGGCTCGGAATTGCAGCTCGTTCGCGACGTGTCCGCAAGCTGGAAGGTCGCCCCTGACGAGATTGAACGAACGTCGAAAACCCGCCACAAACCGTTCGACTTCCGCATCTCGATCGCCGGCCAACCCACGCTGTGGACGAAGCAGACCACCCGCAGGGGCCAGAAGGCCGACACTCCCGACAACGTGTGGGCCCAGCTCAAGCGACAGACCATTTACGGAAAAGAGATTGCCGCGAACCATAAGGATCCGCTCCGCGCGACCCTTAAGGGGGGCGTGGTCATCAAGCTGACGTACGCAGACGAATCCTGGGGCCAGGTTGAAGTCCCCGAGCTGAAGCTCAGTCGCGAAAAACCAAACCAGCTGTGGAAGGTCGACCCCGAAGAGTTCGAGCACCTCCTCGAAACCCGCACGACGCCGGAGCAGTAGACGGAGCGGCGCGCGATGTCGAGCCATCGCGTGCCACGGGCGGCCGGCTTCGCCGCCCGTGCTCATGGTCAGTCGCACCTTCGATTTCCCATGCCGGCCGTCTGACAAGACACTGACGGGCCAAAGGTCCCGCCGTGGCACCCGGCGGATTGACAGAGAAGCACTCCGGTGCAAAACATTGACTGGCTCTGGACGCCACAGCTCGGTTCCAAATAGCACCAGATTGGACATCTAATTGCCTCGCCAACCGCAATCGCTTGATCAAGTCTGCTCTTTGGTTGGCGGATTCCTGGCTGAGTTCCAAGCCCAAACCGACCGGGGAACTGCCGTTGTGGCCGCCGCATACCTCGACGACTTGCTCGAGGTAATGCTTCGAGAACACTTCGCGGGCGGACGGAAGGTTGCAGACGATCTGCTTTCGGGAAATGGACCCCTTGCACCCTTCTCTGCAAGAATCAAACTTGCGTTCAGCCTTAGACTGATTCGCGAGGACCAATTCAACGATCTCGAGCGGATTCGCAAAATCCGAAATGAATTCGCTCATGGCCATCAAGGTGTCAGCTTTGATAGCCAGCCCATCCGTGATCTCTGCGATTCTCTTGACCAACTCAACATAGTGAAACAGTTCGAAGCCACGATGTCGCCCGCTGACAGAGAGTTTTTGGTCGACCAGTTTAAGTCACGCCGCGAACGATTCATCGGTAATACGGTTCACCTTGCGGTAGGTCTCATGATCCGTGCTCGAGGTGATTCGCCACTGCTATTCGAAAAAGTGAATCTCGACGATTCGGTTTAGCGGACTCAGGGTCCGGCTACGACGCTCGTCCGGCCGAGATGAGTAGTTATACAGGGGGAGCTTGAGAGATGCGGCGACGAGAGTTAATGACACGAGCATTGGCATTCGGCGGACTTGGAGGCGTCAAAGCGGCTACCAAAAGCCTCTGCGCCGCTGAGCAGAATCTGAGTTCCGGCAAATCCACTGCCCCTACTCCGCGTCCCAACCCCATCGGCGTCTCCACGTACTCCTTCTGGCGGTTTCAGGACGATTGGAAGCTCTCGATTCCCGAATGCATTTCCCGCAGCGCGGACATGGGGTTCGATTTTGTCGAAATCCTCGAGATGCAGATGGATCGCAAAGATGCCGCTGCAGTGCGGGCGATCAAGCGGCAGGCGCTGGTGCTGGGGATGCCCCTGTGTGGGTTCTCCACGCATCAGGGATTCTTGTCGCCCGATGTCGAAATCCGCCGGCAGAACATTCAGAAGACGATCGCTTCGATCGAGTTGGCTTACTCGCTCGGCATTTCGACGATGCGGGTCAACACGGGGCGGTGGGGCACGAGCAAGAGTTTCGACGATTTGATGAAGCATCGCGGCATCGAGCCGCCGCTCGCGGGGTACACCGACGCCGACGGGTTCCCCTGGGTGATCGAGTCGCTGGAAAAATGCCTGCCGACGGCTGAGAAGTGCGGCGTCGTGCTGGCCCTCGAAAATCATTGGGGTCTGGGCCGCCTGCCCGAAGGCGTGCTCAAGATCGTCGATGCGATCCATTCGCCCTGGCTGGGAGTCTTGGCCGACACAGGGAATTTTCTCGAGGAGCCGTACGAGAAGCTGGCGAAGCTGGCTCCCCGCGCGACCTTCGTCCAAGCGAAGACGTATTACGGCGGCGGCGTCTATTACACGCTCGACCTCGACTACAAACGAATCGCGGCCCTCTTCCGCAAGGCGAACTACCGCGGCTACATCTCGCTCGAATTCGAAGGCCACGAAAGCCCGATGACCGCGCTGCCGAAGAGTTTGGCTCTGCTGCGCAGTTCCTTCAACGCGCCGGGGTGAACCTTTGAGCCCTGAAAGGGCGAGATTCTAAAGCCCGGGTTGGAGCACAGCGCAGGCCCGGGATCCTGGGTCACGACCTCGAGTCCTGCGGAGCCCCATCGGGGCGAGACAACCTTTCCACCACACCGGACCGCGCATCGTCAATTTGTCTCGCCCTTACAAAGCACTCGCGGGCTTTCTGGTGCGATTAACCCAGGGCTCCGGAAGACCTTCGCCCTGGGCTATAGGATCTCGCCCCTTCAGGGCTTACGACTAGGCGAAAAAGGCCAGCTTTCGGGTGGCCGGTCTCGACGTTTCAGTAAAAATTGCGCGGCAAGGCAATTCCTCAGTTCGAGATCCGCTGAGCAGATTTACCGGTCGTGCAATTCCCGGAAATCAGCTACGATCCGGAATACGGTCGCTCTCAGGCACCTCTCGGGCTCGCGCTCTTCCCCCGTTCGGTTCATGGTTTCGACGACCGCCGCGTCGGCCGGGCGAACGTTTTGCGCCTTTCGCGTGTCTGTTTAGGCGGACGGGTTGTTCATTGGAGGCCAAGGTGACTCGGACTGGGGAGGTCGGCGAACCCGCGGAGGCGCCACACGGCCGCTTGCCAAATGACACCGACGCCGGCACCCAAAGCGGCGACGCTGCTGAAAATATCGCGGCGGCGAAAGTTCGGTTGCGTCGCGACGACGGAAGCACGGCAGGCCGCGCACCCGGCGAACAAACTGCGGCCGCAGTCGCCCACGATCGGATGGTCGTGTTCATGCTCGCGGCGGTACAGTTCATCTCCATCGTCGACTTCATGATCATCATGCCGCTGGGCCCGCAGCTCATGCGGAAACTCGAGATCGGCCCGCAGCAGTTCGGTCTCGTCGTCGCCTCTTATACGATTGCGGCGGGGCTGGCGGGTTTAGTCGCCTCATCGCTCGTCGATCGCTTCGGTCGCAAGGCGGCGTTCCTCGGGCTCGACGCCGGCTTCCTCCTCGGCACGTTTCTCTGCGGCCTGGCTCCGACCTACACGACCTTGGTTCTGGCCCGCGTGCTAACTGGCGCGTTCGGCGGAATTCTGGGCGGACTGGCGCTGGCCATCATTGGCGACGTTTTTCCCGAAGAGCGCCGCGGCCGCGCAACCGGGGCATTGATGTCGGGATTCGCGCTGGCGTCAGTCGCCGGCGTCCCATTTGGCCTTTACCTTGGAACGCACTTCGGCTGGCACGTGCCGTTCATCTTGCTCGGCATCTTGGGCTGTCCCGTGTGGGCGCTGGCCGCATGGACGTTGCCGCCGCTGCGCGATCACCTGGCCAAGGCGACGAGCGCCCATCCGTTGCGCGTCGTGTTCGAGACCTTCACGCAGCCGAATCATCTGAACGCGTTCGCTCTGATCGTGATGCTGATGGTGGCTGCGTTCACGATCTTTCCGTACATGAGTCCGTTTCTAGTAAACAACATCGGCATGACCGATAATCAGCTCGGGCTGGTGTATATTGCCGGCGGCGCGGTGACACTCTTTTCCGCGCCGCTGATCGGTCGGCTGGCGGATCGTTACGGCAAGCTCCGCGTGTTCCGCATCATCTGCCCCCTGTCAGCCATCTTCACGCTGGCCGCGGCGACCCTGGTGCCGGTTCCGGTGGCCGTGGCCGTCGCCATTATGGCCGCGCTGATGGTTTGCAATTCGGGCCGGATGGTGGCCGCGATGGCGATGATCACGGGCAGCGTCGAGCCACACCGCCGCGGCGGATTCTTGAGCGCCAACTCGTCGGTGCAACACCTCTCGATTGGGTTCGGCACCTACGTGGGCGGCCTGATCATTACCGAAACCCCCGACCACCGCCTGCTGCACGTCCCCATTCTCGGCCTCGTCTCCGCCGCCGCGACGATCACGTGCGTCTGGCTAGCCGGCC
The DNA here is from genome assembly GCA_035687365.1 of Planctomycetaceae bacterium. Classification (GTDB taxonomy): domain Bacteria; phylum Planctomycetota; class Planctomycetia; order Planctomycetales; family Planctomycetaceae; genus DASPSM01. The sequence goes on along the minus strand of DASRXU010000396.1, from coordinate 1,941 downwards.
GCATCCGCCCGCTACGGCTAACCGCCGAGCACCACATCACGACCAACGAAGCCCTCGCCGCCGCGGCCGAGATGTACGACGCAGCGGAACCGGTGGCGGTGTGTGAAGAGGGCTAGAGGACGTCGGCAAGCACAGCGCGCCCTAAGGCTGCGTTCGCGACGTGTGGTCGTGGACAATCACCCATTTCCCGTCGATCTTGCGGAAGACGAGCGAAAAGTTGCCGCCGACGGGGCCGTTGCGGTCGAGGTGCCAGTGGCCGAGGAGGAGGGCGGCGGAGTCGCCTTGCGGAAAAACTTCGAGGCTGTCGAAGGTCAGGTGGCCCATGCGTTCGCGCGTTGGGTAACGCAGTTTGTAGCCATCCTTCGTCGTTTGCCAGCCGCGGGTGGTGTGGCCGCCGGAGCTGAACGTCAGGTCTTCGGACTTCCAATAGTGCTGCATGAAGCCGTCGATGTCGCCCCGGTTCCAGGCGGCGGCTTGTTCCGAGAGGATGCTTTCCAGCGTGTCGAGTAGGGCGTCGTTGGGATGAATGCGGCGGAGCCGTGAGTCCTCGCGAATGGTCAACGTCATGCTTTTTGCGCCGCGGAGAATCGGAACGTCAGCACTGGCTCGGAACCGGTCGCCTGTTGTCTTCACCAAGCGTGGCTTGATCGATTGCGCCTCCGTGCTCAAGCTCAGTTCATCGAGATTGTCCGCGTAGCGCCCGTGCTTCTGTTGGTAAGCCTGCTGGTGATAGTAGATCTCCATCAGCGCGTCGCGACCTTGCCGCGTCGAATCGAGTTTGAAGGAAACGGTGCCCGGCGCGGCCGTCGAGAACTGCACATAGCCCCAGCGTTCGGGGCGGTGCATGTCGACGATGCCCGTGGGTGACCAGACCCAGTTGTCTTCGTGCGTGTGGGGCACCCGTTGGTACTTGCCGCCGACGATTTGGTGCTGCCATTCGACGCGCGAGAAGTCGACGCGCCATTGGTCGCCGTCGTGCGGCGGGGCCGGGCGATGGGCGAATTCCCGCAGGGCGTCCCAGGGGATGGCGATTTCGACCGTCCAGCCGGTGTCGCGATCGGACGGATTGTTCAGCGTGCCGTTGACGTGGACAGCCGTTTTCAGGCCGGCGATGTCCCAGCCGTTGTCAGCCCGGCCGTCGTCTTTGTAAGGCCGCGTCAAGAAGAGATCCCAACTGGTGTTGAGCGCGTTCATCTCGAATTCGTAGTACTCGTGATTGTCGCCGTCGGGATCGATGAAGAGTTCGAAATCGTTGTCGTTGAAGATGATCGAATCGTGCTTGGTCAGCGTCCCCCCGACGTGCGGTTCTTCGAGCTCGGCGGCGATATAGAAATAGTTGTCGTCCCACAACAGCTTGGCCCGCGTGCGGAAGCGTGGCTTCGGCCGGCGATCCCCCTCGATGTCGACGAAGTCTTCAGTCCACGAAGCCTGTTGCCAAGCGGGATCATCGAGACGTCCGTCGATCGTCGGCGGTTGTTTGGCGCGATAGCAGACGTATCCCCGCGGGACGATGCCTTTCATTCGCTCCCAATCGCCGGCCCAATCTTTCGGAGGTTCGGCGTGCGCTACGTGGGAGGCGCAGAATACCATCAACGGATAGCAGAGAATTCCCCAAAAGAATTGTAGGCGGAGTCTTAGTGCTGGAGCACCGAGCATCGAAGGTCCTTTGTTCACTGAGCGCTCACGTTCCTCACCAAGCGTAAGGTGCGCAGCGTACAGATTGCGCGACCCGGGAACAATTGGTTCCGTTCCCGGGCCGCGCAGGGACCGCAAGTGTTTAGGGCATCCCGAGTCCCAGAGTGACACGCATGCTGGGCGCTGCGTCGCGCCACGCGCCGGCGGGATCAATGAGTTCGAGGCGCACCGATTGCCCCGGCTGCCAATGGATGTTCAGCGGACGAGTGCCTCCGGATCGCAAGATGTCGATCACGCGAACCCGCG
>DASRXU010000395.1:0-3637 GCA_035687365.1 Planctomycetaceae bacterium | reverse complement strand
AGCTCTGGCGTGAGGGGTTCGCGATTCGGGGTCACGCGAACGCCATCATTGGTAATCAAGTCGGCGAAGACCTTGTAGCGGCCGCCGGCCGTGTGAAAGTTCTTGTGAGCCTCGTCGAACAGCACCGCGGGCTGCTTCGTGGTGAAGGCGGGGTGGGCGACGGAAACGTCAAAATCCGGGTCATTGCGCTGCCCAAGCTGCTGCTGCTGTTTGAAGCGGGTGTGCGGCAAGAGGGCCGCGAGCCGCTTCTTTCCGTCGTCGGTGACTTGCGTCCCCCAGACGAGCAGCGTTTTGAGATTCTTGAGTTGGCCGAGCGGTTCCAAGCCGGCGTCGGTGATTCGCGTCATGCTCAGGTCGAGCGATTTCAGATGCTGCAGCTTCGCCAGATGTTTGACCCCGGGATCGGAAACAGAGGTCAATTGAAGCGACAGGTATTGCAGATTGGGGAACTTCACCAGTTCGGCGGCGCCGGCGTCGTTGAATTTGGTGCGGTCCAGATCGAGGCCGGCGAGCTTCGGCAGACCGTCAGTGTCTTTGAGGCTTGCCCCCGTGATCTTGGTATTTGAGAGATCTAGTGACTGAAGGTTCTTCAGCTTGCAAAGCGAGAGCAATCCCGCATCGGTGATTTTTGTGTGGCCCAGGAGGACGTCATCGAGCTCTGGCAAACCCTCGAGCTCTTTGAGGCCGGCGTCCGTGACGCGGGTGCCGATGAGTCCGAGCCGTTTGAGGTGCTTCAGTCCTTTGAGGTGTTTGAGCCCCGCATCGCCGATCTTGGTTCCTCCCAGATAGAGTTGCTCCAATTCCGGGAAGGCCTGCAGGCACTGCAAGTCATCGTCGTTGACCTTGCCATTGCCGATCAAATCGACAAGGAAAACAGGGGCGTTTTGTCCCTTGGTGGTCGCAGGGGAATCGGGTACCTCTCGATCGTTTTGCCGCTGGATTTCTCCTCCCAGGGCCTGGATTTTCGCGACGGCCGCGACCTCAGCGGAGCTGAGTTTTTGCTGGACCGCCTTGTCTTGCGCACAGAGAGCGACGGGGGACAAGAGTGCGATGGCGAGGGTCAACCAGATTGCGAGGCGCATGGCGAGTCCTCCTTCATAGCGTCTGACGCTCAGACCCGAAAACATGGCGACGCGGGGACAAGGAACGCCTGCGGACGCAAGTTCCTAGTAGATCCCCTGCGATTGTGAGCCATGCGGCGCCGGGGTTTGCCGACAACTTCGGCCACGAGCCGAAGACGACATTCGATAGCATGAACTCAACGTACCCGAGCGGACGCTTCCCGGCTATCGGCGTCCTAACTTCTGCGAGATGATCGCCGCGAGCCCGCTCGGAGGCGAAGCAATCGTCACGGATGAGTTGTCGAATCCACTTCTTGAAGGGGAAATAAAGGGGATCGAGAGTAGTTTCCGATCAAGACAGGCGGCTCGCGCAAAACGACACGGCGCCTTAATCTACTCTGCCCAATCCGCCGCTAGAATGACGGCCGCCATGCAGAAGATTTACCTGACGAGGATCCTGGCTTACGGATCGGCGATTGCAGTGTTGAAGTTCGCGGCCGCTGCGACCTTGGTCGTCGGGTGGGACTCCCGTGCCACCTAGTGCGCCATCGAGCCCCCGGAAGCCGGCGGGTCGCGGTGGCCGTAGAAGCTGTAGAGGACGGGCATCAGATAGCGATTTAACACCAATGTCGCGATCATGCCGCCGACGACCACGATGGCCAGCGGCCGCTGGGTTTGGGAGCCGATCTTCGTGGAAAGTGCAGCCGGGAGGAGGCCGAAGATTGCCGTGAGGGCCGTCATCATCATGGGACGGACGCGTTTTTCTGCGCCCTGCAGAATGGCGTCTTCAAGCGGCACGCCGTCGGTCCGCAGGCGATTGAAATAGGAAATCAGCAACAGCCCGTCCATGATCGCGACGCCGAAAATTGAAATGAAACCGACGGCGGCGGAGATGTTGAAGTTCGTTCCGGTGAGCATGAGCGCCCAGACTCCGCCCAACGAGAGGGCCAGCACGTTCGAAAAGACCATCAGTGCGTCGAGGACATTGCGAAATGCGGCGTAGAGCAGCATGAAGATCAGTGCCAGCGAAATCGGAACCATGAGCAACAGGCGTTGTTCGGCTTCTTCCATTTCCTCGAATTCGCCGCTCCATTCGGCACGGTACGGGGCTTCGATGATGGGTTTGGTGACGGCCTGAGCTTCGGCGACCGCGCCAGCTAGGTCTCGGCCCCGCACGCTGAATTTGATTGCGATCAATCGGCGGCCTCGTTCGCGATAAATCATCGAGGCGCCCGGACGTTCGTACGAGCCGTCGGGATCGGTGCTGCCATCTTCGCCGGCGGGCGAGACGAGATCGCGAAGTCGCAGCTTGGGCGCAGTACTGTTCGATGAGGTGTCGTAAATCGTGCCGGTGGTCGGAGGGGCCGCCTGGCCGCTGCCGGTGGCTGACGGCACTGCCGTGGGACCCTGTCGTTGAATGACAGTGTTGTTGAGGATGTCGACGGGGATGTCGAGGATGGAAGTCTCGCTGCTGCGAAGACGTTTCGGCCAGCGGACGGCAATGTCGAACCGCTTCTCGCCCTCGACCATGCTCGACAGGGCCTGCCCGCCGAGGGCGCTCGCAATCACGTTATTAACGTCGGAGGCAATCACGCCCCAGCGCTGGCATTTCAGCGGGTCGACGCGAAATTCGAGATGCGACTGCCCGCGGATGTGAAAGACCCCGACGTTTTCGATGCCGGGCACTTGTTGTAGGGCCTCTTTTGTCTTGGCGGCCAGGACCTCGAGCCGATCCAGATCCGGCCCGACAATTTTGACCGAGTTGTCCCCTTTGATGCCGGAGAGCGCCTCCATCACGTTGTCGCGAATGTTCTGCGAGAAGTTCCAAAAGATGCCGGGTAGCCGTGACTCGAGTTCCGTATTCATCACGGCGACCAACTCTTCTTTGGTTCGCGCGCGGGTCGGACCGAAAACCCAATACCGCCAACCCGTATTCTTGATCAACCGCGGCCAATCGCGCTCGGGACGCAACGGAACAAAGTACTCGCTGTTGTAGTAGCCGTCGGTGTCCGTCGCGTCATCCGGACGACCAAGTTGATTGACGATCGACTCGACCTCCGGATAGGTCGCGATGATCGAACGGGCCTCTTTGGAAATCTGCGTGTGCCGCTCGAGCGAGGTATTGAGCGGAGCAGTCCCTCGGATCCAGATGTTTCCCTCTTCGAGGGCGGGCATGAATTCCCGGCCCAAGTGGGGCAGCAACACAATCGTCCCCCCGAGGAGCGCGATCATCGTGCCGACGGTGAGGAAGCGGTGTTCTAGGAAGAACTTCAAATTGCGGAGATAGCTTCGTTTCGCGCTCCGCACGAGGAAATTGTCGCGCGCGGGTCCGAGATGTTTGAAACACAATAGACAGAGGACGGGGGCGACGGTCAGCGCTAACAAGAGGGCGCCGGCAAGTGCGAACGCATAGGTGTCGGCCATCGGCCCGAAGATCTGACCTTCGGGTCCCTGCATCGTGAACAACGGCAGAAACGCGCAGACCATGATGGCCGTGGTGAAGAACAGGCCGCGTTCGACTTCGTGCGTCGCCTTGAGAATGCGTTGTTTGAGCGTCAGTTCCGCATATTCGCCCG
>DASRXU010000394.1:0-6626 GCA_035687365.1 Planctomycetaceae bacterium | reverse complement strand
GGCTCGCGAAGCACACTGCGAAAGCCCTGCGACAACAGCCGCCAGGCGTTGCGGCTGAATAGATTCGAGATCGCGTTACGAGGCTTGGACACAAAGGTCTCGAGCGCGTGACTTAAGGCGTCGATGCCCGTGGCAGCTGTCACTGAAACGGGCATGCTCACGGTCAGATCCGGATCGAGCACCGCGACGCGGCAGGCGGCCTTCTTGTCGCCGCAGGCCATCTTCATATGCGTCTTCGCGTCGGCAATCAGCGCGAACGATTGAGCCTCGCTACCGGTGCCGGCGGTGGTGGGGACCGCAATCATCGGGAGCATCGGCAGCTTCGCGCGTCCGGTGCCGCAATAATCTTCCATCCGCCCGCCATTGGTGTACAGGAAGTTGACGCCCTTGGCACAGTCGAGACTGCTGCCACCACCTAAGCCGACCAGAAAGTCGATCTGCTCCCGGCGGGCCACCTCGAGCGCACGGTCGACGTCGTCCGTCGTGGGGTTGGGCGTCACATCGTCGAAGACGGCGACCGCCAAGCCGGCTGCCTCGAGCGACTTGATGGCCGGCTGCGCGTGGCCCGCTTGCGTTAGTCCCTTGTCCGTGACGAGCAGAACTCGCCGGCCGCCAATTTCCTGAGTCAACTCGCCCAGGCGGCCAACAGTTCCCTGACCAAAAATCACGCGCGTCCGCGAGTCGTAATCGAACGGCTGGACAAGGTCCAACCGCGGTCCGCGGGAGGCCTCGACTGTCCGCGTGCTCGGCGAGAGTTGTTCTGCCATGCGTGGTGCATCGTCAGCGGCCAGGCCCGCGCGAGACCTTGAAAGCCGGATTGGTGAAGCGCAGACCTCATAATGTCCGCCCCGACCACGGAATGCCCACACACAAGAGCGATCCCGGAATGTGCCGAGGCCTTCTGACCGCTTACTTGCCCTCGCTGATGGCAAACAGTGTCGACCGATTGGCGATGTACAACGTGTCGTTGGCCACGACGAGCGACGTGAGGACCGCGTTGCCCACGTTAACCTCCGACAGAACCTTCTTGGTCTTGCCCGCCTGGAAGACGGTGATGTCTCCGTCGCCGTCTCCGATGTAGACCTTGCCTTCGACGATGACCGGCGATCCCCAGGATTCGCTGAACTGGTCGTGGACCCAATAGCGCTCACCCGTCTTGGCGTCGAGACAATGGAACAGCCCGCTGAAGTCAGCGATATAAAGCAAACCGTCCTTGACTGCCGCAGTGCCGATCGTGCGGTGCATCTCCTCCTCGAACTGAATCTCCTTGTCGCCGTTGAAGTCCTTCTTGGCAAAGTGCCAGACGGCGGCAGAGTTCGGGTTGGGAATGGCCTTTTCGCCGGCGGCCGCATTGATGGCCTGGATGCGCCGCTCGGGCAATGGCTTGCCATCGTGGTCGACGGCCAGCTCGGGGCTCACATCTCCTCGCTTGGTCGGATCGACACACCACAAATGCCCATTGCCTGGGCCATGCTCGGGATCTTCGCCGACGGCGCAGTAGACCAGTCCGTCATAGATGACCGGCGTGGCAATGATGTGGTTGCGCGTGGAGCGGCCGTCGATCGAGTATTTGGAGTCCTTCGGATTGCAATCGAACTTCCACAGCACCTTGCCGTGTCCCTGGCCATCTCCGGCCGGATCGAAGCCGTAGAGCCAGCCGTCTCCACCTCCGAAGATGACCTGAGCCTGACCGTCGAACACGCCGTACGTCGGCGACGACCATTGGCCGTGCAGGATATTGAGGCCGGGCGACTTGTCGGTCCACAGCACTTTGGCTGTGTTCTTGTCCATCGCGAAGAAGCTGGGAGCGTTCGGGGCGGGGATGTTCAGATGGTCGAAGTCGACGCCGTTCGACGTGCAGACGAACAACACATCGCCGACGCAACACAGCGAGCAACTGCACATGTTGTGCTGGGCCACGCCCATCTGGGCCATCATGTCATAGCGCCAGATCACGTCGGCTTCGTCTTTGTTCTCGTTCGGCTCGGCCGTATAAGGACCGTCGTTCTTGCCGTCATAAAAACCATTCGCGTCGAGACAAACGACCTCGCCCCGATTGGTGACGTACCACAGGCGGTCGCCCTCGCAATAGGGCGTGCTGCAGACACCCTGCTGCGGCCAGTCGTTTACGCGGCCCTGCGGCAGTTTGGGGCTCGACGCTTGCCAGAGAAACTTTCCCGTCTTCTCGTCGAAGCACAACAGACATCCGAGATCGACCGAGGGGGGATAGCGCTTGATGTATCCGGCCCCGTTGTTGGTGCCGACAAAGACCTTGCCATTCGCGACTACCGGGTTGCCATAAGTTTGCGAACCGAGCTTGGCGGTCCACCTAACGTTCGTTTTCTTTTCGGCGTCCCACTTGATGGGAATGTTCTTGCCTTCGGGAGTGTTGTTGCGCGCCGTCCAGCCACCCCACATGGGCCAATCGTGTGGTTTCACCTTGCGAGTGGCAATTTCAGCGAGAGCCAGTTTGGTCGGATCGTACTGCGGATCGCTGACGCGAGTGGGAGCAGCGGCCGAGACAGCGGCTCGCACCGTCTCCGGCGGAGCGGCGGTTCCTTCTTGGGCACAGCCGGAAGAAATCGCCGAGCAGGCCAGAGCCGCACCGGCAAGCAGGGCGCCCGCAGTCGAAGCACCGCTTCGGAGCTTTATAGAACTCTGGCAGACACGTGCGACAGAGAAGGTCTTCATCTCGCGCTTACCTCGCGTTTTTCGTCACCAAGATATTGTCGTAAAAGATTTCCGTAATCTGCGAGTCGCCGAAAATGCCGGGGCTTCCCGTCAGATTTGGGTGTGGACTGGGGTCGGTCACTTCGACCGTCCATTGGTCCGGTTCCTTTTCGCCGCGCGGCCAGACCTTGCCCTTGAGCACGACTTTGCCGTCCTTATCTTCGGAATCGAACTTCATCGTGTACCAGATCTCGGGCTTCCACTTGAACGGAACGCTTTTCCGCATGCGGTAGTCGTGGGCCGGCCAGGTGCGAATTTCGACTTTCTGAGAGTCTCCCATCAACACCATCGAATAGCGCTGGCCGATGACACCGATGTCTGGTAAACGCCCGTTTCGCATCGCACCGCTGACATCGGACTGGATCGTGTAGTCGTGCAGGTCTGTCTGGCCGAACCAGGTCTGACTGCGGGCTCCACGCGGAATCGTCGTAATTTTGAGCAGCACGCCGTTGCCCGTAATCTTTCGCGGGCCGCGTTCGACGGTCAACTCGATTCCCTTTTTGTTGGGCCAGCCCCACTTGGCGATCACTTTTTCGTCAGCGAGGATCTTCAGGGCAGGGTCGAGCTCCGCCTTGGCCTTTTCGGGCGAGGTCGCCTTCTCGATCAGGTCGAGGTATCGCAACATTTCGGTCCAGGTCTGCTGAGGCGTGTTGTTGTCAACCTTCAGCGAAGGCCTCCCGGTGTTGACGAAGACCGAGTTCAAATAGATGTACAACTGCCGCGCGAGCGGACTTTTCTTCTCTAGCGACTTGATCAAATCGTAGTCGGCCGGCACGTGGCGGGCCCGGGCTCCGATCCAAGTCACCGGGATCTTTCCGTCGTTAAAATCGAACTTCCAATTGAGGTCCGGCACGATCCGAATGCGGGCGGTCCCTTTGAGGCTGCCCACTTCCGCTTTCACAATCGTGGCAGCGGGTTTCGGATCCGACGGGGTGACATACTCGCCTTTGGCGTCCACGGTCCCCGGACCCGTCAATGAGAACTTGACCTCTTCGGGCTTGGCGTCCCGCAAATACTGGCCGCGTGCGTTGTACAAACGGGCTGTGAACTCTTGCTGGTCGCCGGGCCGCAAGATGGATTCCGCCGGCACGATCTGCAATTGATCGGGCGTGGGTTGCGTATCGGTTGCCGCTTCCTTCGGAGGCGCCGGACGCGGGTCGGCCTGCGGTTCTTGCCCCTTGCGACCGATGCAGTAGAGGCAATCGGGCAACTGTTGATAAATTCGCCCGTGCGAAACAATCGGTGAGGCGTTTGTCTCACCCTGTTCGGGCCTCGAGAGCCGTTGCTTGTAGACCTCTTTGAGTCCTTCGCTGCCGACTTCGAGCGTGTGCCAGACACCGCTGTGGGTGCAGACGTAGATTTTGCCGTCCGCCAAGATGGGACTTGCGGCGCAGGAAGTATCGAGTTTCTTTTTCTGGCCGAAGAGCTTGCCGTTCTTGGGGTCGAACATCAATCCGTTGCCGCCGTTGTCAACGACCATGATCTTGCCGTCGACGGGAATCGCGGAAACCTTGTCAACCGGGATCTCTTTGTCGCGCCAGAGTTCGCCGGACGATGTGAGGTCGCCACGCTTGCTGGCGTCGATGCCGAAGAAGGCCCCCATCGTGCTATCGTCGCGATTTTCTTCGGCTTGCCCGATGAAGACATCGCTGCCAATCACCAGCGGCGTGGCCTGAATTCCGCGGGGCGAAGCGTTATAGGCCCACAACTGCTTGCCGGTGCGGGGCTGCAATCCGTAGATGCTTCCGTCGCCCGACGCCAGGACGAGCATCGCCTGGCCGTTGATGACGGTGGGCACCGGCATACTGTAAGAAACGTCTTCGGGGCGGGGCTTAGTGTCGCCGTACCAGACCACCTGACCGTTCCGCTTGTCGAACGCGAGGATGCGTTGCGAAGGCGCTCCCTTCTCACCCCAGTCGACAAAGACCGAGCTGATGTAAACCAGGTTGCCGGCGATGACTGGGAACGCCGCACGGCCGCCGAACGCGCTGATGATGCCGTGCTCTTCGGCGAGCGAGTGCGACCAGATCGTCTCGCCCGCGTTCAGCTTGACCTTCTTGCCGTCGCGTTCGACCGTCGTGGTCTCACCCCTAATGCATTGAAAGTAGCCGCATACGCCGAGCGCGAAGACATTGCCGGTCTCCGGGTCGCCGACGACGCTCGACCAACCGACGCGCGGCGAAGGGACGTCAGACAAGAAGACATTGAAGACGTTTTCCCAAAGTGTTTTGCCGGTCGCCGTGTCGACACAGACGACCTTTTCGCCTTCGATATCGCTATCAGGGTTCGCACGCAGAATCGTGTAGAGTTTCCCGCGCATACAGATGGGCGTTGAGCGTCCGCCCAAGTCGTTTCGCTTCCAGATGATGTTCTCACCTTTGGGCGACCACTTGGCGACGAGATCTTTTTCGCGAGAGACGCCATTCAGCTCGGGGCCGCGCCAGTTGGGCCAATCCATCGGGTCGGCGTACCAGGCGTCGCCGCCCGGCTTGGAGGCCGTGCCGTTTTGGGCCAGCGCCGAAGACCCTGCCAAGAAAGTCGCAGCGACCAGGCTGGCCAGCGTTGACAGTGTGCTCAGGAGAAACCGTGGCTTCATCGAAGGTGCTCACTCGGGTGGGGAAGCTGGCGGGATAGCGCGACCGGAGCCCATCGGCCCGTCCGATTGTTGCGAAAGAGCCGTGCCCGGAAGAGGCGTTCCAAGGGGGATCGCAGGTGCCACGTTCCAGTCGGTAGTCGTGTCACCCTCCGCATTTTGCGCTGACTGCATGTCCGGCGCAAGGATATCCGATGGCGCGCGCGCCGACAAGGAATCGCCCGTCAGTCAATACGGCGTTTGGACCGCAGCTTTCGAGGTAAAAATGCGATCTGCGACGACTACCCACCTGTCCAGTTCGGCCGATTCACAAGCGTGTTTCGGCGCGACGAGAATGAAGACGAGCAGTGCGGCAGAAAGCGACGCCTGCGAACCCGCGCGAACCGCAACCGGGTCCAGGGGCATTGCCCCTGGCTAGTCGGCGGCTACGGGGGGTTCGGTCTCGACGTCGTACCACTTCATCGCGCGGTCCATCGGCTCGATTCGCAGCACGACATGACCGTTTTGAAAGATCCGCACGGTCCCGGTCGATTCCGAGACGGCGATTGCGATGCAATGGGCGGCCTTGGAAATGGCGGCGGCCGCCCAGTGGCGCGAGCCGAGCCCCTTCGAGAGCGTGAGCCCTTCCGCCGGCGCGTCGATGTTGCGACCCGCGCCGCAGACGATTCCGTCCGACGAGATGACAAAGGCGCCATCGAGTTGCGCGATTTCTTTGATACTTTCGCGAACGCGCGGATTGCGGATCATCCGCTCCTTCTTGTTGTAGCCGCGAAACGGGTCGTGCACTTGCTCGTGCGACATCTGCATCACCTTGCGATGGTTGCCGACGACGAACAGCGTGCCGACCGGCTTACCTTCTCGCCCGTCGCGCCCAATTTCGACGGCCAGGTCGACGACTAACCGCAGTGTCTCGAGCGGAACCGTTGTTTCGAGCCTTCGCAAATCTCGGGCAGTCAGCTTAGCGAGATGCTCTGAGAGGCTGACAAGACTGATCGAGTCAATCACCGATCGTTCATACACCGGATAAATCGCGACGATGCGATCCCCCGGCTGCAGCAGGTCGTCCGCGATGGCCTCGAGCAACGCCTGGCTGAGTTGCAATTGTCGTGTTTGAGGCTCGTGCAACAACGGGACGAGATCGATCTCGTCTTCCTTGGCCGCCTTCTGCACGTCGGGCTTGTCAGTGGCGACGATCAGACGCACTTTGCGGAGGTATTGCTTGATCGCTGCAAAATCGAAGGGGACCTCGGCCAGGATCACGAGCGCCTGCGCGTCGTTCTCGACGGCGATGCGCCGTGCGGAG
>DASRXU010000393.1:0-12616 GCA_035687365.1 Planctomycetaceae bacterium | reverse complement strand
AAGCACGGCATCAATGCGACGGGTGGCTCAACGTCTTCGGACGGCATCCGAGCAACCGGCGGCGGAACGGGCCACGGGCTGAACCTCCAGTCCGGCTCCGGGGCGACGGGGGACGCGCTTCATTGCCTGGCGAACTCGACCAATGGCGCTGGGTTCAGTGTGACCGGGACCGGAAACGGCTGTGGCGCCCAGTTCAACGGCGGTGGCACCGGTGGTCATGGCATTGCGGCAACCAGCGGCGGCGGAAGTATCGGCGACGGCTTTACGGCGACGGCGGCATCGAGCAACGGGAACGGTGTCACGTTTACGCATAGCGGCACCGGCAAGGATTTGAACGCGACCACGACGCCCCTGACCCTCGCCAAGACGACGAACATCACGGGCCTCAACGACATCGCTGCCACGGCGATTGTGAGCGGCGGGGCAATTACTACGAGCAGCGGCAAGGTGTCCGAGGTCGCCCTGGTCGACACGCTCACGACCTACTCGGGTAACACGGTGCAGACAGGCGACGCTTACGCTCGCTTGGGCGCCCCGGCCGGGGCATCGGTCTCGGCGGATGTTGCCAGCATTAAGACTGACACGGGAACGACGATTCCTGGGCGGCTGCCCTCCGCGCTAACCGGGGCCGGCAATATCAAGGCCGACGCGGTGGCGATCGGCGGCGATACGTCGTGTCCCGCGCATTTGGTCGCCTTGGGTCTGTCGTACGTCATCGGCTCGGTTAACGACTCGAGTCCGACGACGGGCGGTTTCGTGGGCAGCTCGGGGTTGAGCACGACCGTGGGCGACTACAACCGAGCGTTTCTCGTCTTCACCAGCGGAGCCAACCAAGGCATCGGCCGGGCGATCTCCGGATACACGGGCTCGACGACCAAGACGTTTTCCTTCACCGGCGGCACCGGCTCGAGCGACGCGCCGTTTCCTGCCGCCCCAGCCAACACCGATTCATTCCTCATCATCGGCCGCGCGGCCAACGGAACGTGATTCGGAATAGTCCAAGGTCCAAGGTCCAAAGTCGAAGACGGCGGACCAGAGACCTCCTCTTCCTGACCTTGGACTTTGGACTTTGGACTTCAGGCCTCGAGCCTGGAACCTCCCCGGCCTAACGCATCGGAGACATCTAAGACATGGCCAGTCACTGGTTCGACAAGGCCCTGACGCAGCTCATTAATTCGTACATGGTCAGCGGTGCGACGATCAAGGTCGCCCTCTGCATGACGAACACGACGGCCGACACCGTGTTCAATGCGGCCACGGTAAGCGCGCTGACGCTCGATGAATGTGACGGCGTCAACTACTCGCGCAAGACGCTGACAAGCCTGGCCGCCAACCAGGACGACACCGACACCGAAGGTGTGTTCGATGCCGACGACGTGACGTTTTCGTCGCTGGGCGCCGGATCGCGTGCGTCCCAAGGCGCGCTGATCTTCAAGTTCGGGACCAGCGATTCCGACTCGGTGCCGCTCTTGTGGGTCGAGTTCACGTCGCCGGTGACGCACGACGGGACCGACTTTTCGATTGTGTGGAACTCAAGCGGGATTGCCTACGTACAGAATGGGTAGGGCGAGTGCCCTACGACCCATTGCGGATTCTTGCGAGCCTTGTCGAAGAGGCCTGCTTCCGCACTGCCGCTGGCTGTTCGACTGGGTCTACACCGCACACGCGGCTTGCCCGCACCAAAACAAATGAGTCATGCTGCAGTTCTTTATTTCGATCGGGTCGCCGACTCAGCTGGCCGTCAGCCCCGTGGCGGCCACGGCTCACGTGTTGCCGGTTCGCACGGAGAAACCGTCGACCGTCGCCGCAGTGCCGGCCACTGCTTCAGTGTTCGCACCGTCGTCCGCCGCCAGTATCAACCAGGTCACGATGAACCCGGTTGGGGCTCACGCGTTTGTCGAGGTGCCCAGCCGCCGAGTTGCGACGACCAGAACGAATGCCGTTCGCGCGCACGCGAATCTCTTCGCGCAGCACCTGCACAACGCGACGCACGCGAACCGCATCGCGGCCCACGGAAGAACGTTGACGGTGGCCTACGCGGGGCCGGTGTTTCTCGGGGCGAAGATCGGATTTTTGACGGTTCGCCCGACGCGCAGTGCAATCAAATTCACGGCCGTGCCGACGCGGCAGGGAACACTGACGGTGCAATGAGACCGCGACTCTGTGTGTAGGTCGCCGGCGACTCTGCGTCGTACGTCGCCGGCGGCTCTGTGTGGGGGTGAGGTCAGCGGCTCTGTGTGCAGGCTAGTTGCACGGGAGCCGGTAACAAAGTTGAAGCGGCTAGCCCGCGCAGACAGGTGGCACCAGCGACATGGCTGCCCAGCTTTACGTAGGCAACGACAACGACGTTTATCTGCAAGGGTATCGGCTCGCCGCCACCGGGGCGCCGGTTACCAACGCCCTGCCCTCGTTCACCGTCTACTACGACAACGGAATTTCGGCCATCTCGGGACTGACGAACATCGCGATGCCCTACACCGGCGCGAACGGCGACTACCGCGGCCTGATCCCGGGCACGGCCAACCTGACGATGGGAAGCGAATATTACATCGTCGTCTCGTTCAGCAACTACAACGATTTGTTCAGCGGCTGGTTCACCGCGACCGGGCGGACGACCGGCAGCAGTTAGACGCGACATCGCCCGACGCCAAGCCGCTCGGGGGCGCTCGCTCGACTCGCCCCCAGCCAATCCAATCCTTCGAATCGAAAGCTCATGGCCGACGCCGTCTTGTACCGAGTGATGCTCGATATCCAGTCCGCCATTCAAGGAGCGATCACCAACGGCACGCTCGTCGGCCTTGCGACTTCCAACGTCGTGATTCAAAAAGTGCCGACGGACCGGAATCAATCGTTGCCCTGCGTGATCATCGCACCGTCGGGCGAAGAGGACTTGGGGACGGGCGTCAACGATCGCGATGACATCACCTACAACGTGCTCGTCGCACTGGTCAACAACGACAACCAGGACCAGTCGGCCAACTACGAACAAGAACTCAACTGGCGGCAAAACATCCGGCGGCTGTTTCACATGAAGCAGCTCGGCCCCCTGACGACCGAAAGCGTTAAGACATTCGTCAAGCCGCTGATGACCGTCGACCCGTCGGCGTGGTACGCGAACCTCTTTCTCTCGATGCACCTGATCCAAGCAACGTGTCGCGAAGTCAGAACCCAGGGGTGAGGCGAGGCCTCATTGTGCGGCCTAGCCGCGTCACAGTTATCCAGCAAACAGGCGGTTAGGCCGCAGGAGAAATATGTCCGAACCGAAGATGTTGATCTACGCCCAATGCGGCCGGCGGCACTACCCGACCGACGACGTGACGGCCAATGTCGCCGCATACAAGGAGGCGTTCGGCCTGCCGCCTGAGACAAAACTTCTCGGACGTGTGCATCGCGAGTTTGACGAGTCGCGGAATCCGACCGACGCCGGCGAACCGATCGAAACAGCGCTCGCCAGCGCAGCCGAGCTGGCGGTGAAAGCGTCTGAAAGAGCCGCGCACGAAGTAAGCGGTCCGCCTTTGAACCCGAGCGAATTTCGAGGAGAGGCAGAGACAAACGAAACAATAAACAAAGAAAAGGAAGACAAAGACACCGCTTACTGCGTGCGCGGCTCCTTAAGAG
The DNA here is from genome assembly GCA_035687365.1 of Planctomycetaceae bacterium. Classification (GTDB taxonomy): domain Bacteria; phylum Planctomycetota; class Planctomycetia; order Planctomycetales; family Planctomycetaceae; genus DASPSM01. The sequence goes on along the minus strand of DASRXU010000393.1, from coordinate 8,998 downwards.
AGGAACCGCACGCGTGACGAGTGCTCCGATCCCCGTCGCACAATTCGGCACCTGGCTGGGCGAGCTGGTCTCGGCGATTCAAGACACCGATGGGCAGACCTCCGCACTGGGTTCGTCCGCACCGAGTTCAGCCGAGCCAAGCTCGAGTGAGCCCGGGTCCGGCAACTCGCGCCCTTCCCCGTTCCAGCCTGGCGTCGGCAACTTCATGCACACGATTGCCCAAGGCTTCCACGGCTCGGGCAACAATTCCGTCAGCGGCCGCACGCAGAATTCCGCACAACTTATCGGCCACGTCCACACTTCCCACGCAGCGCGGGCCGCCGCGCAATTGCGCAATCAGATCATCCACAACCTCGGCTCCACCTCAGTCCACGTCTAGGTTCACGCAAGCACATCGGCAGATCGACGCAGCCGCCGGCTTTCGCCCGGCATCGGCCCCGCCGTCGCGCCGGCACAAAAAGGGACAGAACGAATGACGGCTTCTATCGGCTTTGCCAGTCAGATGGCGCTCTCTGCCACCTCGAGCTTTTCCAGTTCGTCGCTGTGGCTGGAGTTCATCAGCGAATCGATCACGGCCCAGCGCGCGTTCACCGACAGCTCGGGCATTCGCGGAACTCGCTCCTACTCTCAGGAGCGCGTCCGCACGATGCCCTACAAGGTCGGCGGCACCGTCAACTTGCTGTGCGACATTTCGAGCATGGACACGCTCTTGGCCTACATCCTCGGCACCGGGCCGACGTCGTCGGTCTACGCGCTCACCGAAACGTTGCCGAGCTTTTACTTGATGATCGACCGCGTGGCCAAAGTCTTCACGTACGGCCCCTGCTACATCAGCAAGGCGACTTTCACCGGCTCGCCCAGCGACCCGATGCTCAAGTGTGCCCTCACGATCGAGGCGGAGACGGAAACGGTCGGTGCCGCCGGCTCCTTCCCCAGCGGCATGACCGTCGACACCAAGCGGCCCTTCATTTATGCCGATGCGGCCTTCACGCTCAACGGCAGCAACTCGTACTCCGCGTTCAGTTGGGAACTGACGATCGACAACAACCTACTCGCCGATCGGTTCGTGAACGAACTGACCCGCTCGCAAATTCCTGCCGCCGACCGGCACGTGACGGTCAAGATGACGACCGCGTTCACCAGCACGGAGACCGCCTTGTACAACATCGCGGCCGAATCATTCGGCGCGGCGACGGCCGTCTTCTCGAACGCCGAGGAGACGATCAGCTCGACGCAATCGGTGCTCACGTTTACGACCCCTTACCTGATGTGGCCCGGCAAATCGCCGAACGTCACCAAAAAGGGGGACGAAATCCACCTCGAAATCGACGCTATGGCCAAGAAGACCGGCAGCTCGCTGGAACTGAGCGTCACGAACGCCCATGGCTAAGCGTCGTCTGAGTCCAAGGTCCAAAGTCCAAAGTCCAAAGTCCAATGTCAGAAGGCGAAGCTTGGACCGCGGACTCCTCGGCCCGCGACCTTGGACCTTGGACTCTGGACTCCTTCCTTCCTCAAATGACGCACAAGGAAACAAAAATGACCGTAGGTTTCATCGACGACGGATACACCGTGGCGGGCTACGTAAAAGAGGCGCCCGGCCTGCATGCCGCCGTGTCGTTCACGTATCGCGCGGCGACGGCCGGCGATCGGGCCGCCGTTTATGGGAACGGCTTCGACAATTTGCAGGCGGACAAAAAGGTCGAGCGAGTGGCCGCCTTTCTCGCCAAGGCGATCAAGAACTGGGACTTGAAGAATGCCAAGGGCGAATCGGTGCCGCACGACGGGGCGACCCTGCGAAAGCTGCCGGTGAAGCTTTATGACCGACTGTAGGCGATCGTGTTTCAGTATGAGGCATCCGACCCGCAGTCGTTGCACGAGTCGACCGATGACTCGCAATCGCCGGAGGCGGGCGCCCCAAACTTGTGAGCGGGGTGTTGCTGCTGAAGCGATATCCCCAGGTCGCGCGTCGAGACTGCCAGAAGTGTCACGAGTGGCTCTACAACGAGAAGACCGGCGCCATCGACACAACGCAGGACGGCAAACCACTGCGTCGGCCGCCCAAAGGCATCGTCTCGGTCCCGCCTTGCCGACAAAAGGAAAACGGCTGCCCAAAAGGGACGCCTGAAAATCCAAGAGCCCTCACCCGGCAAAACCAAAAAGCCTACGCGCACTACCTGCAATGCAAAGCAACGGGCCAGTTCCCGGACGACGCGATCGTGAAATACCACGCCGGCCTGATTCGCGAAGTTGAAGAGTACATCGAACAAGCCCGGCACGAGCACCTGGAAAGCCTGCTCGAGACCGTGCTGACGAGGACGATTTGAATGGCGAGGGGCAAAACGCATTCGACGCATGCAGGGATGGGCCAGCTTGATGCAATTCTGGCTGGCGCGGCGTCCGGCCCTCCAGATCGCGCCAAGGTGATGGAGATCACTCTGAAGCTGCGCGCTGATAGCGGCAACTCGGCTGTGCTCAAGCAATTGAGCGAGCAGGTTAAAGACGCTGCGCGCAAGGCCATCCAAGAAGCAGAGCACCTCGGCGAAGCGCTCGTCAAAAAGGCCCACGGCTGGGCCAAGGACATGGGCGAGGCAATCACCAAGTCGCTGGAGAAAGCCGCCGAACAGCGCGAGAAAGCGGAGCAAGAGGCGAAACTCGGGTCAGCATCTGCGTCCGCTGAGAAAGCACCAGCGGGCAAGGAGATACCGGCGCACCCGGAAACCGAACCGGCGAAAACCGCGGCCACTCCGAAAGAAACCAGTCACGCACCGGAACCAACGAGCGAAAAGAAACCCGAGGAGAAGAAGGACGAGAAAAAGGAATCGATCTTCGAGAAGCTTGGCACGGCCTTGGAGAAAGGCAAGAGCGCCCATGACCACTTTAAGGAAGCCAAGTCAGCCGACAATGACGCCGTGAAGCGCGTGGTCGAAGGCTTCGCGGGGGCAACAGATGCCAAAGAGAGCATCAAGGCTGGTGTCGAAGTCTTCAACCGCCTGAAGGACGTCGCTACGGCCGGTAAGCCGATCGCCGAAGTCGGCTTTAAGGGAATGGCGGCCAACCTTGGAAATGCCGCCGTGGCGGGAGTGGGAGGCTGGGGAACAATTGCGGGAGCGGCCCAAGTCGCGGGGATTGGCGCGGTGGCCGTGGCCGGCGGTGTCGCTCTGCACGATGGCTTCAAGCTGCTTCTGAATAAGGTCGGATTCCTGGGGGGCAACTTTGACACTCTCTCGGGCACCGTAATGGAGTGGAATGAATCCACGAAACGCAGTGCCGAAATCGAAAAGAAGATCGCCGAGACGCAGGAAGCGCACCAGAAACAACTTGAGCAAATCCAGCGCAATGAGCAGAACGTCCGGTCTGTCTATGAGGCGAAGGACCGGATTGAGGAGTCACAAAAGTTCCAACATGAAGCGGCCGAGATGGTGCCCATGGGGGCGCGCTATGCGCAGCGGATCAATGCAGTTGACCCGAACAACGTTGGGAGCGCAAGCGAACTTCATGAGCGAGACCAGAATTTTGCCCGAGACGACCGGACGTTCGCGCAAGATACTTACGCCCAAAAACTGCTCCAAAAGCAAAAGGAACAGGCTGAGGCGGCCGACACCGCTCAGAGAACAAGAGAGCACAACACCAAACTGCGACAAAATCAAGGGGGCGTTGCCAACCCCCAGAAAGAGGGTGAAGGGGGAATCATTGCGACCACGGTTAGCCTGCAAGAACAGCTGTTGCAGGAGGAGAAATCGCTCAAGCTCGCCAACGAGATGCGAACCATGACGCGCGAGCGGACAATCGAGCTGGGGAACCAATTGGCCGTGATGGAGCAGCAAGTGCGGGCCGCTGAACACCAAAAGGCCGCCGCCCAAGAACAGGCCAAAGCCGAGAAGGAACGCGAACTGTCCGACAAAGCCCGCATGTCGATGCTGTCGAAGGGCGATCAACAAGCGGCAACTGGGATCTTCAAGAAGCTTGCCCACGGTCAGAGAATTGATCGGAAAGACGCGATCTTCCTGCAAGAACACGGCCTGACAAGCGGCGCGATTCAGCACAAGGTCAACGATCGAATGGCCGAGGATCTGGACCCGGAGTTTGTGAAGTGGCGAAAGGCTGCCGGTGGCGAAGAAGCCTTGGATAACGCGCAGCAGCACCTGGCCGAGTCGACACGCGAGCTTGCCCAGGCCCAGAAGGACGCGAAGAAGACCCTACACGACTACATGAAGGTCCTCCAGGATTTCGCGCATACATCTGACACGGCAGCCGCCGCGCACGAGAAAGTCGAAACGACTAAATCGGACAAGGAGGGGTATTCCAACCCCTACGCCCTGCGTCCCGGAGAAAAGCCGCACCAGACTGCGAGTGCTGTTGAAATGGTCAAGGCAGCGATTCAGACCGCCAATGCTGACTTCGCCAAAGCCCTGAAAGAAATCGCAGACGCTGTGGTGAACGGCGCAAAACGACAAGCGGCAGAAGCGAGTCGGAATGCACAAAGGGCGAAAGAGACACAAAACTCATAACTACATGACTGAATATCTACCTACCATCTTTGGCATTTAACAGATCCTCAAGCTTCATGGACGTGGCACGACGGCTGGCGCACTTTTCCTCTTGCCACGCAATTCTGTTCGGTAGGTCGGTGGCATCTATGTCTGCTTTCGTCGTCATTAGTAGACCGTGCAGCTTCGTTTCCTTCGCTATGGCGATCGCGAGGTCCCGGAGTTTGCCATCGTCCTCTGCGTCCTTACGCTGTGCAGCATCGCCGTCGGCACGATTCATCATCCCCGTTTCGAGTCGTCGGCCGCTAAGGGTATCATCGCTCGCTCGCCGAAAGGCGGCCTCCAATTCCGGGCGCATTCTCGACTCGACCTCTTTCAGAGACGACTCCATCGCAGTTGCGTTCAATGTCTTTTTTAGCTCTGCCAGCTTGTCCTCTTCGAGCCGAGTGTTCGGGTTGACGAATTGGCGCATCGTTACAACCTGGTCGCGGCTCATCCGGGGAAACAGGTTGGCTTCGAACTTGCCAGCCCTGGCCCGCAGCGCCTGGATTTTGGAGTCTTCGGCCTTGAGTCGTTGCGACGCCTCATTCTTGATAAGTTCCGGAATCTTGCCTTGCTTTTGTTCATCGTCAAATTGCTGTCGCAGCTTCCAGACCCGCTCTTCCTCGGCAGCGTCTTTGGCTTCCGCGGCGGCACGCTCGGGCTCTTGCATCTTCCAAATCGTCAATAACCTTGCGTGCCTTGCTGCGCGGTCAGTCATCCTCTTGAAAGCATCCGCAAGATCCGCTGGAACCCTCTTTTTGAATTCGTCCTCGCATTGGCGCTTGAATGCCTGGTCGGCTTCGAGCCGAAGCCGATCGTATTCTGATTCCGCGTCCCATACTTCGATGAGCCCCTTCCAGTACGCTTTCATCGCCTTGTCGACGGGCAGGTTCGCAAATTGCTGCAGCTCCGCTTCGAGTGCCACTTGCGGCCGTGCAGGGCTGGTCGAGTCGCTCCTGAGGGCAACGTTCAAAGATTCCTCAAGCTTTTGTGATCGCGCGCGAAGCCTCGCACATTTCTTCTCCTGCTGATCGCATTTTTCTTGAATATCTGTAGCGTTTACCTCAAGTACGAACGCCAGCGGCGCACCCATCCACTTTGATTCCTCATCGATGACGGAAGAGATTTCATGCAGCCGCCGGTCTTCGTCCGCATCCTTCTGGCGGGCAGCTTCCTGCTCGCGAGACGAAGGCAACTCCAAGATTTCTGCCACCCTCTTCAGCCGGACAGCAAGGTCGTTCTGTCTTCGAAGGGCGGCTTCGAGTTCTGGGGGCGTCCTGGATTCGACCTCTTTCTTGTCGGCTGCAGACGCGACCTGCTCGAGCGTTTTCTTCAATTCCGCGAGACGGTCTTCATCAGCACGCACACCCACGTCCACGAATTTGCGGGCCTCGACAAGCTGTTCGCGGGTCAACCGGGGGAAAAGATTTGCCTCACACTTGTCGACCTTCGTCCGCAACTCTTGCAACTTCGTATCAAGCGTCTTCAAAGGTTGCCCGGTTTCCTGGTCCGTTCGAACGAAGTTGACGAATCCCAGGATTTTCCCCTGCTTGATCTCGTCCCTAAACTGCTTGCGTAGTTTCCAGATCCGCTGCTCCTCGGCTGAGTCTTTCGCCACCGCCGCGGCACGTTCAGGCCCCTGCATCTTTGCGATTTCCAACACCCTCTTATGCCTTACTGAGTGGCCCCTCATCCTCTTCAAGGCATCCTCAAGATCCTTTGGAACTCGGCTCGTGAAAGCGTTCTCCCATTCGTCGTTGTACGCCTGCCGTGCTTTCTCGTGTAACGGCTGGCGTTCTGACTCCATGTTCCACTCTTGCGTAAGGGCCTGGAAGTACACTTGGAGAGCCTTTTCGGGCGGCATCTGGGCAAAGTTCTGGAACTCCGCTTCGAGAGTCTGCGGGACCGCCGCCGCGGGAGCCGCAGATCCGGGAATTACGGCCTGGGGTGCCGGAGAGCTTGTCGCGGCGGCGCGTGCCTTCTGCGAAGGCTCCGAGTCAGAAACCACAGCGGAGTCGGCAACTGACGCTTTCGAAGGTGTGGCGATGTATCGCTGTGTGATCACTGCCGCTCCGGCTAGCAGCACGACAGCGGCGGCGCCGCACGAGAGCGACACGATCGCCCAAGTAGGCAAACGTATTGCCCTGGGAACGTCGACCGGCTTGAGCACAATCTCAGCCGGCTCCTCGGTCGGCAAAGGGGGAGGCGCGGTCAACACGAAACTCTGTCCACAGCTCGTACATTTCGCCTTTTTGCCGATGGCTGCTGCGGGCGCCTTGAGACGCTTGGAACAGTTGGGGCAAGCTACTGCGATCATCGTTCGGGCTCCGGCGGCAATCGAGGCGAGTTTGCAGGTGAGTTAGGACGCGAATTGCGTCAGGCACCGACGGTCAAACGCCCAGCCGTCTGAACGGTGGGTGCAACGAAGCAAACCCGATCATCATGACACCGGAGAGAATCGCAGTGCCCGAGACAAGGACTTCAATTTCGCGCTTGTGCATCAACCCGTCGTTATAGACGCGCTTCTCGTTCAGCCGTCCCCGTTCGTTGTAGGAGGCGTCAACCGTGATCTCGAGCCCGAGCGCCACAACCAGGGAGAAAAGCCCGATTGCCGACGTCAGGGCTCCGACGCCCGCAACAACCACAGCGGCGATCTGCCGCAATCCGCTGCTCGATTTTGCAGACTGCCGCATGTTGAAACTGAGAGGCGACATTTCAGGGTCGGGTGGGAGTTCCACGACTTCGTCCGGTAGCGCGGCTTGCGAGATCTCTGCAACGAACGAATGCTGACAAGCCGAGCACTTTACCCTTTTCCCGATAGCGCCATCGGGCACGCTGAGATGCTGCGAGCAGTTTGGGCATTTCATTTCGGGCATCGCGCCGCTCCTGAGTTGAACTTCGAGGCAACCGCCAATCTACCACCGCCGATAGATCAAATTCCATGATCATCAAATACGGCTCTTACGAGCACTCTCAGAACGAAGTCAGCCTGCGGATCACGCGGGAGCCGCTGCGTTCGCAGGCCGGTGTTTACTATGCCTACAAAGAACGTTGGGACTGCCAAGGGCTCTTGTTGAATCGTTCGACGCAGGCGGCCATCACCAATGCTATTGGGCAGTTGACGAGTGCCTACTCCGTCGACGGCAACGACCTGGTGCTCTATCTCGATGACGGCGTAACGCCCACAGCTCATGCGCTGTTGAGTGCCAATTGCAACGGCGGCACGCACGTCGTGCAGGCTCCCAGCTTTCCCGAGACGCTCGGCACCGCCGAGTATCAACCGTCGGTCGGCCGCAGCTATACGTTCGCCGTCGAAGGGGAAACCGCGCTCACCGGCGCGAATGTGATTCTCAAGTTCGAAGAGTCGCTGAAGTTCCAAGGGACGGGCGGGCCGATCCGGGTTTGGATTCCCGTCGCGCAGGGCCCGTGGATTCGGCAACAGACTTCCCAGCAGAGCACGTACAAAGTGGTGCAATCGGGCTCGGCGATCGGCTTGTATGGCACGCCTCCGGTTCCTCCGCCGATCTGGCCCGAGGCTGAGATCTTTCAGGAACGGCAAATCAGCGAAAGTTCGCCGCAGCGCTACGGAAGATTCGATTTCCCGGTGAGCTGGTCCTACTCCTTCGAGGACAGCGGCGGACTCATCGGACTGCCCAGCGCCGGCTAATCGCGACCGACCGTGTGCCTGGGGTCGGCGTCCTCGCCGCCCCCAGCGGCCCAGATCGAACTGGGGGCTCGCCCTTCGGCTCGACCCCAGCCACCCCGGCACGAAAACAAAAAGTCAAACAGAGACGCAGCCGCTTCGCAGCCTGTCTCTTTCGAACAAGTTCTTAGGTGGGATAACTCATGACAACCAAGATCTGGTCCGGCAACGCGGCATCCGTGATGCAGGTGACGACGCTCACGCCGGCAAGCCCCAGCGCGAACGATACGTTCAAAGTCACCGTCAACAACAAGCTGGTCTCTTATCAGACCGCGACAGGCACGGTGGCCGACGTTTGTAACGGCCTGGCGACGGCCCTTGCCAACTCGACTTATGCCGAGTTCAAGGAATTTGTACCGCAGAGCACGGGGAACACCATCACGCTCACCGGCGTGACGGCCGGCGTGCCGTTCACGGCCACAACGTCGGTCACGACTTCGGGAAGCGCGACCTTCACCGCCAGCGTGACGGTTTCCTGCACCGGCCCGAACTTTTGGGACAACGCGGCCAACTGGTCAACGAACTCGGTTCCCGCGAGCGGCGACGACGTCGTCTTCAATTCGGGCAACGTCGCCTGCCTCTACAACCTGACGCAAACCGCGGTCACGCTGCAGAGCCTGACCCTTTATCAGGGCTACACGGGGACCATCGGGCTGCCGCTCTACAACAACAAGGGGTACTACGAATACCGCGCGACCGAGTTGGCCGTCTCGGCGACGACGATCAACGTCGGCCAGCTCACGGGGCAAGGTTCCGGCCGCATCAA
>DASRXU010000392.1:0-3874 GCA_035687365.1 Planctomycetaceae bacterium | reverse complement strand
TTCCTCGTCGAAGCCGTCGTGCTGTGCCTGATCGGTGGAGCGATCGGCATCATGATGGGCCGCACCTGCTCGATCATGGTGCAGCGAATTTTGCACTGGCCGACGGAGACCTCGGTCCCGGCGGTCATCGCCGCCGTTTTCGTCTCCGCCAGCGTCGGCATCGTCTTCGGCTACTATCCCGCCTGGAAGGCGTCTCGCCTCGACCCGATCGAAGCCCTGCGCTACGAATAGCGTCCCCCTAGCGGCGAGCCGTCAGCGTCAACTGACGGGTGCTTCTTTGCTGGTCTGCGCCCATCGTTTCAAGTCGGTTATCGCGCGCCCCGGCCGCTAGCATGGCATTATCTCAGCGGATATAACGTGTGCTCATCGAACCGCGGAGCGTGCCGCTCCGCTTGGTCCCGTCCGAGCGCTTCTCCCGGGAATCTCACCATGCGAACTCTCGAGATCCGAAATCTCTCGCCGTCGCGTTCGAACTTGCGTCGGGTCACCGCGCCTTTCCTCGTGAGTCTTTCGCTCTGCCTGGCGCTGGCGTCGAATCTGTCTGTCGCCGATCAACAAGTGATTGCCGACGGAGTCGCGAGCCCCGAGTCGGTCGCACGCGGTCAGGACGGACGTCTCTACGTCTCCCAAATCGGCAAATCGGGCGTCGACGGCGACGGCTCGCTCGCGGTCATCGAAAACGGAAAAGCCAAGATCTTCGCCAAGGGACTCGATGATCCCAAGGGCATCGTCGCAGTTGGCCCTGATTTCTATGTCGCCGATAAGACGCGCGTGTGGAAGGTCGATGCGACGGGAACGGCGACGGTGTTCGCGGCCGCCGACGCATTTCCGGTCAAGCCGCTCTTCTTGAACGACATCGAAGCCAGTCCGCAGGGCGATCTCTATGTTTCCGATTGCGGCAAGTTCGTCTCCGACGGCGCTGTCTTTTGCATCAAGCCGTCGACGAAGGAAATCACGGTTGTCGTCAGCCAGAAGACGGCTCCGCAACTCAAAGCTCCCAACGGGCTGTTGTTCGACGGAAACGGCCGGCTGCTGCTAGTCGATTTCTCGGCGGGCCGTCTGTACCGGGCCGATCTGGCCGACGGAAAGCTGGTCGAGCTGGCCCGAGGCGTCGGCGGCGCCGACGGGCTGACGCGCGATGCGAAGGGTCGCATTTATGTAAGCGATTGGCGCGGCGGCAAGGTCTACGTTATGAATTCAGACTCTGACAAACCCAAGCTGTTGCTCAAGGGTTTCAAGAATGCGGCCGACATTTTCTTCGACGCCAAGAGCGGAAAACTGCTCGTGCCCGACACAAAGGCCGGCACGATCACGGCCGTCTCCCTCGAAGACTGACGTTGCCAGACTCAGATGCACTAATCGCAAGACGACTCAAGATCGAGGAATCACCACGATGCGTGGCTTCGCAACGAAGCTCCTCCAGACGGCCGCCCTGGTTGGGCTAGTTTTCGCTGCTCGACCGGCCACCGCCGACGAGATCGACACGCGGCCTTTGCCGCTCAAGGTCAAAGTCGCGTTCCCCGACGTCAAATGGCCGGGCTGGAAAAGCGCCGAGGAAACGGGCGTCTCCGATCCGCTGCGGCCGATCTTGGTGGCGCCGCCGCCAGACGGCTCGAACCGGGTCTTCATCCCGACGCAACAAGGCCTGCTGTATGTCCTGCCCAACAACCAGCAGGCGACGACGGCCAACGTCTTCCTCGACATCTCGGAAAAAGTCTCTTATCGCGAAAAGCAAAACGAAGAAGGCTTCCTGGGTTTGGCGTTCCATCCCAAGTATCGCGAGAACGGGCAGTTCTTCGTCTATTACACGAACAAGGCGAGGAAGCGTCAGAACATCGTCGCCCGCTATCACGTGAGCAAGGATGACCCCAACAAGGCCGACCCGAATTCCGAAGAAATCCTGATGACCATCGATAAGCCGTTTTGGAATCACGACGGCGGCACACTGGCGTTCGGACCAGACGGATTTCTGTACATCGCGCTGGGCGACGGCGGCCTCGCCAACGACCCTTACAAGAACGGCCAAAACCTCTCGAAGCTGCTGGGCAAGCTGCTGCGGATCGACATCGACCACAAGCAGAGCGATCTCCCCTATGCGATTCCGGCCGACAATCCGTTCGTCGGCAAAGAGGGGGCCCGCCCCGAGATTTGGGCCTTTGGCCTACGCAACCTGTGGCGATTTGCGTTCGACAGCGAGACAGGCGCGCTTTGGGCGGCCGACGTCGGTCAGGACACCTATGAAGAAATCGACTTGATCGTGAAAGGTGGCAACTACGGATGGAACATCCGCGAAGGCCTGCATCCCTTTGTCTTGAAACGGCAAAAGCCGCCGGCAAACGCCACCAAGCCGGCCAATGTCATCGATCCGATCTGGGAATACGACCACGGCATCGGCAAGTCGATCACGGGCGGCTTTGTCTATCGCGGCAAGAAGATCCCCGAATTGCAGGGCGCCTATATCTACGCCGACTATGTCGCCGGCAAACTCTGGGCCCTGCGCTACGACTTCGAACAGAAGAAGGTGACGGCCAACCGCCCGATCCCCGTCAGCGGCAATCCGCCCGTCATGTCGTTCGGCACCGATCAAGACAACGAGATCTATTTCACCACCGCCTCCGCGAAGGGGCAGGGGGTGTTCATGATCCTGCCGGCCGAGTGAGTCGCGCACATACGCTGTGGATCCTGGGCGCGCTGCGCCGAGAGCCCATCAGCTGCGCGGCCGCGATGTGAACGCGCCCTCTACGACTTCGATTGGCGCTTGTGCTTGAGCAGCCACTCGAAGACTTCCGGATTGTCGTACGTCGCGCTCCAGGAATCGTGCCCGGCTTCCGGATAAATCGTGAGCTTGGCCTCGTCGTTCGTCTTCTTGAGCGCGTCGATCAGGCCTTGCGACCGCTTGACCGGTACGACGGGATCCTTGCCGCCGTGAAAGGCCCACACGGGCATTTGCCGCAACACCCGCGTGACAAGCGGCTCGCCGCCGCCGCAAATCGGAACGATGGCCGCGAAGCGATCGGGCGAATAAGCGGCCAGCGCCCAAGTGCCGAAGCCACCCATGCTCAAACCGGTGAGGTAGACCCGATCGGGATCGACTTTGTATTTGCTGGTGATTTCGTCGAGCAGCGCACACAGCGGCAACAGCTCGTTACTCCACCAATGGCCGCGCGGACACTGCGGGCTGACGACGATAAACGGGAGCTGCTTCCCATGCTCGATCAACTTCGGCGGGCCGTGCTGTTTGACGGCGTCAAGATTGTCCCCTCGTTCTCCGGCCCCGTGCAGAAAGAGAATCAACGGCCACTTCTCCTGCTTGTCGTAGTCGGCCGGCAAGTAAATCAAGTACTTGAGCGTCACATGCACCTGAGCGTCGAGCTTGGTGGCAACCTGCTTGCCCCCTTCGCCCCGCGGTTCATCCGCGCAAGCGATCACATCCGAGAGACAAAAGCAAACGGCACACGTCACCAAGCTAGCTGCGATTCTTCGCATTGTTGCCCCTTCGCTGGTTAGACCTTCAAGCCCCGCCGACAGATTCGATTATGAACATCGCAAATGCGCCTTCCAAGCGTACTCACGACGTCATGGATCAGAGTCAACTAGCCGCCGGACCATCGGGCCTCGATTGCAAGTCTGGCTTTTGCTTGCTCTGATTTTGACAACCAGTGTCGCAGGTTCCGTCCGATTTCAACCACATCTAAGATGCGAGGGCCTCGTGACCAGCGCGCAACACAATCCCGAAGATCCCACCGTTCCGCCGCGCCGAGCGCCGCGACTGTCGAAGCCCCGCATCCCACCTGTGCCCAGAGAGTCCTGGACAACCGCGGAGACGACCCTGCTAGGCCCTTTGGAGCGACAGGGCCGCGTGTACAACGTCTTC
>DASRXU010000391.1:0-15960 GCA_035687365.1 Planctomycetaceae bacterium | reverse complement strand
TCTGTCGCTGGGAGCATACGTCACCATCGCCGGCCGCTCCGAGGATCGACTCAGCCGAGCGGCAGCGACCTTGAAGAACGTACCGGACCGGTTGCGGACGGTCGTGGCAGACATGGCTGATGGGCAGTCGATCCAATCTCTGTTCTCCGGCGAGTCTCAGGTCGATCACGTCTTTGTACCCGCCGGAGAGCTCCGCCCCGAAAGTGCCGACCTGCTGACAGGGGACATTGCCGGTATGCGTTCTGTCCTCGAAGTGCGGCTGCTTGGCGTGGCGCATGTCGTCCGGCACGCAAAGCCCCTGATGAAGAACGGGTCGATTGTCTTGATGTCCGGTCTCTATGCAACACGCCCCGCCGCAGGCGGGGCAATCGCGGCGGCTGCCGTCGCGGCGGTGGAGGGGATGACTCGGGCTCTGGCCCTGGACTTGGCCCCGATCCGGGTGAATGCCGTCGCCCCTGGCCTGATCGACACTCCACTCTGGGACACATTTGGTCCGCAACGCGAAGCAATCCTTGCCAGGGCGTCGAAGCTGCTGGTCGGACGCGCCGGACGTCCCGAGGAGATCGCCGAAGCCGTTGTGTTTCTGATGACCAACGGATTCGTCACCGGAGTTGTGCTGCCGGTCGATGGTGGCGGAAGTCTGGTTTGAGAGATTCGCTGGCCAGGGCAGTGAGGTTGCCGATCATCGTTACGACGCCGCGCGAAAGCCTGTGGGGGCCGACGTTCTCCGAACTCGCGGAGTGTTTGCCGACCGCTCTCAAAGCCATGGCCTCCTGATGGACAATTTCGAATCCAAGACCGGCAAAGTGGTCCAGAAGGTGTCCTAGCTGCTCCAGAAGGTTTTCTTGTTCTCGGTGCTGGGGCGAATCTGTATTTTGGTTCAGTTGTCGACAAATACGGACGTCCGTATTGTTATTTGGGAAGATTAAGGAAGGCCACTTTTGGCTCTTCCTGCGGTCCTTCGCCCTCCACGATCAAGGAGTTCACGATGTCACCGGTACAGTCGGGAAGAGACACAGATGGAAGGCCACTTGCAGGCAAGGTCGCGCTCGTCACTGGCGGTTCGCGGGGCATCGGTGCCGCGATCGCCAAGCGGCTCGCTACGAATGGTGCGAGCGTCGCCGTCACTTACTCTAAAGGCACGGACGCCGCAGCGGCCCTGGTGAAAGCAATCGAAGGCGCGGGCGGGAAGGCGGCTGCGATTCAGGCGGATGCCGCCGACGCCGACGCAGTCACGAGGGCGGTTGAGAGGACAGTAACGCTCTTCGGCCGGCTCGACGTACTGGTGAACAACGCCGGCACAGCGATTCCGATGAAGGTCGAAGAGACGACCCTCGCTGACTTTGATCGCGTCTTTGCGGTCAACGTCCGCGGCGTCTTCGTCGCGACGCAGGCGGCGCTCAAGCACCTGAAGACCGGCGGGCGAATCATCATGATCGGCTCGTCCCTGGGCGAGCGCGTGTTTATGCCCGGCATGGCGCCCTACTCCGCAACCAAGGGGGCCGTCAAATTGTTCACGCAAGGGCTCGCGCGCGAGCTTGGAGCGCGCGGCATTACGGTCAATAACGTTCAGCCGGGGCCTATCGACACCGATCTGAACCCAGCGTCGGGTGAGTGGGCCGTAAACCAGAAGGCCGCCGTTCCGCTGGATCGGTATGGCAAGGCTGACGAAGTCGCAGCGCTGGTCGCGTTCGTCGCCGGCCCGGAGTCGTCATTCATCAACGGTGCGAACCTGACAGTCGACGGCGGCACCAACGCCTGACTCAGGGTGAATTGACCATCACGCAGGAACCGCCTCCTCGGCGATGCCATTCAGCAGGAATGTTAAGCCAGATTTGGACCGAGACTCTCGAAACACGATTGGGAGAACTGAGATGCATGCCATGAGAGCGGAAACATTCAGTGGCTATGAAGGGTTGAAGCTCGTCGATCTTCCAAAACCAGTGGTCTCGGACGGAAGAGTATTGCTGCGAATGACTGCAGCCGGCGTCACGCCGCTCGACAATACGATTCTCTCCGGCAAACTTCCTCGGTCGAAGGCGCCGTTAGTGTTGGGCAACGAAGGAGCGGGCGTGGTGGAGGCTGGAGGCGGAACGGACTTTCCCGTCGGCTCGCATGTGATGTTCACCGGCGTCTATGGCGTTCTAGAGGATGGAGCCTACCGCGAGTGGGCTGCCGTGCGGAAAGAAAATCTTTGCGTGATACCTAAGGGTGTCGACGACGTGAGCGCCGCAAGTATTCCGGTCGCGTATCTCACCGCCCACATGGCACTCACCCGCGCTGGCTTTCAGGCAGGCAAGACCGTGCTGGCACCGGCGATCGGAGGATCGATCGGCAACGCGGTGACGCAATTGGCGCGTGCCTTGGGCGCAAAGCACTCCATTTCGAGCACGACCAATCATGCGAAAGCCGAGCAGGCGTTGGCGCTCGGATTCAACGAGGTCATTGATACTTCCCTCGAGAAGCTGGGTGACGGAGTGCGTCGGATCACGGGCGGTTACGGCGCAGACATTGTCATCGACGGAATTGGTGGCGAAGTCTTGAGCGAGGCGCTCGGAACGCTTGCGCTGGGCGGAAGCCTCACAACATTGGGGTATTCGGCAAGCCGCAAGGCCACCATCGACGTCACCAATCTGATCTGGCAACGCGCCAGCATCCAGAGCTTCAACATGTTCGCTCAGCCGCAGGCGGCCTTTACTGATGCCTGGAACGCTATCGTCCCTCTGCTTCAATCGGGCGCGATCAAACCGATCGTGGCTAAGACCTTCCCGCTGACAGAAGCGGCTAATGCTCTGCGTTACCTGGTTGAGGGCCGGCCCTTCGGCAGGGTGGTCCTCACAACATGACACGCATTGATGAGAGGACGGCAGAGTCGCCCAACTCTTTTCGACATGTGGACCAACGCGCACTACGCATGAATAAAAGGAAGGTGTCCCATGGCTAACGTGGTGAAGAAACACAGCATCTCCTCTGAACTCGCACAAGAAATGGTGGACGCGGCGGTGGCGAAAGCCACAGAACTTGGCGTCTCCGAGAACGTGGCGATTCTCGATGACGGAGGAAATCTCAAGGCGTTTACTCGGATGGACGGAGCGCCGTTCGTTTGCATCGAGATGGCGCAGAACAAGGCGTACACAGCTCTGCTCGGCGTCTCCACGCAGGAATTCTTCGACTTCATCCAAGGCGACCCGTCGCTCTTGGCCGGCATCCCCACGCTTTCGCGCGTCGCGGCGTGGGGCCGAGGATTCCCCATTAAGGTGAACGGCGAAGTCGTTGGGGCGATCGGGATCAGTGGGGCGCCCACTGTGCAGAACGACGTGGATTGCGCGAGAGCCGCCCTGGCGCTCGAGCCCGATGCGGTGTCCGCTGATTGACGCTGAGGCCGTCGCCGGATACCTCGCGCAGCTAATCGAGATCGACATCGACACTCTGGCGAGGATCGAGACGCTGGGCGCGTTCGCTTACGTCTGACGGCAACGCAGACAGGAGGGGTTCACATGCTCAGTCCGGCTGAAGACTACTATCCAGATCACGATGCGGGGAGGCTGGCTCCGATCGCGGCCAGTACAGTAGCGACGTGGAAGGCCCCCGCGTTCCTGGAAAACCTCGCGGTCGACGCCGAGGGTGGCGTATTCGTCACGGTCTATTCGCACAATCGCGTCGATCGCTACGATCCGGCTACAGGTGCGACGACGCCATTCGCGGAAGTTCCGGCGCCGCCGATGGGGCTTGCGTTTGATGCCGGCGGCGCGCTCTGGCTGACCGGCGGCACACTGTATGAGGGGCCCGGGTTTATCTGGCGAGTCGAGCGGACCGGAGCCCTCCGGCAATGGTGCGAAATTCCGGACGCCACCTTCATGAACGGCTGCACGATGCACCCGGACGGTCGAACGCTCTTGGCCTGCGAGAGCGCCTCCGGTCATATTCTCGCGATCGATCTTCGCGAACCTGGACACTGGGACGTGTGGCTTCAGGGAGATCAACTCAGGCCGATCGTGCCCAAATATCCGGGGTCCAACGGGATCAAGATCCACCAGGGTTGGGCGTGGATCAGCGTCTCGGGACGCAGATTGTTTGTCCGCGTGCCGATTCATCCGGATGGATCCGCCGGCGCTATCGAAATTGCGGCTGCGCGCATTTGCGCCGACGACTTCGCATTCGGAATGTCCGGCTCCCTCTACGTCACCACGCATCCCGAACACACGCTGGTTCGCCTTGAACCGTCCGGCACTCGCACGACATTGGCAGGGCCCGAACAGGGTATGGTCGGGAGTACAGCCTGTGCGTTCGGAAGAGCGCCCGACGACGAGCAGGCGCTCTATGTCACAACCGATGGTGGCTTTCTGATTCCCCACGAAAGTGGCATTCAAGACGCGAAGCTCGTACGGATGGAAGTCGGAGAATCGGCCTGGCCCCTGCTGCAACGAGGAGTATCAAAACCATGAGCCAGACAATCCAGGAGAGAAATAAGGCACTGGTAATCGAGGCCTTCAACACACTGTTCAATCAGCGTGACTATGTAGCGGCAGAGTCCTTCTGGTCGTCCAAATATGTCCAGCACAGCGCTCACATCGCGCCGGGACGCGCTGGCCTCTTTAATCTGGTTAGGACCTTGCCGTCCTCGTTGAAGTATGAGCACGGCACGATTGTCGCTGAGGGCGACCAGGTAATGGTCCACGGACGCTTTTCCGGTCTTGGAACGCCGGCAGCCTGGGTCGTCGTCGACATTCTGCGAATTGAGAACGGCGTGTTGACCGAGCACTGGGACGTCATCCAGGACGAGGCGACTCGAGAGCAATCGAAGAGCGGTCGGCCAATGTTCGGGGACTCGTTCCCGGTCCTTCGAGGAGAATGCTGATGACTACCCCCGTCGTTTTGATTACGGGCGCGCTCACAGGCATCGGGCGTGCCACCGCCTTGGCCTTCGCACAAGAGGGCGCGCAGCTCGTTGTCTCGGGCAGACGTGAAGAGGAAGGTGAGAAGCTTGTCGCCGAACTCCGCAAACTCGGCGCTGAGGCCGAATTCGCGCGCTCCGACGTGCGTCACGAAGCCGACATCCGAAGCCTGGTTGACAAGACCGTCGCGCGTTTTGGTCGCTTGGATGTAGCCGTCAACAATGCTGGCACCGAAGGCACTCCTGGTCCGGTGACGGAACAAACCGCCGAAAGCTACGCGGCCACCTTCGACACCAACGTGCTGGGCACGCTGCTGAGCATGAAGCACGAGTTACGCGTCATGGTGCCCCAGGGGCACGGCAGCATCGTCAACGTGTCGTCGACATACGGTCGATCGGGCGGCGCGGGCGCGTCTGTCTACGTTGCCAGCAAGCACGCGGTAGAAGGTCTGACCAAAGCGGCCGCGCTGGAAGTCGCGGAGTCCGGCGTACGCGTCAACGTCGTCGCTCCCGGACCGATCGAAACCGGAATGTTGAACCGATTCACCGGCACTGCCGAGAAGAAAGCCGCGTTGGTTGCTGGCGTACCGGTGAAGCGCGTCGGCAGACCCGAGGAGATCGCTCAGACCGTCCTGTTTCTCGCGTCCGACAAGGCGTCTTTCATGACGGGTGCATCGATCGCCGTCGATGGTGGGAAACTGGCTCGCTGATTCTGTTCGGTCAACATACAGCAGTGTATGGTCGGGGAGTGAGGCAGGCCGGCCCGCCCCCTGACCCATCGCTAAGGAAATTCTTGTGGCATCGACCAACGTCGCACAAATCGCCATCCTGGACGATTATCAAAACGTGGCGCTCGAGATGGCCGACTGGTCGCCGCTCGCTGGGCGTGCAGTTGTCACGGTGTTCAATGATCATTTGTCAAAAATCGACGAAATCGTCGAGCGGCTCCTACCGTTCGACGCGGTCTGCGTCATGCGCGAGCGCACGCCCCTTCCACGGGCCGTCATCGAGCGTTTGCCGCGACTGAAGTTGATCGCGTCGACCGGTTCTCGCAACGCGGCCATCGATCTCGAGGCCGCCGCCGAGCGTGGCATTGTTGTCGCACATACGGGATACGACAAACACGCTACAGTCGAGATGACCTGGGCTCTCATCCTCGCCAGCGTGCGTCAGGTCGCAATGGAAAATGCCAATCTGCGCGCCGGCGGCTGGCAGCGGACAGTGGGCGACGGTCTTAAGGGTAAGACCCTGGGTGTTGTCGGTCTGGGCAATATCGGTTCCGATGTCGCGCGGATCGGGCTTGCGTTCGGCATGGACGTGATCGCTTGGAGCCAGAATCTCACCTCAGAAAAGGCGCAAGCCTGCGGAGTGCGACTGGTCTCAAAGACGGAACTCTTCCAGAACGCCGACATCGTGACGATCCACCTCGTCCTGAGCCAAAGGACGAAGGGCCTGGTCGGAGCGGCCGAGTTGCAGGCAATGAAGCCATCGGCCAGACTCATCAACACCTCGCGTGGTCCGATCGTTGACGAGTCCGCGCTCATCGCGGTTTTGCGTGAACGCCACATCGCGGGCGCGGCTCTCGACGTATTTGACATCGAACCGTTGCCAGCGGATCACCCGTTCCGGTCGTTGGAAAACGTCCTGTCCACACCCCATATCGGGTACGTCACCCGAGACCTCTACCGGACTTTCTATGGGGATTCCGTCAAGAATATTGCGCGGTGGTTGGATCAACAGGCCTGACTAAGTTCGCCATGCCCAAACCTTCTCATCGAAACAAGATCTTGACGGAGGGACTGAAGGTTCTTCTGGCGCGCGGTTACGTCGGCGCGAGCGTTCGGGACATTGTTAAGGCCGCCGGTGTCCCGCAAGGTTCGTTCACCAACCATTTCACGTCGAAGGAGGCGTTCGCCGAGGAGGTCTTGGAACTCTACTTCGCGCTCGGTCGCAAAAACATGGACAAGACGCTGCTTAACGACTCGCGACCGCCTCTTCACCGCCTCCGCCAGTGGATCGAGCTTCAAACCGCGTTCCTCAGGCAATATGAGTTCCGCTGCGGCTGTTTGATCGGCAATTTCAGCGTCGAGGCGAGCGACGACAGCGAACGTATCCGAGTGCGCTTGACGGGGATGGTCAAGGAGATCGTTGAGGCGATTGTCTATTGCCTGCAAGCCGCGGTGGACGCAGGCGAGTTGCCCGCGTCGACGGACGTACGCGAGCTCGCCGGCTTCCTCTACTCGTCGTGGCAGGGAGCGATTCTGCAATCGAAGGTCGAGCAGAGCGTCCAGCCGCTCAAACGCTTCAAGGACGTTCTTTTCACGCACATCCTTCGCTGAATGGAGATGGTCTGGTTGGGCTTTTCCGCGCCGATGAATGAGCCGCGTCACGGTCACGAGGTTAAGGCCACCGCCGCACGAGGGATCAGCTGCTGCCCGATTACGCCGGCGGCGCGGGCAAGAGATTATTCTCATGCCCTCATGCTAAAGAGCACCGGCGAGGGCCACGTCGAGCCAACCGTTGTGATCGCGGCTCGTTGATGAGAATTTCGACTCTAAACAGTCGCGAAATAGCGGTGGGGCGTGACACCCAGCGTCCGTTTGAACATCACAATAAAGGCGCTGGCGCTTTCGTAGCCGACGTCGAGTGCGACCGCGGTGACCGGGCGGCCGGCGGCTAGGAGTCGTAGGGCGTGGAGCAGGCGTAGTTGCTGTCGCCATTTGCCGAAAGTGAGCCCCGTCTCCTTTTGGAACAGACGCTCGAGAGTGCGGACGCTGAGCGTGGCTCGCTTGGCGATCTGTCGAGTTGAGGCGGGGGCGTCGAGATTTCCGCGCACCCAAGCCGCCGCTCGTTGGGCCCGCTCGTCGGAAGGCCATGGAAGTTGGAGAGGAATGGTCGGCAAGACGCTGAGCTGATCCAACAAAACGCCGATCAAGCGCGCTCGCACGGGATCGCGCCGGTCCAACATGCCGAGGGTGACCGTGTGCCGGATCAGTTCTCGCAAGAGGGGTGAAACGTTGACGGCACAGCATCGTTTGGGGAGCCGGCCTGAGAGTGCGGTCGACAGGTAGAGCGTCTGCACGAAGACCGCGCCCGTCATCTCAATGCCGTGTTGGACTCCCGCCGGAACCCATACGGCCCGATTGGGCGGTACCACCCAATCGCCTTCGGCCGTTTGCACCCACATCACGCCTTCGTTCGCGTAAATCAGCTGGTGCCAGTCGTGTGTGTGCGGCGGGATGGTGTAGTCGTTGGTGTGGCGGACGACATAGCTGCGGACGACGAGACTGTCTCCAGCAGCGCGGACGACCCGTTTTCGAGTGTGACGCTTTTTCGACATTAATTGGCATTTTAGCGAGAGATCGCCTGGGCTGCCAAACTCTAGGATGGGCCATCACTGGGACTCGTGCTGAAAGTTCAGGATGCCAGACTCAACGAATCGGCGCGAAGAGATGCGACGTGCAGCACCGCCGCTGTGTTCGTCTCCTTGATTGCCTCGACGAGTGCGGCCAGCGCCGAGTGGAGCGTCTCGCGCGGACGGTCCGTTGCACAGATGTAGCTGGCGAGCGGCGCGATGACCTGTGACAAGTTTTCGTTCGAGATCGACTGACGTTGCATGCGGCTGATGTTCATGATTGTCCCCTGTAGGCAGATTTCACTCGTTTGACGTTCCCCGCAATCATTTGGCGTCCCACAGCACAGTGCTGCGGGTCACGATTGCTGTTCTGAAGAGTAGTCGTGCGGCACCGTGGCAAATCGACACCAAGTCCGACCTTTCGAGGAAAAAAGCGGGCATCCCGCCGATGAACCGGGCTCCCTGCCAGGTCGGAGAACAGCGACTCGGCCAACCTGAGATTTAGTCCTTAAATGAGGAGAACCAGCAGATGTCGAACAACCTCGTCTTTTTCGCCGTGCATGCCGAAGACGTCCCTCGGGCTCAACGGTTTTATGAGAAAGCGTTCGGCTGGAAGTTTCAGCCGTGGGGCCCGCCGGGCTTCCTGATAATCGAGACCGGCGACAAAAAAGATCCCGGAATCACGGGCGCTTTGCAGCAGCGCTACGAATTGGTACCCGGCCAGCGTCTGACAGGCTATGAATGCACCATCGGAGTCGACGACATCGACGCCACGGAGTCGGCCGTCGTTAAGAGCGGCGGCAAAATCATCATGCCAAAATGCGAGATTCCCACGGTGGGGCACCTGATCAAAATCCAGGACCCAGAGGGGAACATCGTCTGCGTCAAGCAGGCGGCGTCAGCATAGGATAAGTTGCCGATCTGCTCGGCGGTCGAAACTGCGTCCGCGGTTGTTTAGGTCGCGGTTTGGGCCTGCTGACTGATGGTGCCCGGTTCGGTCTTCGCCGCGCTCGATGGCGCGTCGTAGCCAAATTGCCGGATGACGCGTCCCCAGCGGCGAGTCACCTCGGCCCGCTGTTCGTCGGTCATCTGATAGCGATTCGTCCGATAGTCGGCGTTGCCGGCCAGGTGCACCTGCAACTTCGGCAGCACTTGCTCGAAACCGCCGAGTCCCAAGTGGTCGTACATCTTCGCCATTTCACCGACCGGATCGCCGACCAGCTCTTCGTACCGCAACTCGTAGAAGCGATCGAAATCGATCAGGCCCTTCCCTTCCTCGATTTTGTCGTAAACGCGATCGAACGTTTTGAGCACGTGTTCTTCGAGTCCATCGAACGTCGGGCGTTGCAGGCCGAACGTGATGTATAGGGATTTCCAGAGGTTGACCGTTGAAGGGAAAACGACGTACGGATCGCGAACAATGTGCACGAACCGCGCGTCGGGGAACATCTCGAGCAGAGTCTTGATGCGGCAGCTATGCGTGGGCGACTTGAGCACGAGCCGCTTGTTGTGTTTGAACGTGAGCTGTTTGAGGAATCGCAAGAACTTTCGTTTCCAAGTCGCTAGGGCGCGGGGCGAGAGCCCTTCGAGGTCAAGATACTCCTCGAATTGCGGCGGGTGATTGGGAAAAGCAATCGTGAGGTACGGCGACGGCAGCCCCAGGTTGCACAGGGCAAACTCGTCCTCTTGCGGGCGGTTGAAGCCGGCCGCCATGTTGTCCATCGGCCGCACAGACAAAGAAAAGAACGGCAGCCAGCGGCTGATCAGCCCCTCGGTCAACAAGAAGTGGTTGGGCTCCATGCATTCATAGGTGCTGGGGCCCACGTGTCGGTCGTCGAGCGCCAGAAACTCGTGCAACAGAGTCGTGCCGGTGCGCCAGTGTCCGATGATGAAGATCGGAGCCTGATCGATCGGCGTGCGCGAGACGCGCCGGCCGAAAATCAAATTCTGAATGCCGCGAAGCAGCGTGTGCGCCATGCTGACAAATGTCACATAGATGACGACGTGCAGGACAGACCAATGAATGTGGAATCGATTGCGACCGAGCAGGCGGATCCAGGCGAAGAAATCGCAGCCCGCCCAGATCATCAGCTGATACCAGGGCGGCGGATTGACGGCTTTGGGACGAGTCGGGGGAGCGGACTGGCTTTCGACTGCTGTCATGGAGCACTTTCGCAACAAGGACCCAAGCCAGAACGTCTCAATCGCGGCTCAAAGGATTCTGGAGCGGGGCCGATTTCCTGATGCCTGTCGATCCTTCGATGGTAACAGGCCAGGCGACCGGTTTGCCCCTTGGCGGGACGTTCGGCGGGCGTCAAAACGCCTTCGACTCTCGACGCGACGCAATTCTGTCGGATGGGCCGGTTGACGCTCAATGTTGCCGGAAGAAAACATCGAGGCAGCGGGCGTGCCGGGACACCTATCGCAACAAGCCATTTTGGGTGGCACTGGCGGCTTGTCCGCCAGTGTTTCTGCGCCGTGCCCGCTCAAGACCACTGGCGGACAAGCCGCCAGTGCCACCCGGTCAGCTGTGTTACGGTTCACTTCGTCGGCGTGGCGTTCTTCATTTCATCGACGAGGCGAAACGTCTCGTCGAAGAACTTCTCTTTGAACAGATCACCGATCAGCAGATCGGTGAGGTTCCCCTTCTGCTCAGGGTTCTGCTTGACGTAACGGCCGAAGCTGAAACCGTCGTAGTACTCGATCACGAGCCGCCGCATTCGGTCCATACCGCGTTTGAAATCGGGAGCCCATTTGCCGAGTTGGGCGGCCGACGTATCGTTCCGCTCGAGGCCTTCGTTGATCGCATCCGCGGCGAGTTCTCCCGACTTGAGGGCCAGCAGCACTCCCGAGGAATACAGGGGATCGAGAAATCCGTACGCGTCCCCGGCACAGACCCAGCCGTCGCCCGCTGCTTCGCGAGAGCGATAGGAATACTCCTTCGCCACCCGAAAAATGTCGCACCGCGTGCCAACAGCGATCCGCCGCTTGATCTCGGGACAGAGTTCGACCTGGTCGAAATAAATCGCTTCGTGATCGCTGCCATCGCGGTTCTTGAACAACTCGTCGAACGGGGCGACGATGCCGACGCTGACGACGTCATTGTGCAGCGGGATGTACCAGAACCAGCCCTTTTTCCCCTTCGTCTGCAGAACGATCGTCGCTCCCTCGTCGCGGCCCGTGTCGCGGTAGGCACCCTTCCAATAGGTCCATACGGCCCCCTTGCGCAAGTTGGAATCCCATTCTCGCAGGCCGAGCCGGCCGGCGATCATCGTCGATTGGCCGCTGGCGTCGACGACGACCTTGGCGCGAATCTCGCTCACCGTGCCGTCCTCAGTGGAGAATTTCACGCCGACCGCGCGTTGGCCTTCAAACAACACTTCCAGCACGCGGACGCCTTCGTGGACTTCGACGCCGTGCTCGCGGGCGTTGTCCAGCAGCATTTTGTCGAATTCGCTCCGCAGCACCTGCCAGGTCTGCGAGCATTCGTGCGGCTTGTGATCGAGGAAGTAAAACGGCTCCGACAGTCGGCCGCTTTGCCCGACGAATTGAACGCTGTGCTTTTTGACGAAGTGGCTCTGCTTCATCTTGTCGAGCATGTTGAGCCGCTTGAGCGTCCAATACGTTTCGGGAATCAACGACTCGCCGATATGAAACCGCGGGAAGTGATCGCGTTCGAGCAAAACGACGCGATGCCCTTTCTGGGCGACCAGCGTGGAGACGGTTGATCCTGCGGGGCCGCCACCGATCACGACGACCGGAACTTCCTGCGGAAATTGCTCTGCTTTCACCATGAGAGTTCCTTAATGAGGCAATTCCGTTGATAGTTTTTCCGCGGGCCGTTGTCCAGACCGCGGGCGCGCGGGAGGCTTAACGTCGAACCACGAGCCATTCGTGGAATCTGCCAAAAAAGTGCTGTAGGATGCGAAGATCGCGGCCGCGCCTGAGCGATAGTCCACGGCTGAACATCTTTCAGCCGATTTTGACCGCACGAGGGAGATTGAGATGATCCGGCGGAACTTTGTCACGAGCGGCAGCGCGGACAGCGGCCTGCATCACGCCCGTTGCTATTCCACTTTCGCAGCGCTGCTTGGGGCGATCTTAGTTTCGAGCGTCGCAACTACTGGCTCGCTCCGAGCGCAGAGTTCGGGTGAATACGATCGCCCGGGCAAGAATCCGCATCAGAGTCGCTCGGCGGTGATTGCCAAGCACGGAGTCGTGTGCTGCGCGCAACCGCTGGCTGCCGAGGTCGGACTCGACGTGCTGAAGGCCGGCGGCAATGCTGTCGACGCCGCGATCGCCACCAACGCCATGTTGGGTCTGGTCGAGGCGGGCTCCTGCGGCATGGGCGGCGATCTCTTCTGTATTTATTGGGACGCGAAGACTCAAAAGCTGTACGGTCTCAATGCCAGTGGCCGCAGCCCGTACGCGATGACCCGCGAGGCGCTGCGGCAGCAAGGTGTCCGCGGCCTCTCGGGTGTTTACTCGTGGACCGTTCCCGGTTGCGTCGACGGCTGGGACCAATTGCGGCAGCGGTTTGGCACGATGAGTTTGGCCCAACTCGTGGCGCCGGCGATCAAATACGGAGAAGAGGGTTTCCCCGTCAGCGAGGTCATCGATCGCGGCTGGCCGCGGCCTGGGCGAGACTCCAGCATGACGGCGACCTATTGCCCCAACGGTCGCGTGCCCGACGTCGGTGAGATGTTTCGCAATCCCGAATTGGCCGCCAGTTACCGAGTGATCGCCACGCAGGGGCGCGACGGGTTCTATCGCGGTCCGATTGCCGAACAGATTGTCGCCGCCAGCCGAGAGCGTCACGGGTTCTTCGAGCGGAAGGACTTTGCTGACCACACGTCCGAGTGGGTCGAACCCGTGTCGACGAACTACCGCGGCTACGACGTGTGGGAGCTGCCGCCGAACGGTCAGGGAATCGCCGTCCTGGAGATGCTCAACTTGCTCGAAGGTTATGATCTGAAATCGATGGGCCGGCAGAGCGCCGACTATCTGCACCTGTTTCTCGAAGCCAAGAAGTTGGCTTACGCCGATCGCGCGAAGTATTTTGCCGATCCCGTGTTCCATAAGCTGCCGGTGGCGGAGCTGATCTCAAAGCCGTACGCCGAGCGGCGTCGCAAGTTGATCGACCCGCAGCACGCGGCGACTTCGGTGCCGCCTGGCGATCCGCTCTTGGCGAGCACCCACGACACGACGTTGCTCGTTGTCGTCGACAAAGACCGCAATTGCTGCTCGCTGATTCAGAGTAACTCGGCCCATTTCGGCTCGCGGATTGTGCCGGGCCATGTCGGCTTCGTGATGCAAAATCGTGGCTCCGGATTTTCGCTCGACGGCCAAAGCTGGAATTCCCTTGAGCCCCACAAGCGACCCTTCCACACCATCATCCCGGCATTCGTGACCAAAGACGGAAAGCCCTGGCTCTGCTTCGGAGTGATGGGAGGCGACCTGCAGCCTCAAGGACAAGTGCAGGTGCTCGTCAACATGATTGACTTTGGGCTCGACGTGCAGGCTGCCGGCGATGCCGCGCGCACGAGCCATTCTGGTTCGCAATCGCCGAGCGGCCCGAGAATGGATCCTTCGGGTGGCAAAGTGACTGTTGAGAGCGGCGTGCCCGAAGGTGTGCTCGAAGAACTCGCCAAGCGGGGACATTGTGTCGTGCGCGGCGGCAGCGGCGGCGGTTACGAGGGCATCCGCATCGACCAAGAGCACGGCACGATTCACGGCGGCACAGAGGCTCGTAAAGACGGTGCGGCCGTCGGGTATTGATCGGGCGCCGTGTGCCTGACCGCCACGGCCTAGTCCATCGTCCTAGCAACACGCGGCTGAACGAGAGTCGCTCAGCCGCGTCTCTGCGCAGACCTTCGCGCGTTTACCTGCTCGTCTTTTTGCTGGGGACCCTGGCCCCTTTTTTTCGCGCTTTCGACAGGCCGATGGCGATTGCCTGCTTTCGGCTTTTCACGCTCTTGTGGGACTTGCCACTTTTGAGCGTCCCCTTCTCTTCGCGCTTCACGGCCCGTTTGACTTCGCTTTTCGCCTTCGCACCGTACTTCGCCATGGCTTCCCTCAATTTCTTTGAGTCTCAGGTCCTCAACCGGTCGCACGTCTGACTCTTAAAGTTCAAGTGACGCGCGACCGGTTTTGCCTCGCGCGATGCTCACGCTCGATTCGCTTTCACGTTGACCACTCCCTCGGCAATCTCCGTGAGAATCTTGTCCGCGTTTCCTTCTTCGTCGAGCGTCTCCTGCAGCTCGTTGGCAATCGCTTCCCGGCCTAGTTGCCGAGCGAACGTTCGGGCCGTGCCGTACGCCGCCATCTCGTAGTGCTCGACGCGTTGAGCCGCGGCGATCAATGCGGCGTCCTTCACGCTCGGATCACCTTTCGCGCCGATCATCTCTTCACCTTCGGCGATCAGGCCTTTCATCGCCGCGCATGTTTCGCGTTCGGGGCTGCGTCCTAGCTTTTGGAAGACTCGTTCGAGCCGCACGACGTGCCCCTCGGTCTCTCGCAGGTGTGTCTGGAACGCGCTTTTGAGATCGGGAGACGTCGCGGCTTCGGCCATCTTGGGCAGTGCCTGCGTCAGGCGTTTTTCAGCATCGTAAAGGTCCTCAATCTGCTCGATGAACAGATCTTCAAGGGAGTTGAATTCCAGGCTGGTGAAGAGTTTCATGAAAGGCTCCGTTTCCTTTTGGGTGTGAGCGCGAAATCGGCCGCTTGGCGCGGCACGTTCCTGCTAACGTGCAAAACGCGTTCCGGTTCGGAAATGGAAGAGCCCGGCTGACCCAACTTCGTTCTCGACACTCTGGGCGTAACGGTTTAGGATTGAGGTGCCGGACAAAGATTTTCTCCGCGCCGTGGAACCGAGTCCTCATGCTTTTCGCGCGCCGTTCTCCCACTTGGGGGTACTTGATCGCCGTTCTCGGGTCTGCGCTCGTCTTCGGCTTCCGCTACAGCACAGACAGTCCGCTACGAGGGTTCTTCACCTCCCTTGTGTTCCTACTCGCCGTGCTGGCCTCGGGGCTGGCGGGCGGGTGGAAACCGTCGCTGCTGACGACGCTCGTCTGTTTGGCGAATGAGCGGTATTTCTTCACAAGTCCCAAGCATTCGTTCTCGCTTCCGTCGAGCGCCGACACGATGCGGATCCTCGTATACGGGGTCAGCGGCGTTGCCGTCGGCCTGCTATGCGAGGGGCTGCAGCGCGCTTGGAGGCGCGTGGCCGAGCGTCAACGCCAACTCGAACGGGAGATGAACGAACGGCTCGCTGTCTCGCAGGAGCGTTTGCAACTCGTCGACCAACTGCGGGAGGCCGATCGCCGCAAAGATGAATTCCTGGCAACGCTCGCGCACGAGCTGCGAAACCCGCTGGCTCCGCTCAGCAACGCACTGGAGTTATGGGGCTTTGCGAAGAACGACCCCGAGCAGGTGGAAGAACTGCGGGGGATGATGCAGCGCCAAGTGCGCCAAATGACCAGGTTGATCGACGACCTGCTCGACGTGTCGCGAATCAGCCGCGGCAAAATCGCGCTACGGATCGAGCGCGTCGAGCTGCGAGAGTTGTTCAATGTGGCATTGGAATCGGTCAAACCGATCATTGCCGCCAACCAGCAGCGGTTGGAGATTTCGCTCTCCGAAGAGCCCATTTTCATGAACGCGGATGCGACCCGCGTTTCTCAGGTGATCGGCAACGTATTGCACAACGCGG
>DASRXU010000390.1:0-51410 GCA_035687365.1 Planctomycetaceae bacterium | reverse complement strand
CTCACCCGGCGTTCGAGTCCCTGCGACCGATAGTGGCCGCCGCTCGCGCCGTCGGATAACTTAGAGAAACCCCCGGAACCCTGCCGTCTGCGTCCCACCCAGTCTGGAGAGCTTTCGTGTTTCCGCAAAATAGGCTCAAGTTCGCGCTGTTGGCCACTGTGTTGTTGCCAACTGCGATGGTCGCGCTGCTGGCTCGCAGCACCGTCCATGCCGATGCCGTCGATCGGATGAAGCCCGACTATTTGAAATCGCTGCACGCGGCGATTGAGGGGCTCAAGCAGGACCGCCAGCCGGTTTCGCTGCCCAGCAAATTCTCCGACTACCGCGGGGCCATGCACGTGCATTCCGGCCTGTCGCACGATAGCCGCAGCACGGTTTCGGAAGTCGTCGCGGGGGCCAAGAAGGCCGGCCTGAAGTTTGTGATGTTCACCGAGCACCCGGTCCCGCACCACGATTATTTCAAGGAGGGACACCGCGGACTTGTGGACGGCGTACTGTTGATCCCCGGGGCCGAACTGACCGGTTTGCAGGCGTACCCGACGGACACCGTGCCGGAAGGCGCCCGCGATCCGCAGGAGCAAGTCGACGCGGTCCGCAAAACCCACGGCCAGGTTTTTCTCTGCCACCTCGAAGAGCGCATGGATTGGGATCTCGAGGGTCTCACCGGCAGTGAGATCTACAACCTGCACGCTGACTTCAAAGACGAAACTCGGCTGATCAAGTCGATGCGCAGTTTGACCGGGCTGCTGAATATGCTGCCGGCCAACCGCAATTATCCGCAGGAGACGATGGCCAGTCTGATGGATTACCCCGCGGATTATTTGCGTCGGTACGATCAGCTCTGCGAGAAATCGCATCTCACGGGGATTGCCGCCAACGACGCCCACCACAACAACTCCATCAAGGGCGTCGTGCTCGATGACGGCCGGATGCAGCTTGTCGATGCGTTGGGCAAGAAGCTGGCCAAGCTCGATCCCAAGCTGCTGGTCGCGCTCAAGCCGTACCTCCCGGCGAATTTGCATCCGGGAGATACGTGCGTGTTGCTCGATTTGGATCCGTACGAGAGGAGTTTTGGCCACGTCTCGACCCACTTGTTCCTGCCGGAATTGACTGAGCCGGCCGTGCGCGCGGCTCTCGAGGCGGGGCGGGCATATGTTTCGTTCGAGTGGATCGCCGACCCGACCGGTTTCAATTTTCAAGCCATTCGAGGCGATGACGTTTACGAGATGGGCAGTGACGTGACCTTCTCGCCGGGATTGAAGGTCCGCTCGGTCGCGCCGGTTCCCGTGCGGTTCCGCCTGATTCGCAACGGCAAAGAAGTGCACACCGCGCTCGGCCGCTCTTACGAGCACGCGATCGAGGCGCCGGGCAACTACCGTTTGGAGGCTTGGGTCAACTTGGTGAACACGCCCGACGTGTGGATCCTCTCCAATCCGATCTATGTTCGCGGTTGACCGCCCGGACTTCGAGGTTGATATGACGCGACCCGTGGTTTCAACGACGTCCAGCTTGAGGGGCGGTCGGAAACGCACGCCCCGGGTATTTCATTCGGCCAGCGTCTTTCACTCCGCCGGCGTCGTTCGCCTCCTCGGCACGTTGGCATGCGCCGTCACGGGCATCGGCTTAGTCGCGTCTTCTGCTCGGGCAGAATCTCCCGGTGCCGCGTCCGTCGAGTTCTTCGAGAAGCGCGTGCGACCGGTGCTTGTCGAAAAATGCCAGCGCTGCCACGGCCAGCAGAGCCCCAAGGGAGGTTTGAGCCTCGTTTCGCGGGAAGGTCTGCTGAAGGGCGGCGAGAGCGGTCCCGTGGTCAATCCGGGTCATCCCGAAAAGAGCGAGCTGGTCCGCGCCATCAATTACGAGGCCGACGGCTTCCAGATGCCGCCGACAGGCAAGCTCGATGCCGAATCGATCGGTGCGCTCACCACGTGGATTCGTGAGGGCGCCCCATGGCCCGAACAGGCGACCCCCACTGGATCCGCGAAGTCGGTCGCGGGGATGAATTTCGCACAGCGTGCGCAGCACTGGGCTTTTCAGCCCTTGCGGCACGGCACGCCTCCGCTTGTCGCCGAAGCAGATTGGTCGCGAAATCCCGTCGATGTCTTCCTTGCCGCGCGCCTCCGAGTCGCCGGGTGCAACCATGCGGCTGAGGCTGATCGACGAACTCTCTTGCGGCGAGTTACGTTCGATCTGATCGGGCTGCCGCCGACTCGAGCGGAAATCAATAACTTTCTGGCAGATGATTCGCCGCGTGCGTACGAGAGGGTCGTCACTCACCTCCTGGCGTCGCCCCACTATGGAGTTCGCTGGGGCCGCCACTGGCTGGACCTGGTGCGATTCGCCGAAACGGCCGGCCACGAGTTTGACTATCCGATCGCCGAAGCGTGGCGCTATCGCGATTATGTCGTCCGGGCGTTCAACGATGATCTGCCCTACGACCAATTCGTGACCGAGCAGATCGCCGGCGACCTGCTGCCGAAACCGCGCCACAACGCGCTCGATCGGACGAACGAATCGATTCTGGCAACCGCGTTTTGGTGGTTCGGTCAGGCCAAACACTCGCCCGTCGATTTGCGGGCCGAGGAGTGCGATCGCCTCGACAACCAAATTGACGTGATGGGCAAAGCTTTCCTGGGCTTGAGCATCGCCTGTGCGCGGTGTCACGACCATAAGTTTGACGCCATCCGCGCCCAGGACTATTACGCCCTCACCGGCTTCTTGCGCAGCTCGCGACAGCAATTGGCCTTCCTCGGCGATCCACGCGCGGCGGAACGGTTTGCGAGTTGGCGAACGGCGTGTGAACCTCGTTTGGCCGAACTCATCGGCCGAACACTGGATCCGCATTCCTGGAACGCGGCCTCGGCAGAAGACGACGTCGTGCGCCCGTGGCACGAGTTGAAGTCGGTGCCGGCCGGTGGTACTTTTGTTGCCGCGCGCAAGCGACTGGCGGACAGAATTAATCAGCGCACAGAACGTGCGCGGCTTCAGGAGAGCAAGAGCACGCTCTTTGATGGGTTTGCCTCAACGTCATCGGCTGGGTGGAGAAGCTCGGGAACCGCGTTCGGCAGTCGCCCGTCGCAAGCCGGCGAATTCGTTCTAGGTAACACGAGCAAACAACCGGTGCTCGAATTTGCTGAACCTGGGACGGCTCATAGCGGCCTCATCTCGCCCCGGTTAAGGGGCGCCCTGCGGTCGAAAACATTCACGATCACGAAGCCCTACATCCACTATCGCGCGGCCCGCCATCAGTCCGATGGTGGTCCTGCCCGACCGTACAAATCGGGGCAGATCAATCTGGTCGTCGACGGCTTTCAAATCATTCGTGAGCCACTCTATGGCCCGCTCTCTGTCAGCGTCGAGAACGATGCGCCGGCTGCCTGGTATTCGCAAAATGTTACGAAGCTGATCGGAAATCGCGCGTACATCGAAATCGTCGACGAGGACGACGGCTGGATTTCGGTTGATTCCATCCGCTTTTCGGACGATCCGCATTCGCCCGTCGATCGGCCCAACGAGCTGATCGCCGCGCTCTTGAACGATTCGACAATCGATAGCGCCGCCACGCTCGCGAAAGCTTATGCGAAGCTCTTTGAAGATACAGTTTCGCTCTGGAGGTCCGGGCGACTCGCCGACGATCGATCGGCCAGAGCCCGAGTCGCGATTCTCAATTCCCTCTGCGCGCATTTGACCGGTCCGACCAATCCCCACCATGCAAGAGAACTGACAGAACTCCTCGACGAATACCGCCGACAGCAATCAGAACTCCTTCCCTCGCCGCGGGCGCTCGCCCTTGTCGACGGCTCGGCAGAGAATGACCACATTCTGGTCCGAGGCAACCCTCGAAAGCCGGGCGAAGAAGTGTCGCGGCGGTTTCTCGAAGTTTTTCGCGGAACGCCGATTTCGGAAGCCGAACCGGGCAGCGGTCGGCTGGATTTGGCCCAGTCCCTCACTGGATCGGCAGCACCGCTGCTGGCTCGGGTGATCGTCAATCGGCTGTGGCATCACCATTTTGGCCGGGGGCTTGTCGCCTCAACCGATGACTTCGGCAAGATGGGCGAGCCCCCGTCGAATCCCGAGTTGCTCGATTACCTCGCCGGCGAACTGATTCGCAGCGGCTGGTCAATCAAGCACGTGCAGCGGCTGCTCGTCACGTCGGCCGCGTATCGAATGTCGAGCCGTGAAGCAGACGAACGATCCAGGGCCGTCGATCCCCAGAATCGTTTGGTGCATCGCGCGACGGTCGATCGACTTGAAGCCGAGGCCATTCGCGATTCAATTCTCGCTGTCTCCGGACGCTTAGACGAGCGTTTGGCGGGCCCCAGCGTTCGCGTGCATCTGGACGAATTCATGACGGGCCGCGGGCGTCCGGCCAATTCGGGGCCGCTCGACGGGAGCGGTCGCCGCAGCGTTTATCTCGAGGTCCGCCGCAATTTTCTGACGCCGATGTTTCTGGCATTCGATTTCCCGATTCCCGCCACGGCCGCGGGTCGCCGCGCTCAATCGAACGTACCGGCGCAGGCTCTGTCGCTGTTGAACGATCCGTTCGTTTTGCAGCAGGCTCACACTTGGGCGAAGCGAGCAATCGCATGTTCAGATTCTTCGGCCGCACAGCAAGAGGCTCGCAAATCCGATTCCCAGCTCGACGCCTTGATCGATCAACTCTACGAAACGGCCTTGGCACGGTTGCCCACGGCTGACGAACGAGCGCTCGGCAAAGAATTCTTGGGGCAGGCGAATGCGAACGGCGCGCTCGTAGACGAAGAGACGCTGGCAGAACTCTGTCACGTACTGATCAACGTCAAAGAGTTTCTCTACATCAATTGAACAATTGAGCCGCGCGAGTTGGTCAGGTCTGCGCCGCGTCACGATCACCAACGGGTTGAGCGACGAAGCGATATCCCGTTCCGCGAACGGAGAGTATGTGTCGCGGCTCGGCCGGATTGGTTTCGATGATTCGTCGCAGGCGCAAGACAAAGTTGTCGATCGTGCGGACCGTCACGTCGGGATTGTGGTCCCAGACTTCTTCGAGAATGTCGTACCGCGACAAGACTCTGCCTTCCCGCGCGATGAAGTAGCGCAGTAACTGCATCTCTTGAGTGGTCAGGTTGTGAATCTTGTCGCCGACAGTCACTTCGAACTTATCGAAGTCAACCTGCACTCCACCAAAGTCGAACCGGGCGCTGGCGGGCGGTGGGGCCGCGGGCCGAGGCGTTTGACCGGTGCGTGCCGAGCGGCTGAGCAGGTTTCGCACGCGGCTCAAAAGTTCGGGCAGTTTGAACGGTTTGGTCATGTACTGGTCGGTGCCGGCGTCGAATCCCAGCGTGCGATCCTCGCTCAGCGAGCGGGCTGAAAGCATCAAAATCGGCACAAGCTCGTCGATCTGCCGGATCGCCTTGCACGTTTCGTAGCCGCTCATGCCTGGCATCATCACGTCAAGAATGACAACGTCGACCGGTGTCTTCTCGTCCTGGAAGTGGCGCAGCGCCGTCGGACCGTCGCCGGCATGGATCACATCGTAGCCCTCTTGCTCGAAATTGAACTTCAATCCCAGCGCGAGGGCATCTTCATCTTCGACGATCAGGATTCGCATAACTCGGCCCTGCCGGGAAGACTCACCTCGAAGATGCTTCCCGTTCCACTCTCACGATTCTGGACGGTGACTTTCCCCTTCAACATGTGGACCAGCGTGCGGACGATATAGAGGCCCAGGCCGGTTCCCTTTTGCGTTCGCTCCAGTTCGCTGCCCCCGCGATAGAACATCTTGAAGATCTTCTTACGTTGGTTGGGCGAAATGCCGCCCCCGTTGTCGCTAATGCGGGTAATCACCTGCCCCCGCGTGCCGACGCGCACTTGCACATCCACAAACGGTTCTGCCGCCCCATATTTGAGGGCATTATCGATCAGGTTGCCGAAAATCATCTCCAACACCATGGGCCGCGCGTGAACGACGGCCGCTTCGACGTCGAAGGTAAAGACCTGATCTTCCTCGCGCTTGTGGTGAGCGCTTGCCGATTTCGCACATTGTCGTAACAGCGGTTCCAGAGGCACCTCGACCGGTTCGTAACGATGGCCAATCGCGTCTAAACGGCCGACCTCCAGGAGCTGGTTGATCAGGCTGTTGAGACGATTCAGCTCTCCTTCCATCACGCCGTAGAACTGTTCCCGCTGCGGCCCCTCGATTTCGCGGAGCTGCAAAGTTTCCAGATAGAGGCGCAGCGTGGCGATCGGTGACTTGAGTTCATGCGTGACGCTGTCGACAAAGTTCGACTGCCGTTGATTGAGGCGAATCTCCTTGACTGCGATCACCATGTAGACGGCGATTCCGCACAGGAGGACTGAAAAGCCGACGGTGCCGATCGCCAATCCGCCCCACTGTTGTTGGCGCGCCAGCAAAATGATCCAGAACACCATCAGCAGAATATTGAGCGACACGAGGATCACGCTGAGCGTGATCGGCAGGTGCAGCGATCGTTTCTTGCGAAGATGAAATGCCACGGGTCGCGTCTCGTTCGGGATGGGATCCCGTAGTTATCATACGGCCGAGTTCAGGATATCAGAGCCGATTTTTGTTGGCGACCTCGTGAAAACAGAAGGCGCCAAGGGCGCGCGTTGCTTTGAACAGAGCTTTCTGACAGAGTGCAACACGGCTTGGTTTTCGATGGCGGTCATGGATTATCTGCAACTTTCCGGCAAAAACGTTCTCGTCACGGGCTTGGCGAACCGCAAAAGCGTAGCCTGGCACACGGGCGCACTCCTGCGCGAAGCGGGTGCTCGCGTGCTCTGGTCGGTTCGCTCGGAGGAGCGCCGGACGACGGCCAGCAAGTTAATCGGTCCTGACGAGCCGATCTTTGTGTGCGACGTCGAGCGGCAATCGGACATCGATCGACTGCGCGAAGAAGTTTGCCAAGTCGCTCCGACTCTGCACGGCATCGTGCATTCGATCGCCTATGCGGACTATTCGTTCGGCCGGCGGCCTTTTCACCAGGTTCCTCGCTCGGCGTTTTTACAGGCGATCGACATTTCTAGTTTTTCGTTGATCGCACTGGCTGAAGCGTTTCGCGAACGGCTGGAGCCCGAGTCGGGGAGCGTGGTGACGGTTTCGATTTCGACCACGCGGATGGCGGCGGAGAATTACGGTTACATGGCCCCCGTCAAAGCGGCCCTCGATTCAACCGTTTGTTTCCTGGCCAAGTCGTTTTCGGAATTCTCTCGGATCCGGTTCAACGCCGTCTGCCCCGGTTTGCTGAAGACGTCGGCTTCGGCCGGCATCCCCAACTATGTCGACAGCTATCTGTTCGCCGAGCGCGCGACGCTGCGAAAACAGGCCGTTCGCACGGAAGAGGTCGCCGCCGCGATCGCGTTTCTCTTGAGTCCGCGATCGTCAGGCATCAACGCCCAGGGACTGGTGATCGACGCGGGGATGGGGATCAACTACTTCGATCGCCAGATCGTCACGCCGACCAACGACCAAACGCCCGGCACCTGACGCGTCACTCGAGGACCGGCGTGGTGCGCAGGGGCAAGATTAGCAGGATGCTGAGCGCCATGATGATCGCCCCCGACCAATACGGATAGGAAACGCTCTTCTCGAAGAGCACGATGCCCAGAAACGGGCCCAAGATTCGCGAGACGGCCGCGATCCCCTGTCCAATTCCCAGAATGGCTCCCTGTTCCGAAGCCTGTGCGTTTCGAGACAGTAGCGATTGCAGCGACGGAGTGAGAGCGGAGAAGCCCATCACGCAGATCGCGATGACGACGCAGAGCAGCGGCAGCGATTGCACGTGGCTCGCGACGGCGACGCCGATCAGCCCGGCTGCCATCAGCACGGTTCCGGCCAGGCTCATCCGGAACTCACCCACGCGCGGGACCAGTCGCCGCACGATGAGCCCCTGACTAAGTGCGAGCACAAAACCGACGTAGGCGAAGATCAAGTAATTCTTCGCGTCGGAAATGCCCATCTGCTTGGTCAACAGAGCCAACGTCGCCTCGAACTCGGCAAAGGCAAACGTCGTGAAAAACATCGCGACGAGAATCGGTGCGATCGCAGCGCGGCCCATCGCCGTGGCTAAGTTGCCCAGCAGAAACCAGCCGAAGGCCGAGGGTGACGAGTCGGGACGCAGCGACTCGGGCAACATGAAAATTGCCGACAAGAGCGCCAAACCGGATAGCGCCGACGCGACATAGCCCGGGTAAGCGCTCGGCGCGCCTTCCGTTTCCCCCGAGACAAAAAGTGCGCCGAGCAGAGGGCCGAACGTGAACCCGACACCGAACGCCGCGCCGATCAAGGCCATTCCTCGGGCCCGCTGGGCCGGCGACGTGACGTCGGCGATATAGGCTTGCGCGGTCGAGATCGTCGCTCCAAAGATGCCGGCACCAATCCGCGTAATGAATAGCCATGTCAGCGGAGCGAGGCCCAGCATGTGGCCGCTGGGAGGCAACGAAGAGGCGAGGCCGAAGATCGCGTACGAAATCATCGAGCCGGCCAGCCCCATGATCAAAATCGGTCGGCGTCCCACCCGGTCCGAGACGCGACCCCAGATCGGCGAGAAAATGAACTGCATGGCCGAGAAAGAGGCCATGAGCATGCCTAGGGTGCTGGCGCTCGCCTCGAAATGCTGCGCGTAGCGGGGTAGCAGCGGCAGGACGATCGCAAAACCGAGCAGGTCGATGAAAACTGTGACAAAGATGATGGCGAGACTGGACCGCTTGTGTCCTGCGGCAGGCGATCCTTCAACCATGAACAAACCAGTATGCAAGGAGGCAGAGGATGGGGAAGACGACAAAGACCAGCGCCAACGTCGTCACGGTCGATCGAGTGTCATCAGGCCAGCGAGCCATGCGCAATCTGCCTGCAAAGGGGCGGACTCTTCCGCATGGCCCACCAACGCCGCCCGCTAACACCGATCCATTGGTCGAGGGCTTCTGGCCGTTTAGCCGATCACGTCATGATCGGTTTCGGGAACTGCGTCCGAATCGGCTTCAAACCATTCTTTCTTGAAGACGATTCGTTTCTTGTGCTTCATCGCCAGGTTGGCCGTGAGCGCCATGATAGCGTCGCCCATGGCAACCGTCCCCGGACAGCGCAGTCCCCCCTCTTGTGGCGACTTGTGATTGTTGGTGCGGATGCAGTAGCAGAAGTGCTCCATTTCCTCGGTGTAGCCGCGACTGACGGACTTAGGACCTTCGGCCGACGCGTGGCCGCCGGTATTGGTTTCGTAGGCCTCGAGCACGGGACCGCTGCCTTTGGAAGAATTGACGACGTAGATCCGCTGTTCGAGACCGCCGCCGGCTGACGTCGGGCTCTCTTCCTTGAACAGCAGCGCGTCTTTCTCCGTCCGCACCATCAGCGTCCCGCGACTGCCGAAAACCGTCTCGCCGTAAGGCTCGAGACGATTTGTGCTGATCGACGAATACGTGACGACGCAAATGTCGTTCGCGTCTTGCTCGTAATTCCGACCCGGAAATTCGAGCGTGACGAAGATTTGGTCGTCGATCTCGCGGTCGTCGTGCTGCTTGTCGATCGAACCGACCCCTTTGACTCCGTAAAAGTTCTTGCCGCCGAATCCTTGGACCGCCAGCGGATGCTTCTTTCCCAAGAAGATGCTGCAAGCGTCCATCTGGTGGCTGCCGAGTTCGGCCATCAGGCCTCCCCCCGTGTCGTTGAAGAGCCGCCAGTTGATCAGCCGCTCCATCGAGTCGAAGCCGTACTCCTTGATGTGACTCTCGAGCGCCTTCTCATCGGCGGCGGGAATCGGTTTCCGCCAGCTGTCTCGCCCGGGAAAGCTATTGTTGCGATGCCACTGGGCCCGAATGAATTTGACGTCGCCCAGAGTACCGCCCGAGACGATGTGGTTGGCATTGTCATACAGCACGCTGTAGTGCCGCTGATGTCCGACGGCGAGCAGCAGATTCTTCTCGCGCGCCTTCTTGATCATCTGCTTGCACTGGCTGACGTCGTGGGCCATCAGCTTTTCGGTAAGGACGTGCTTGCCGGCGTCGAGCGCCTCGAGCGCCAGCGGCGCGTGCCGATTGAGCGGCACGGCAATCACGACGGCCTCGATCGACTTGTCCGCCAGCAGTTTGCGATGGTCGTCGTAAACTTTGATCTTGCTGGCGCGATCTTCGCCCAGCTTCTTCGCCAGGCCCATGCGATCGTCGTTGCCGTCGCCGATGAAGGCCCGCACGCGATTCGTGGGGCGGATATCGGCAATGGCCACAATATTCATGTACTCGGGCGGATGCTGCGTGAGGAGGATATTGCCCTCATCACCCGTGCCGATGAAGCCGACCCGCACCGGGTCGCCCTTGAGCTTTTCGTAGCCGAAATACAGGGCGCCCAAGCCCACCGACCCCGCGGCCGCGGCTTTCATGAAATCGCGTCGCGAAACGTTCGCGTCGTTCAGCGAGGTTGCGACGCGGTTAAAGTTTTCCGAGCCGACTTGCACTTGTTCCGGCGTCAGTTGCATGCGTGATCCTCTCGATCCGGCGGTCCAGCCAATTTTTGGTTCAATTGTTCGGCGGCGACTTGCGCCGGCGAAATGCGAGCGCGGAAATCAGCTGATCGAGCCCCAGCCAACGGCCCGTAGGCATCGACACAATGGCCAACAGGGCAATGACTTCGATCAGGTTTTTGTTAACGAGGAAGCTGTGCTCGGGGCCCGCTGATTCCAGGTCTTCTACGCCGGGCCAGGGCGGAACTGCGAGATAAAACGAGAGCAATAAGGCGGCCCCGCCGAGCGCCGCGGTGCGAGAAAAGAATCCAGCGATAAGCAGACACCCAAGGCCGATCAAGGCCCAGATGGTCAGGTGATCGATTCTCTGCTGGGCGGTCCAGGGTTCGGGGACCGGGCCGCGGGCCAATTGTTCGACTGTCAACAGCTTCCGCGCGTCCTGATGGAAGTCCGTCTCCAGGACTTTAACGGGCGTCACCAATTCGGCACGCAGCTTCTGAATTTCGTCCCACTGCGTATCGAGATGCTTGATCTCGAACGTTTGGCGCGCTCGAGGCAGTTGCTCGTTGTAGCGCGACAAGAGTTCTTTGTACTCCGTGATCTTGCCTTTACGCTCCTCAACGACCTCTTTGGTCTTGTCGTCGCGATAGACCAGGCCGACGCGCTCGGGATCGATCTTGAGCAAGACGGCCAGGCGTTCCTTGTAGCTCAAGTGCGCCGACAGCTTGAACACCTGGTCGAGCGCTTTGATAAACCGATCGACGTCGGCTGCCGACGCGTTTTTGAGTGCGCGGGCTTGCTTCTCGAGATCGAAGCGTTCTTTAGGTAACAGGTGCATCTTCCCGTCGACGTTTAGTCGTTTGGATTCGGGATCGAAGGAGATGACTTTTTTGAGATTGCCCTCGATTTTTAAACCGGCCGGCAGATGATCGAGGCGAGCCGAGAATTGCGACGGCCCCTCGAGCATCGTGTCGAGTTGCTTCTGTTGGTCCTCGCTCAAATCGGGATTGTGTGCGAGAAATTGATTGCGATACGCATCGAGGCCCGCCGTCACTTCGTCATAATCGAGCCAGCGCAGGTCGTCGGGGTCACCCGTCATCCCGCGGTAAGCGTTGCGGAGCGGTCCCCGGGCCGACCGCAAATACCCGGCCGACGTCCAGGGCTTGGCCGAGGAGAAGGTATTGAGCTTCCAGAGGCCTTCGTAGAGAAACTGCCAGCCGATCGCCATCCGCAGCAAAACGAGGAACGCCACGGCGATTCCCGATAATCGCCAACTGTCACGCACGAGTCCGGGCCTCCACTTGCACTTCGGTTTCGAAGAACAGCGATTCGTTGGAAATGCCGTGAACCACGAGGTTCAATGTGCGGCCGCGCTCCGGAGAACGAACGAAAATCGCACCAATCTGCGGGTGATTATCGCAATAGCGCAGAGAGTTTTCGACTCCCGCGACGAAAAAGGCCGTCGACAGCGCATCGGCCACGGCCGCTGACGACGCGACGACGGTCACCGACAACAAATGCGACGGGGGCCAGCCTGTCCGCGGATCGAGAATGTGTCCGTACCGTTGCCCGGCGTGCCGAAAATATTGAACGTTCGATCCGCTGGTTGACAACGCCTGGTTAGACAGCAGGATGGTGCCGAGACGCTCGCTGGGAATGAGCGGGTTGCGCAAACCGACGGGCCAGCCATCCCGACCCGCGTGCGGCCCGCGAACCAACACGCTGCTGTAGCCGCCGTGAAAGAGCCACGATTCCAATCCCTCGGCGACCAAAAAAGCCCCCGCGCGATCGACTGCATGCCCCTTGCCGATCGCGCCCAGATTCAGCTCAACGCCGGGCCGATCGAATTGAATCGCGCGTTGCTCCTCGAGGAAGTGGACATGCTGCATCCCCACGATCGTCAGACAGTCCCGAATTTCGTCATCGGTCGGAATGCGTCCGTCTGCGCGGCACCTGCGCCAGAGGGCGATCAAGGGACCCGAGGTCGGATCGAAGGCCCCGCCCGTCTCCGCGGAGATGTCTCGCGCTTGGCGCAGCAAATCAAAGAGCGACCGCTCGACGACGACCGGCCCAATCGCCGCGTGCTGGTTGACGTGCGACAGTTCGCTGTCGGGTCGATAGACGGTCATTTGGGCCTCGAGCGCGTGAATCATGTCGAGCGCGTCGGAAGCCAGCATCACTTGCCGAGGCGGACCGGGATTCATCACGACCGCGAATTCGCAGGCCATGGCCCGCGTCTGCAGCCGAACTGTGGGACCCGCGTCGGGGGCAATTCGTTCCGGCTCGATTTCCAGCAGCGCGTCCGCAATGGCTTCGCCCGTCTGTTCCACTTGTCCGCGCAGCGCGCGACCGGACAAAAAATCACGCCGGGAAGCGGCTTTTGGCGGGCGGGGGGAGGACATCACGTGCTGCCGAAGGCGGGGGCGGGAAGGACTGCCACCCCATTATAGGGACGGTGGCCCCGTCCGTCCCCAGTCAGCAGGTCGCTCTTTCGGCCAACTCGCCCTAGAAAGCAACGGCCGTCGGACCGGCCACAACGCTCGGGCCAACGCTGTTATTCGGGACGGCCACGTTTGGACCCGGCAGATTTGGGCCGACAACGGTTGGTCCAGGCATCGGCATTTGACCGGTCCACGCGGGTACCACGGCCGGGCCACAGGACGCGCATGCCGGGCCACCGCAAGGCTGGTAAGGCCCTGCCCCGGGCGGAACCATGCGGTAGGGATGCACTCCCGGATAGTCTTTGGCAAAGCCGTAGTAGGAGCGTGTCACGTAAAAGCGGTCCCGCGGTCCCCAACCCCATTGCGTGGGGTCATACGGGGGCGCGTTAAGAGGCACGCAGCACCTCACACAGCCGGAGAGTGCCGCCGACATTAACGCCGCTGTAACGAAGAGAGCGCGCATCAATAGCCCTATTGCCGGTGCCCTCCAGCCGGACCTTTATCTCGTATCGGCTGACTTTGAGGTCCGAATCGACGAAATCCCAGAATTGGGACTTGGATCTTCCGATTTTCCTAAAGCCGCTTTCAGCCGGCCGGGGGCAAGCGCGCGCCTGATTCGGGCAGATCGCAGCGTCACAGCTTCGGGCTAATCACGACGACGCCTCGCTCGATGCGAAACGTCAATTTGTGCGGCTCCAAAAGTTGCGTCAGGAACTCGGTAGCCGGCAGTCGTGGCAAATCGACGGCAATTCTGTGCTTCAAATCGACGCCCGCCTCTTTCAGCAAAGCGGCGTTGTATTCGAGCGGCAGTCCCTGCTTTTTGAGTTCCTCAAATAGTTCCTGCAGACTGACGCCGCCAGCCTGCAGCATGAACGACTGCTTTTCGATCGGGAGCGGGGCTTGCTTGGATTTCGATTGGGGTGTGACTTTTCCCCCGCGGAGCGCCAAGACGACCATTTCATGCTGCTCGAGCG
The DNA here is from genome assembly GCA_035687365.1 of Planctomycetaceae bacterium. Taxonomy (GTDB): domain Bacteria; phylum Planctomycetota; class Planctomycetia; order Planctomycetales; family Planctomycetaceae; genus DASPSM01. Next base: position 37,547 of record DASRXU010000390.1, on the reverse strand, counting down.
TGCCCCGAACAATGATTTTTGGTCCGCGGCTCTCGGCGTCGAGCCCTTCGATTAACGATCGCAGAATTCGAAGAGTCTGGGCGGGCGACTTGCCGTGCAATGCGTAAGCCCGTTCGATCACCACCCGTGCCGGGATGGGCATCACCCGGATTCCCTTTTCGTGCGGCAGCCACACGAAAGTCAGGTCGAACTGGTTCAAGACGAGCGACAAGGCTTCCGAAGCGGTCGCATCGGGGATGGTCGCTCCGGCCCATAAGTCGTGTGGGATCTGATCGAGGCCGCCGATTGAAAGGCCGAACTGCCGACCGATGCTGGCCAGAATCTCAGCCGGGCTCGCCAAGTCGTCCCACGCAATCGTGGCCCGCTGAGTGCGGAGGTGCGCGGCTCCGGCCGACGTAGCGGAGTCACGCTCCAATTCTTTGTCGCGCAGGGCGATCAAGGTGCGCAGACGTAACACGGGGACTGCCGGAGCAACGATCAGACAATTGCCGACCTGGGTCACTCCGAGCCGCGTGACGCGGACAATCTCGTGGAGCGTCGATCGCAAAGCAACGTCGCTCGTTTCAAGTTGAACTTCTTGTTCGGGGTCGACGCGGCGATCCAAGAGGATCGAAACTTCTCGCTCGTGGGACAGCCGCCTGAGAATCGACCTGAGCGGGACCCCTTTCCAGGAGGCCGAAATCGGCTGCTCGAGCGCCGTCGTAAACCGCCGGCCGGTTCGGTAGTGGTCAGGAAGCGCGTCCGGAAAGAGCTTGCTCGGCGCGTCGCCCCTGGCTCCCGCGGCCGTTGCGGCCAGGCAGGCGGCGACAGACAAAGCTCTACAAAAACGGGCCACCATGCTTATTCCGCCGCCTGGGTTTCCAGAATACAATGGTAGCATGCCAGAGCAGACACGTCCTACACAGGCGGTGCAGGCGGTCGGAATCGACCTGGGAACGACCTATTCGGTCATTTCCCATCTCAACGAAAGTGGCGAGCCGGTCACGATCCCCAATCAAGAGGGAGAACTGGCGACGCCTTCGGTCGTGCTCTTCGAGGGGGAGCGACCGATCGTAGGCACCGAGGCTTTGCGGAATTCCATCCGCTTCCCCGATCGCGTCGTCGAAAACTCCAAGCGGTTTATCGGCGACGTCGGCAAGCGTTGGTGGATCAACAATATTCCGTACAGCCCGGTCGACGTCGCGACCCTGATTCTCAAAAAACTCGTCTCCGCCGCGCAGGACAAAATCGGCGAGATCTCACAGGCGGTGATCACCGTCCCCGCGCAGTTCAGCGATGCCCAGCGGCACGCCACGATCCAAGCGGGGCACGCCGCCGGCCTGGAACGAGTCGACGTCATTAACGAACCGGTGGCCGCCGCCCTGTGCTACGTGCTGGGCAGCGAGGGCCTTTGGTTCTCGGAATTGGCCGGTGAGCAACGGATCCTGGTTTACGACTTGGGCGGTGGTACGTTTGACCTATCGCTCGTGCGTTACCGAAAAGACGAAGTCACAGTGATCGCCAGCAGCGGCGACCTGCACTTGGGTGGCATCAATTGGAACGCAGCCCTCGTCGAGGCGATTGCCGGACAGTTCGCCAAGGCGTTTCGCGACGATCCACGCAGCAATCCCGAAAGCCTGCAAGCCCTCGCCCTCGAGGTTGAGCAGGCCAAGCGCGGTCTTTCGGTGCGCCCTCGCGCCGCCTTGACCTGCAGCCACGGCGGCCATCGAAAGACTTACCAAGTCGAGCTCGAACAGTTTCAAAGGCTGACTAAGCCCCTAGTCGATCGCACCGAAGAAATCACGCTCAAGCTGCTCAAGGACAACAAACTCGGTTGGGCCCACGTCGATGTGGTGCTGGTGACCGGCGGTGCATCCCGGATGCCGATGATCCGCGGACGATTAAAGCAGCTCAGCGGCCGCACGCTCAATACGGCCCTCTCACCCGATCTGTCGATCGCGCACGGAGCGACCTATTACTCGGGCATGTTGTTGTCCAATGACAAGTTCGCCCGCTCGATTTTGAGCGAAGAGGCCAACAAGCGCCTCTCGAAGATCAAACAGCAAAGCGTGAATGCCCGCGAGTTGGGAATCTTGATTCGTGACATGGAAACGCAAAAGCGGGTGCCGCATTATCTGATTCCGGCCAACACGCCGCTGCCAGCCTCGTCGACGCAGCAATTCGGCACGGTAATTCCGAATCAAAGGCGCGTGCATCTGGTAATCGTCGAAAGCGGGACTTCGGCCGAGCAGCCGTATGTCGTGCTGGGCGATTGCCGAATCGACGGTTTGCCGCCGAACCTTCCCGAAGGGTCAAAGATCGACGTGACGATCAGCTACGACCCCGAGGCCAAAGTGCACGTCTCCGCCAAGGACGCAGCCAGCGGCAAGTCGGCGCACACAGAAATCCTGCGGCAAGAGAACATTGTGGCCCAGCTCACTTCCGACCCGCGATTGAGTCCCGATTCGGCAGTGCTCGCGGATGTCGCTGCGCCCAAGGATGTCGCTGCGCCCAATCCATTCAAGAAGCCGGCGGCAGCGTCGGCAAACGCTCCGGGCGCGGATCTGTCGAGCGAGAAGTGGGAAGCCTTCTTCGATCAAACGAAGCCAATTCCGCTGTGCACGACGTGTGGCCGCCCTCTCGACGAAAACGGGACGTGCCCGCGATGTGCGGCGGTCGCGCAAACACCAGGGGGTGCGGCAGGCGCGCGAACACCAGGGGGCCTGAAACCGAAGCCTGCGCCGACAACGGCAAAGCCCGTCGCGCCAGCCGGCCGAACGGCGAATCAGGCACCACCCCCACTGCCGAAGGCAGCACCGCCACTGCCGAAACCGGGCGTCCCCCGTTCGACAGCCGGCAGTGCTTCAGCCCCGAAACCCTCCGCCAAGCCGGCGGCGTCCGAGTCGGCCAAGACGCCGCCAGCGCCACCGCCGCGGAAAACCCCCGCACCAGAACGCCCGAAGCGCAAACCGTCCGCTGCGCCTCGTGACGAGGGCGAAGACGAATTCTGGAAATACGTCGGCGAGTGACGCGGCTTGGCGAGAGCCTCGCGAAGCTCGTTACTTCGGGGCGGCTGTCTTCGTATCGTCGGGCTTGGTCGGAGCAGGCTTCGTATCGCCGGACTTAGCGGGCGCTCCGAGGTCAGACGTCGGCACCTTCGTCGGAGCCGGTTTGTCTCCCTCACACCCGACCGCCAAAGCACCCAAACAGAGCGTCAAGACGAAGGCCAGTGGCTTTCGCATAATGGTCTAACTCCTTTGGTTACAGAGTACCCCGGTCAGGCGCACTCCAGACTCGCCTCAAAACGCTCGCCCAAGAAAAAACCTAAGCGAACGAACACCAGTAAGACGGGGGGCTTGGCGCGGTTATTCCCGAGATCTGGAAACGCCAAGCCACCGTTTCTGAAGTGGCCCAGCCAGCACCGCAACTTGCGGATTTCGACCTAGCGGCCCAAACTGCGGGATACGGATGGAACCTAGTCCGGTAAGAGTGCGCAAGGCCCAATCGGTGGGCTTCCGGGGTTGCCAGGGAATAAAGCGGCCGCCGTCGGTGTCCTAAATTGTTGAGGTTCGCCATGGACGACAGTCGATCCGCTCCGAACTTGTCGGAGTTGGCCCGTCTGCATTACGCGTTGGTGTATCGCTACGCGTATCGCCTTTGCGGGTCGGCCGAAGAAGCGGAAGACTTGACCCAGCAAGCCTTTCTCACGGCACATCGGCGTTTGCACCAGCTGCGGGATGCAAACTCCGCCAAGTCGTGGTTGTGTGCGATTTTGCGAAACACTTTTTTGACCCGAGTGACCGCACATCGGGGCGTCCAAATTGTCCCCTTGCACGGATTCTCGGACCCGGTTCAGGAGCAAGGTCCGACTGCGAATTTCGATTCGAGCGAGCTGCAGCAAGTGCTCAGCGAGCTTCCCGAGGAATTTCGGGCGCCGCTGATCCTGTATTACTTCGAGGAATTCAGCTATCGGCAAATTGCCGAACAATTGGATGTCCCCATGGGGACAGTGATGAGTCGGCTAGCCCGCGCCAAATCGCACTTACGGCGTCGGCTGGAGGCTCTACAATCCGCTCCGAGCCGATGAGGGATCGTCGGCGAGAAGGTGAGCAAGATGGACTGTCGACAAGCCTTGCAAATCCTGGAATTTGACGACCTGGCCGCGGGCGGTTTGCCTGCGGAGGTTGGTTCGGTTGAAGATCGGGCTGCTGCCGAAGCGCATCTCGAAAGCTGTCCGACTTGTGCGCGAACGGTCGGCAATCGTCGGGAGCTGGATCGCACGATCGGCCAAGTCATGCGGGCCGTCCCGATTCCGCGCGGCTCCCAGCAGCGGTTGTTGGCTCGCTTAGCCGAGCTGGAAACTGCGGACACAGCCGTGGCAATGGCGGCCGACGACGAGAATTCGCCCCGCAACGGCCAGGCGTCTTCCCTCACGACGACTCCCGCCGTCGAGCCGGCTCAGAGCAATGCAGCGTTCAAGTCGCGGCGGCGGTTCTTGAAAGTGGTCGTTCCGTTGGCGGCCTGCCTGATGGCGGCGGTCGGATTCTTCGGCGCGGTTTGGGTTTTGATACCGCGCTGGTCTGTGGAAGACATCTCCCAGGCGCTCACGGAAGTCGATTTTGAATCCCTCGAAACGCTCGGCAACTTTACGGGCAGCGCAGAGGCGAAGGCAGCTCAGCTGCCGTTCGATCCGGTATCGGACCGGCTGAAATGGGCTTGCGATAAGCAGGCTAAAGGATTGATCGATTCGAACGTGATTGCCGTCTATGGGTTCGATCTGCCAAAAACGCGCCGGTCCGCAGCGGTTCGGGGGCTGATTGCCGTCCTTCCGCGCAGCCGCATTCGCGGGGTGCCCGCGGCCGATTCGCTCGCGACAGCCTCTCCGACGGGATATGTTGCGGCTCGGATCGGGGATTCGATCTGCGTGGCCTGGCAGCAAGGCGACTTGGTGTGTGTCTGCCTCCTCAAAGGCGGCCCCGACTCGCTGGAAACGCTGCAGAGTGCCTTGGCTGAGCCCGCCACCTGAAGCAGGCGCAAGTCTCGAGACCAAGCCTGCCCAGCCCATTTTACGCCGAATTCCGCATCTCGCAGGACGCTCGTGCCTGCGCGGCCGGCCATCAGATTTGGCCTAAATTCTCAGGTCGTTACGACCGATACAATCGAAACGGGGTTCATTTGGCGGGCGCGATCGGGGCGGTTTGCAGGAGGCAGCCATGCGGAGCATTGTGTTCGGATTAGGCCTGTCGGCGGTTCTGTCGTGGGGCGGCATTGCCAAGGCGCAATCGCCGGGCCAGCAAGCCTACGAAAAGGACGAGGCCCGCTCCGCAGTGCACCAGGTGACGGCCACCGAGCGTGTGCACGAGCGAGCCGCTGTGGAAGCCCGAGCCCGCCTGGGCCGAATCGAAGCCCGGCACGCACTGGGAATCTCGTTACAGAGACCCACGATGCAGCACATGCCGCTGTATCCGGCCTATTATGTCGCGCCGTGGGGCGTTTACGGAGCGAGTCCGCTTCCGTACACGGTCTGGTTGCCGTAGCACCGGTTGCCGTCGCAATCTTTCGCCAGCGGCAGCGCCGATTTGCTCCGGTCGGACTCGTTAGAGGACCGACTTCACCTTGGCCAGGAACTCGGCGTTCGTCGGAAACCGCTGCAGCGTCTTGATGAGTTGCTCCATCGCTTCGACGGGGCTCATCGAGACCAGACTGCGTCGCAACATGACAATGCTTTCGAGGGCCTCGGCGGGCAGAATCTTTTCCTCGCGCCGGGTGCCCGACAACGTGATGTCGATCGACGGCCAGATGCGGCGGTCGGCCAAATCACGGCTGAGCACCATTTCCATGTTGCCCGTCCCCTTGAACTCCTGAAAAATCACCTCGTCCATTCGGCTGCCGGTGTCGATCAGGGCCGTGGCTGCCACGGTGAGCGAGCCACCTTCGTCAAACCGCCGGGCCGTTCCGAACATTTTCTTCGGAATGTCCATGGCTTTGACGTCGAGGCCGCCCGACATCGTGCGTCCCGTGTTGCCGACCCACTTGTTGAAGGCCCGCGCAGTTCGCGTGATGCTGTCCAAGAGCACGAAGACCTCGCGTCCCGACTCGGCGATGCGCTTGGCACGCTCGATGATCAACTGGCTGGTTCGGACGTGACTTTCGACGTCCCGATCCATCGAGGAAGCGATGACCTCGCCGCGGACATTGCGGCGCATTTCCGTCACTTCCTCAGGACGCTCGTCGATCAACAGCACCATCAGGTGCACTTCGGGATGGTTGACGCTCACGGCCTCGGCAATCTGCTGGAGCAGAATCGTTTTGCCGGTCCGCGGCGGGGCGACGATCAGGGCCCGCTGACCTTTGCCAATAGGCGTCAGCAGGTCCATGACTCGCATGCTGACCGGCTGCGGCGCCGTTTCGAGCTTGATGTGCTCGAACGGATTGATCGCCGTCAACTCGTCGAATTGCTTGATCTTGGCATATTCGTCGAGCGTGCGACCGTCGACTGACTCGATGGCCCGCAAACGCGGACCTTGCGAGTTGGTTCCCGGCCCGACATCTCCGTGAATCAGCACGCCCGGACGCAGGCGATATTTCTCAATCAGCGAGCTGGAGACGAAGGGATCCGTCTCTTGGGCGGCGTAGTCGCGCTTGATATCGCGGAGAAAGCCGTAGCCCTTGGGATGCAGCTCCAGCACGCCGTCCACGGTGCCAGAGACTTCCTGGCCATTCGTGCGAATTGCCGGCCCAGAGCTGGATCGCATTTGATTCTGCTGCATCGGCCGGCCGCCACCACGGGGCCGTCCACCGCCGCCTCCCCGATTCTGGTGATGGGGGTAATGCCCGCCCCGCTGACCACCGCCACCGCCCCGGTGAGGCGGTCCGGCAGGTTGATCGCTGTAACCGCCTCCGCCTACGCCCTCGTTCGGCCGACGGCGACGGCGACGACGACGCCGACGGCGGGTCCCGGAGTCATAGTCTCCACCCCCACCGCCGCTGTAATGAGGCCGCTCGACGCCTGACGGCGCTGCGGAATCCCCGTTCGTCCCACCGCCGACGTCCGCATCGACGTCGTCCGTGTGGTTGTCCCAGGGCTTCACGGGATCGTCCACGCCGGCGCCGAAATCGTCCTGATTGGACGGCGGAGATTCCTGGACGGCCTGTTCTTCCACAACGTCCGGGGCACGGCGAGGAACCCGGCGACGTCCCCGAGACGGGGAACCGGAACTTTGTTCGGTCATTCGCAAATCCAAAGAGAAAACTCAGCCAACATCCGTGGCTGAAAAGGAGCACCTCGGACCGCCCGGTCATCACCGAACGCCAACCGAGGAACAAGTTTCAAACGAGACAGACCGCGGCCGATCAACGCAATTCAATGATCGAAAACGATCCTCTAAGGCCCGCGCGGATTCTCGCGGTGTAAGGCACTTCGGGGATTGCGAAGGCAACCCGGAATCCGCAACGCTGAGCCGGACTGGGTCGCGTCGTCAGTCTAAACTGAAGCAAAAAGGCTGCCAGCGAGCGCTCAAATCTTCGCTATCCCCACGGACTCAGACGTCTCGCGTGTCGTAGAAAAAGGGCTTTGTGGCCCGCCAGACGGCCGTTGGATTTGGCTCGGTGGCGGTCCGCTCTGCTTATGTTGTGGTGACGATTGGCTTCTTCGTCTTTGGGTTCCGACGAAAGCTCTTACCGGAAGCACCGGTCTTCCTGCGTCATGCCGCCTACATCGTCTTGCCCGACAGGGATTGGCCTGCCGGTTGAGGACGACCGGATTAGCAATCGGTCGGAATCGTCTCCGCCGGACTGCCCATTCCGGGTCTGCCGCTCAGTTGCTTTCTCTGCCTGCTTCGGAACAGGACGCGATGCTCGTGGACAACCTGCAATCCGACCACTCGAGCAGTCCGATCCGAGGCAGCGATCGTCCGGCGGTGTCGCCAGACTTTGTATGTTCAATCGAGTCCACCGAGAAAGACGGTGCCGCCCTGACACCGTGGTTCCCGTACGTGAATCTGGGCTCAGACAGCCGCGACACACGTATTGGGCTGACGGGCCGTCACTCAGCCCCGATGCCAAAAACACTGGGCCGTCGTGACGAGGACTTCCACAAGCGGGGAAGTCGTTGAGCCGATGAGCCTCTGCCTGCTCGTTCCTCCGCAGCTAACGGGGAAAGAGCAATGCGTTCTGGGAGGCCAGAGGGCTCCCATACTGCCCCTATCTTAGCCTTCCATCGGCTTGTGTCAATTCATCTCTGCCCGCGCCTAGGAAGAAATTGGCCGATTCTCCCCCGATACTGAGGGAAACTCGGTTTCGCTCATGAGTAACGCCCCACTCGTTCCGGGAGCGACAGGTCGGAACGAGCCAGCAAAATGCCGGGCAGGGCCGACTACTCGAGGCGTTTGTCTTCCAAATCGTCGAGCTTCAAAACGTGTTTGGTCCTCACAAATCGGTCCGGGTCGTCTCGAAACGTTTGACGTGACTTCTCGCTCACGAACAAATACAGCTCTCCGTCGAAGAAGGCCGCGTACCGGATGTCGCCGGCGACCGCGCGATCGGTAACGTCGAGAATCACCGGGTCGCAACCCAGCACCTGCGGCGCGTATCGGTCGGCCCCCTCCTTGAACTGACGCAGTTCCTCCGCCGAATTCATGTAGTACGTGATTCCCTCGTAGGCCCACGACCAACGATCGTTGCCACGCATCCATTTGTGATCGGCCCCCAGCGAAACGGGACTGAATCCGCGCAAGCCGACCGCAGCAAACGGGCGCTTCAACGGCGTCAGCACCCCGCCTGACGGTGAGGTTGCGCTGGCAATGAGCGGGCGCCCTTCCGTCGGGCGGCGGACCGGATTCGGAGCGATCGGAGCCGGCGTGGCCCGGGCGAGCCCCGCTGGTTCGCGGACACCGGGCTTCGTTTGCAACGCGATCTGCGCTTTACGCGTTTGCGCAAAGCGCGAGTCAACTCGCGCGATCAGCGAGATGTAGCGCTGCCGATCGCTTGGCCCCGTGGAACGGTCCAGCACGAATCCGTTTGGATCGAGAAAAATGTCCGTCGGCAGTAAGTTGACGCTAAACCGCTCGACGAGATCCGGATGTTCGTCGCTATCGATCTTCACCGCCACCACGGACGCATCGAGCTGCCCCAGCACTGCCCGGTCGGTCAGGACTTCTCGATTCATCGCCTGGCAGGGCCCACACCATTTCGCGTGGAAGTGGACCAGCAACGGGCGATTGAGACGCTTGGCTTCGGCTTCGGCCGCGCGAAAATCGTGCCGCCACGTCGACGAACCATATTCCGCAGCCGAGACGGGAACTGCGGTCATCAACACCGCGCAAAGCAGCACACACCGAGCTTTCAACGACTGCATCCGCAGCGCCTTGTTCAAACGAATTGTTGCGTGGATTCGTCCGAGAACCGAATTGCCGGCTGTCGTCATCCAGTGACGCCCAGAGACCGTGACAACCAGAGACCGTGGATTGGAGAGCACCTCGTCCGCTGGGAGCGACCCGCGACGACCGAACGATTTGGCTCTGTATTAAGTATCGAGCCGATTTCGATCGGCGAATGCTGCCTGTCGCACGAGATGGCAAAATCGCGTCGGCGACTTTAAGGCAAAATCAGCAATTGACGGCGGCGGGTGGCAAACCCGGAAAGGATTGGCGCATTTTCCGTGCGAATCGGCGGAAATCGTGCCGCTTTGAACGGGGGGAAAACTCGGAGGGCAGAGCGAGTTTTGGGAGGCCTACAGAGCGCTAAACGTCGAGATCGTCCGCGAACGAGGCCTCTTCCATGATGACTTTGTAGCGCTCCGACGCGTCCTTGCCCAAGAGCTGGGCGAACGTTTTGTCGGTCTCGACCTGACTTTCAATTTCAGCCTGCAACAGCACGCGGACCTTCGGATCGAGAGTCGTCTCTTTGAGCTGTTTGGCGTCCATCTCGCCCAGCCCCTTGAAGCGATAGACCTCGACTTTGCGATGGCTGCCGATCCGCAAGAGAATCTCCTCCTTGGCCGCGTCATCTTGGGCGTAAAATACTTCGCTCGAGGTGACGATGCGGTAGAGCGGCGGTTGGGCGATGAACAGCTTGCCCTGCGAGATCAGCTCACGCATGTGCCGGAAGAAAAACGTCAGCAGCAACGTGCAGATGTGGTAGCCGTCGCTGTCGGCATCCATCAGCAGAATCACGCGGCCGTAGCGCAGCTTGTGGATGTCGAACTGGGTGCCGATGCCCGTTCCCAACGCCTCAATCAGGTCCTTAACTTCCTGATTCTCGAGAATCTTCGAGAGCGACAGGGCCTCGGTGTTGAGGATTTTGCCCCGCAAGGGGAGCACGGCTTGCGTGCGGTTATCGCGACCCATGGCGGCCGTGCCGCCGGCCGAGTCGCCTTCGACGATGAACAGTTCTGTTTTTGAGGCGTCGGATTGCCGGCAGTCGAGCAGCTTGCCGGGAAGATTGGTGCGACGAGAACCGGGCGACTTGCGGCGGACTTCGCTGGCAGCGTCGCGACTCGCCAGCCGGGCCCGCGCGGCCAGTACGATGCGGCCGACAATCGCGTCGGCGATCGACGGATTGTTGTTGAGCCAGGTTTCCAGCCCCGGCCTCACAAGTCCTTCGACCAAGCCTGTCAGCTCAGGATTATTGAGTCGCTCCTTGGTCTGCCCCTGAAACATCGGGTCGGGATGAAACACCGACAGAACTCCGATCGCTCCCTCCCGGACGTCTTCGCCGGTGATGCTCAGTCCCTTGTGCTTAATGTCGTGCACGTCGAGATAATTGCGGATCGCGCGCACGATTCCGTTGCGAAAGCCGTTCTCGTGCGTTCCGCCGGCATGCGTGCGAATACCGTTCACATAGCTGCGCAGATTTTCGTCGGTTGATTCGCTCCACCGCAGGACGACTTCAATCCGCGTGGGCCCCTCGTCTCTTTCGATCGCAAAGATCTGCTCGTGTATGGGCCGCTTTTGACTCTCACCGGTCAGCTTTTCGAGATAGCCCGCGATTCCTTCGGGGTGAACAAACTCGGTTCGATCGTTCTTCGCCTCGTCGAACAGGGTGATCCGCAGACCGCCGTGGATGTAGGTAATGTCCTCGAGGTGCTGCCGAATGATTTCGATGTTGAATTGCACACGGCGAAAGATCTCGTCGTCCGGACGGAAGAAGATGCTCGTGCCGTGTCCCCGAAAGGGACGCACTTTCTTGACCTCGGTAGTCGGCTTCCCGCGCTTGTACCGTTGGCTCCACTCGTGACCGTCGCGATGAACGGTGGCTTCCATCTCGATCGAGAGGGCATTGACGACCGACGCTCCCACTCCGTGCAGTCCGCCGCTACGCAGATAATTCTTGTCGGAGAATTTTCCGCCCGCGTGCAGCGTCGTCAGGATCACTTCGAGCGCTGATTTTTTGATCTTGGGGTGTTTGTCGACCGGGATGCCGCGGCCGTTGTCCTGCACCGTGATCGACGTGCCGTCCTTGTGCAGCGTGACGCCGATAAGATCGGCCGCATCGGCCAGGTATTCGTCGACTGAGTTATCGACGATTTCCCACACCAGATGATGCAAGCCGCGGGCATCGACGCCGCCGATGTACATCGACGGACGGCGTCGGACGGCCTCCAGCCCCTCGAGCACTTCAATATCGGCGGCCGCGTAGTTTCCGCTCGGCTTGATCCGTGGTGTCTTGGGTGCAGTCGCCATTTTGTGTCGGTCTGGTCAATCCGTTGAATAAGTGCGATGGGTGGCACTGGCGGCTTGTCCGCCAGTGGTCCTTTTCTCGAAACACGCAGGAAAGACACTGGCGGGCAAGCCGCCAGTGCCGCCCTAACCCCAACGATTTGTACGCGCGTACTAGCCCTTCGCCCCCGCGGCCTTCTCTTCAAATTGCTCCCAATCGACGAGCGCGATCGGGGGCGGAACGATCTCTTTAAAGCCGGTCCGGGTGCTGGTTTTAATCCCTTTGCCTCCCCGGGCGGTGACGCCATATTTCATCTGGCCGAAGCTCAACGGCTTGTCGTGTTCGTTGATCACGTGCAGACAATCTGACGGCCGCGCCAGCTGGATGGCGCCTAGCACTTCGTCGTCCGGCGCGAGCTTGATGCCGCGGACGCCCTTGCCGGGTCCTCCCAGAATCGGGACGTCGCCGATTTTGAAATGGATCACGCGGGCGTCGCGCGTCGCCAAGAACATCGTGTCCGCGTCACTCACCAACTCGACGAAGATCACACGATCCCCCTCGCGCAGCCGGCAGTAACGACGGCCCGCCTTGGTTGAAGGCGTGCGAAACCCGCTGAACGATAACTGCATCACCTGACCGAGCCGCGTGGCAATCAACAAATACGGCCGCGGCGGTTGCTGCTTTCGGACCACGCCGTCGGCCGGCGTGAAACGCGGGTCGGTGGAAGTCGCCCAAATCGGCCGGGCGCCGTCGCCCGCGCGGACCAGCTTGGAGATTGGATCGCCATATCCTGACGAAGCGGGCACCTGGTCGATCGGCAAGGTGAAGGCTACGCCGTCGCTCGAGAACACGACCACATGCTCGAGAGTGCTGCCGGGGACAACTGCGAGTACCGCGTCTCCCTCGCGCACTCGCGTGCTTTCGACTTTCTGCAGTCGGCCGACTCGTTTGATCCAACCGTCGCGTGTCAGCACGACGTTCGTATTTTCGCGGACGATGTAGGCTTGCGGATCGAATTCGGTGACTTCCTCCTCGGAGCCGATTGCGGTCCGCCGATCGTCGCCGAACTTCTCCGCGATCTCCTCCAACTCGGTCTCGACCACTTTCCACAGTCGGGTGCTCGAGGCGAGCAGCTTTCGAATCGATTCGGCCTCGGCGCGTTTTTCTTTCAGCTCTTCGAGGATGCGATCGATCTCGAGGGACGAGATCCGATACAAAGCCAATTCCAAAATCGCCTCTGTTTGGACCTCGTCGAGAGGAAAGGCCTTCATCAACTTGGCCGCCGCATCCTGTTTGCCCGAGCTGCCACGAATGATCTTGAGGGCCTGATCGAGCCCCTTAAAGATGATGGCGAAGCCCTCGAGAATGTGGATGCGTTTCTCGAGTTGCCTCAGTTGATATTCGTACCGCCGCGTGACCGTTTTGAAGCGGAAGTCGAGGAACTGACGCAACAGCTCTTTGAGGCTGAGCCGCGCGGGAACGAGCGCTCCGTGCTCATCGGGAACCAGGCACGTCGTGTTGAAGGCGAAGTTCTGCTCGAGAGCCGTATGGCGATACATGTACGCCATGATGGCTTCGGGATCTGAGTTCGGCTTGGTTTCCAACACCAGGCGAAGCGGATTCTTTTCGCTGCTCTCGTCCGCGACGCCGACCAGTTGCGGCAGCTTGCGCGCGTTGATGATGTCGCCGATGACGGTCAGCAAGGGACCGGTCTCGACACCGTACGGAACGGACGAGAGCACAATCCGGTTGACTCCCTCGGTCTTGCGATCTTTCTCGAGCTTCCACTCGCCGCGGACTTTGATCGAGCCGCGACCCTCTTCGTAGGCCAAGCGGATCGATCGCCGGTCAGTCACGATCCGTCCGCCGAGGGGAAAATCGGGGCCTTTAATGAATTTCATCAATTGGGCGACGGTCGCATCCGGTTCGTGGATCAAGAGGACGCAAGCTTTAACTGCCTCCCTCAGATTGTGAGGCGGGATGTTGGTCGCCATCCCGACGGCGATCCCCTGAGTGCCGTTCACGAGCAAATTCGGAAAGCGGGCCGGCAGAACGATCGGTTCCTCGTGGGCGGCGTCATACGTCGCGCGCTTATCGATCGTCTCGAAGCGCAGCTCGTTCATCAGATGCTCGGCGAGGCCGGTGAGCTTCACCTCCGTGTAACGGGCGGCGGCCGCGGGGAGCCCGATGATCGATCCGAAATTTCCCTGTCCGATCACGAGCGGATAGCGGAGGCTAAAATGCTGGGCCATCCGTACCAGGGCATCGTAGACGGCCATTTCGCCGTGCGGGTGATAATTGCCCGTCGTGTCGCCGCAAACCTTGGCGCTTTTGCGAGTTTTGGCGGTTGCCGTCAGGCCCAAATCATGGTGCATGACGTACATGATGCGGCGCTGGACGGGTTTGAGGCCGTCGCGAACGTCGGGCAGAGCCCGCGACGTAATCACCGACAGCGCGTAATTGAGGTATCTGCGGCGAGTCTCCTGGCTCAACGAGACGTAAGTGATCTGGTCGCTGCCCTCGCCGTTCGACGTGCTCCCGCGGCCGCTCGTCCGGCCGTTGGCGGGGTTGCCGCCGCTCGCTCCTTCGGTTTGATCTCCGGGGTTCGATTCAGGCGAATCGCCGGACGATCGAGATCCCTTCTTGGACAACGCACCCTCCCAAATACCACGGCGGCGGCCCACAGTTGACTGAAACGGCCGCTGCGACTCGGTAATTTGGCCGGATCTTAGCGATTGCAACGCCCCAATTACAGAGTATTCCGGTTATGCCGTTTAAGCCGGACGTCGATTCCTGACGCACGATCGGTGCCCCCGTTACGGCCCTAAAAACTGATTCGAGCGATTCGACTGATCCGAATCTTCTTACTGCTCGATTGAGAAAAGTGCGCTCTCGCTCGGATCGCCTGTGCATGGATGCCAGCGTCTGGTGCGAGTGTCGGCCGGGTGGAAATGGATTCAGGGAGGAATCGATGGTTCGCACCACGCTTCGAGCGGCCGCCTTCGCGATAATCGCGTCGGCTTGCTCGCTCAACTGCTGCTTCGCTCAGTCTTCGACACCCAGCGCCTCCGCCCCCGAGGCCAGCGCACCGGGAATGTTGCCGGCCTCGGCTGCCAGCGCGAGCCGACGAGTCTCCGCCCAACCGGAGGCCGTTCCGAATCCGCCGGGTTACACGTTCGACCGCACGGTCCAGCAAACCCACGCCGACGTGCAGCACAACGTGGTCGTTCACGCCGCCGGCCCCGTTCCCGCGCCGCTGTATCTGCCGCCGACCGCACCGAACCTTTCGACGACCGGATATCCGTCGCTCAACGCTCCGATGTATCCGTGCCCGCTCCCGTACATTCCGTATCAGACCGGCGGCACGTTCATCACGAATCAGGCGTTTGACCCGCACGAAATGCTCTATCCCCACACCTACCGCTCGCTCTACCCGCCGTACTACTACGAAGTCTCCGGCGGCTGGAAGGTCTTCCCGTGGGGTGTCGGTCAGAGCGAACGCTGGAAACTGCGCGGCACCTACGTCTCGGTGAAATACAAGTCGGGCTGGGGCCTCTTCAGCGGCTGGTGTCCGCCGGGCGTGTCGACCCACGCCGGCAATCCGCCGATCTGCCAGACCTGGACCGGCCACCGGTGGAACGCGGACTAACGGTATCGAGAACTCGACCCGCTGGAGAGTGCGGACTCCCGCTCGCACTCTCCGGCGACCCGCACTGAAGCGTCCGCCGCGAATTGCACTCAGAAAGAGTCCCTCATGGTTACGTTTCGCCACCGATCGCTGTCGACTCTCGCGTGCCTCTTCGTCTTGATGACCTTGACCCACGCCTCGGCACGAGCCGCTGACTGCGAGAGCGATCGCTTCCTCCAATATTACGAGCGTTGCTACGGTCCGCGTGGCCCCTACTGCATCAGCTGTGACCGTTGTTGTCGCAATGCTCAGGCCAATTGTCCCGACCCCGACGGCTGCTGCTGCCAACGTTCTTGCTGCTACCGGAAAGTCACTCAGTTCTTTGGACCCGGCAGCTGCCCTCCGACCAAGTTTTGGGATATCTGCGTGTATCGGGCCGTTTTCCCGATCAGCCCTTGGTATTCCAATCCGCGCGACGGCATCCACTATCCGGCTTACGGATCGAAGTCTCCGAGTTGTTTACCTGCCAACAGCTACTAAAGCGGCGCATCGCGCCCCATCAGAAAGTCTAGGAAGCACGCGATGGTCACACCGAAAAAAATTGCCTTGTCGATGGCAAAGATCGCACGAGCGCTGCCCGCGCAAATCGGAAGGCGATCCGAACTGCCGATCGCCGCGGCCGTCTGCAGTCTGTTGATCTTCAGCAGCGCACGCGGTGACGACGCCGGCGGCGTGATGCGGATCAGCGCCGGCGAGCCGACGACAACCGCTCCGGCCCCCGTGCCCGAGGCGGCGCCGATCGGGCGCGTGGCTCTCGGCCACGGAGAAGCCTGCGACTGCGATGCGAGCTGTGGCACCGGCCACTCGCATTGCGGCATCTGGCATACGTGCTTGTGCGGTGGTGCGGGCGCCGGCTACGGCTACCGGTTCCTCGACTGGCACGCGTACAACATGGCCTATCCGGTCAATCCCTGGTACTACGATCCGCGCGATACGCGGGTCTACGCCGCGGCCGGATTCGGTGCCCCGATGACGATTCCCCTCGCTCCGACCGTGCAGACGCAGGTCAACTATTCGTGGGGCATCCCGTCCAGCCGCATCACCTACCTGTCTCGAGTGGCCCCCCAACAGGGCGCCATGATGGGTGCGCAGGCTCCTTTGCCTTACTCGTATGCGAACCAGGCCGCGCCGGTGCCTCCGGTGATGCCGAATAGTCCTCCTTCCCGTTAACGCTCGCACTTGAGTCGACCGCAAACCGCGCTGCTGATCAATCCTTTGCTCTTGGACGTCAGGAATCACGCGATGAAATCTTGGACAAAAGCTTGCTGGGCCACGTTGATCGCGGCGAGTTTCGTCGCGGGGGCCCACGCCGACGACGCGGCCATCGTGCACATCACTGATCGGCCGGCCCCCGTTCCCGACCCCGGACCAGGCGCTCCCGCGACGCCTTCCGCCAACGGCGCGGCCGTCGGCACCACCACGGGTGCACCCTGCGACGGCGGCGCTTGCAATGGCGGTGGATCGATGGGAGGCAGCTGCCTCGATCCGACTCGGGGCTTCCGCCCCTACGCGTCGGCTCCCGTCTACCGCGAAGCGGTCGTGTACTACCGGTACTGGCCGGATAAATGGTACGGCGACCCGAGCTTCAATCTCCGCCCGATGTTCCCGCAAGTCTACATGCCGACGGATACGACCCAGCAAGGCTTCTACTACGCCCGCGTGCCGCAGTGGATGCCGAACCCCAACATGTATCCGCCGGCCCCGCGCCCCGAGGATTGGCATCGCCACGTGGTCTACGCCGGAGGTGGAGGCGGAGGCGCGTGCGGTAACGTCGGCGCAGGAGTGGACGTCGGCACTCCGATTCCTGCCTCGAGCGGCCCCACGCCGGCCCAGCCCGGCACGAACGGTGTTCCCTCTCCGCCACCGCCGACCACCGCTCCGGCCCCCCAGCCGAGCGCGATGATGCAAAACGGCCAGATCCAACCAGCCGCCGCGACGGGAGAACGTCACTACCTGCTCGACGACATCAGTAACTTCTTCTCGCCCAAGCACCCCGCGCAAATGGCTCCGGCCCAGATGCAAATGCCCGAGCAATCTGCGAATGTGCCGCCGGCGCCCGCTCCTGCGCAATAGCGAGTTGCTTCCGGCTGTACCCCACCCCGGAAGCCATGGCTCGAATTTCTGAAGGCGAATTTCTCAAGGCCGAATTACTCAAGGGCAGCGGAGTTTTGCACTCCGCTGCCCTTTTTTCGTGTTTGGGGCACGGCCATTTCGAACCCTGCTCAATTCGATCTTTGAGCGCAGTCCGCCGCAAACTACGATATACGCGGCCGCCGAGGAGGAGATTCCGCGCGGGCCGTTTCATTTGTCGCTCAATCCCTTTGTCACCGCCGACAGTCCGCCAATTTCGAGACGACCGCGATGCCGCTGACGATGACCGGTTTGGCTCGACGCATCCTGCCCCTGATCTTTCCAGCCGTCGTGCTCTGTTCGTGCATCGGCTGCGATCAGTGGACGAAGAGCCTGGCGACCGTGCACCTGCGACAGGCTCCGGCCATGTCCTTTCTGGGCGACACGCTTCGGATTCAATACGCCGAGAATCCGGGAGCCTTTCTGGGAGCCGGCTCAGGCCTGCCCCCCTCCACGCGGTTTGCGATCCTCGTCGTCGTGAACGGCCTCTTTCTCGGTTTGATTGCCGCCTTGGTATTCCTGAAACGCCCCACCGGACGTTGGCAACATCTGGCGATCGTCTTGCTTCTGGCCGGCGGCATCGGCAACCTCATCGACCGAGTCTGTCACGACGGCCTGGTGATCGATTTCCTGAACGTCGGAATCGGCCCGCTGCGCACAGGCATCTTCAACGTGGCCGACATGGCCATCATGGCCGGCTTCGGCATCCTGGTCCTGTACCGAGGACCGGAAGCCGCCCCAGACAAATCGACGGCTCCCCCAGCGCCACCGCACGCTTCGGATGCGCACACCGCTCCATAGATCGGCGACCGTCGCCCACCCATTCCTGAGCCCCAACGGGGCGAGATTCTAAAGCCCAGGTCGGAGCGCAGCGCAGGCCTGGGATCCGAAGACGCCCCCCCCCGCGATTTGCTTTTGAGCCCCAACGGGGCGAGACAATGTCCCCCATGCGCGCTACAACCGCGCGCGGGTTATTCCTTTCAACTACTTTTCGCGATTGGCCGCTCCCTACTCTCGAGGCAACTCCGACTGCTCCGCGTCGCCGCCTGGGGCCAAATCTCGGCTCTTTTCTCGATCAACGCTCGTGTCCCGTCCCGGTGGCACGGGCGATGCGCCTGCACCCGTTGGGTCCGGTGCTGAACTCGCTGCAATGCTAGAAGCCTCGGCCTGGCCGACCTCTTCGGGGTTCAGACGCCCAAGGCTCGATAGCTCGAAAACTCGGCTCTTTTTCCGATCCACGAACTGTCCCGTCCCAATGTCGTACACCTTTCGATCCGGCCCAGTCGCGCGTCGCGCCTCGCAGGCGGCCTGCGACAGGTCCATCGGCCTCGGCACGCGGCTGTACGTCGCCACCGTTCGACGTCCATCGAACCGTTCGTCCACCTCGACCACCCCTTGCTTGACGAGCGCGTCGAGCAGCCGAGACATCCGATCGCCGCTCAGGCCCAACACATCCCGGATGAACCGGGCCTTGCATCCGTCCGGATACGCAGCCAGCAATTCGAGCACTCGATGACTTTGACGCTCGGTCGCCATCGCCCGACGCCGCAGTTGACGGTCTGCACTGGTGGCAACGAAGTGCTCGTCCGCTTGGGCCTCGGCCAACGAGACCGATTTGAGAACGACTTTCCAGGTACGCTGGTCTTCGCTCGTCGGCAGGATTGGCCCATCCTC
The DNA here is from genome assembly GCA_035687365.1 of Planctomycetaceae bacterium. Classification (GTDB taxonomy): domain Bacteria; phylum Planctomycetota; class Planctomycetia; order Planctomycetales; family Planctomycetaceae; genus DASPSM01. The sequence continues at coordinate 18,418 of DASRXU010000390.1, read as the reverse complement.
CGGCACTGGCGACAAAGCTCCTTCGTCGACATCGAGGGCCCACAGCCCGTGCTGCCCCGAGCGGCCACCGGAGGAGAGCCACAACTCGTGATGCCCCGTCTCCGTTTCGAAGGGGCGGCGGCGCGAGACCAACAACCACTGGGCCGAGAATTCCGCAAAGCCACTCCAAGCAATGTCCTCGAGCGTCGGCGGGCTGCCCATTTTGTGCGAGCGCTTTGCGTGATGCACCACGAGTACAGCACAGCCCGTCGACTCACACAGCTCGGCCAGCGGCCGCAACATGGCGCCCATCGCAAACAAGTTGCGACTCTTGGAGCTGTCCATCGCCAGATAGATCGGATCAATCACCAGGCAGACCGGCTTCTCTCGCTCGATCAGTTCGCGCAGGGCCATCAAGTCGACGGGCCGATCGAGCCGCGGCAAGTCGGGCGAGATCACCAGATTGTCGAGCGACTCCAACGACAACCCGCGCTCCCGGCAGATCCGCCGGGCGACCGATTGCAGCGCATCCAGCCCTGATTCGCCGGACAGAAACAACACACGACCCGGCTTCGACACCGGAAACCGTCCGAGGAACGGCGTGCCGCTCGCCAGCGAGATCATGAGATCGGCGGCGAGCGACGTCTTAAGTGTCTTGGCCGCCCCATAGATGCCTCCCGGCTGACCGGCCGCCAGAATGCCGGGAATCAGATAACGGGTCGTCCGCTCGCTCGAGTTGAGCTGGGCCGCGCTCAGCAATCGAAATCGATTGTCGAGCGCCTCATCGATGCATTCGGCAATCGGCCACTCGGGCTGCGGATCAAAATTCTCCGGCGTCGCCCACTCCGGCACGAAGCGATTGGGATTATCATCCGCCACTGGCTTACCACCACACCTCCGCAGAAACTCCGCCACCCGCCGATCCTGAGCCCGCACGAACTCGGGATAGCTCGTATAGGTCCGACCCGCCAGCGTCCACGTTCTTTGACCGTTTTCATTTCCAGTGATCATGTTCGAGCTCCAGATTGGGTTGGGAAAAAGACCGTCATTGAGTTGGGGAGAAAACCGTCGAGCCGGCTTCCTAACCTCCCTCTCCCGGTACTCCGGGAGAGGGTTGGGGTGAGGGCCGCCTTTGAACCCGCGTGCTCCGGGTGCCCCGGCTGAGCTTGTCTCAACCGTGCTCTTCCCCAACGGTCTCACGACTAGCGCCCGTTTCTGGAGGCTTCGAAACAAACAAAGCCATCGCCCAGAAAAAGGCGACGGCTCTCGTTAAGAGACTTGCGGCGCTTTACGCGCCTCCGTCATGCGACTTCAGGTTGTCAGCGTGCATTATACCAGATGCCTGAATTCTCCAAGCTCAATTTGCCGAAACCCCATCGGAACAATCGAAGACGGATAGAGGGTACGCCAAGCCCGCGGTAGTGGGGTGTGTGGTGTGTTGGTGAAGGACAGACTTGTCATTTGTCGCCATTGGCTGCCGCCATTAGTCGACCCCAACGCTCGCACAGCGCGTCAAAAACGGTGGCGACATACTCAGGATCTTCCGCAGGGTACACGGCAGGCGGCCACCAATCCGAAAAGCCGCCCATGCCTCCGAAGGGGATGTTCTTAAAGTGCTCATGCGCCGTCTTAAAGTCCCCCACATTGAGAGCCGTCAGGCATTTTTCAAGTTCACCCAAATGGACAACTCGCGTGTCATCGTGGCTGTGACAAAAAATTAGTAACGCACGAGTCGACTGAATCAAGGCTGCGCTACTCACGTTATGATAATAGCGATCCATTCAAGCACTTCCTCGCGCTGATTCGTTCAACAGTCGTTTTGCGCTCCACGCCTCGCTCGCCAAGCCAGCCGCAAGGCGCGCCCCGGCCACGCGCGAAGCCTACGAAGAGACTACTACTAAAGACTCGACTACTCAGAAAAGCAGGTAAACGATCGTCCGTCGTAGCGATACAAAGCCGTGTTTCGGGTGCCCACCCAGATGTTGCCATCCCGGTCTTCGACCATACACCAAACCCCAAACTTCCCCATGCCCTGTTGCGTGGAGAAGTTTCGAAAAGTCTTCCCATCGTAGCGCCAGATCCCCGTCCGGTTTTCCAAACCTTTGTGTTCCTCACCGCCAAACCAGATGTTTCCCGATCGATCCGCTAGCAGAGGCGAGCCGAGCCCCGGTTGTTCCGCAAAACGGGAAAACGTTTTTCCGTCGTAGCGCCAGACCCCCTGGTTCCGAGTGCCCAGCCAGAGAACTCCTTGAGGATCCTCGACCAGGGTTCGAATCCATTTCTCCCCACCGGGTTTGAAATCGGTGATAGAGGTTCCATCGAAACGGCACAGGCCTTCCATCCCGGGAGGCATTCCGGAGGCAAACCAGATGTTTCCTCGTCGGTCTTCGAGGATATCGTCGACCATCTTCAGTTTGAGTCCACTCGGATTCTGGACCTTGTCTTTTTCCAAGAACTTGTCGTTCTCCAAGAAGGGGGCGAAGACGCCATCTTTGTTGCACCACACTCCGTCGCCCGTGCCGAACCAGAGGGTTCCTCTTTTGTCCTCGAGCATGCTCCACACGGCAGTCTGCTCAGGGAGCGTCTGGTCGAGTGAGGGCGAGCTGGCTACAGACAAACCCAAAGCGGAGCCGAACGGAACTCTGCGGATGCTCTTGCCATCCCACCGAGAAAGTCCCAAGTCAGTGCCGAACCAGATGATTCCCTTCTTATCCTGCAGGATTGACCAAACGATATTGCTGTTGAGCCCATTCTGAACGGTGTATTGGGTAAAGGCTTTTCCGTCGTAGCGATATACGCCTTCACCGGTTGTGCCGAACCAGAGGTTGCCCGCTTTATCCAGCCGGCCGCAGCGAATCTCGGCGAATCGGTTGCTGCCTTGGGTCCTGGTCAACTTCAGTGTGGGCGCATGCAATGTGACCGTCGACTGCTGAACCGTTGGTTCCGCACTCCTGCTCGAGGAAGTGAACAACAATACGGCGAACAGAATCCAGAGCGTTGCAATCCTCGTCATTGGTCGGGTTTCGGTTGGAGTTTGAGTGCGTCTCGATGGTATCCGGCGGCCGCTTGGCAGGCCAACGGCGCGTGGCGGGGCGCGTGCCCGCGTCCGCATGTTCGGCCGACTATCGGCCTCTGGCGCCTTTCTCTAAGATCGGGTCGGCTCGCCGGCTGTGCCCGGGCCGGTCTTCCAATGCGTTCGCCGCTAGGAGCGAAGTGACGATGCCTGCTGTGGAAGCGTCCGTTTCGATTCGTTGCCCGGCTGAAAAAGCCTTCGACTTTCTCGTCCAGACCGAGAACCTGACGAAAATCATCCCGGACGAATTGAAACTGCGCGTGGTCAGCGCTCCGCCGGAACTCGTGCTCGGCTCCCGCATGGAATTTCAAATCCTCGCGTTTGGGCCACCGCAGAATGTCGTTTACGAAGTCACCGAATTTTCCCGGCCGCACCGGTTCACCGAAACTCAAGTGAAGGGACTGCTGCCGCGCTATCTGCACGCGCATTCCTTCGCGGCACAACCGGATGGCACCGTGCTCGTCAGCGATCGCATCGAGTTCGAACCCCCGGGTGGGCTCATGGGCTTCATGATTACGGCCGATCGATTGCGGACGACGCTCAACCAAGGCTTGGTGCACCGCCACAGCGCGCTCAAGCGTTTTTTGGAAGACTCATGAGCGGACCCGCACAGAGCAACGTCCCCACCGTCCTCGCACTGCTCGCACTCCTGGCAGTCGGGATCGGCCTGTTGGGTCTCACCGCGCTGGTGATGCCGCAGGCCTTCGGCTTTCTAGCGGTCATCGTCGGCTTCTTCGCCTTCGGCGCCATCAACTATCTGATCTGGGGCTGGTGGCTTCAGCCGCTCCCTGTCGAAGATGACTCCCACCCAGAAATCCCGCGCACCGACGCCGACTAACCCAGGGGCGTGCCCCTGGACCCGGTGCCGAGTCGTGTCGATTTGCTGGCGACGCTGCTTGCCGCGGCTTGGCTGAGCGCGCGGCTGTCTGCGGACGGACAACTTATTGTGTCGGTTGCAGAAATTGCGTTTCCGAGCGTGGGGAAAACAAACAGTTCGAAACTAAAAATAGCAATTCTCCGTTCCGAGTCTCTCGACTCGGCGCGGAGAATTGCCCCATGTTCTTGCGGCTGGCTTCGTCGCTGATTGAGCGGTCTCTGAGCCGGTCGCGGTCGAGTTAGCGATCGGCAGCCGGCGGTGCCGGTGGTGCGAAGTCCTCCGCTTCCGGAGAAAAACCCAAACGAACCGGGGGAGTTGGCGTGCGCCAGCGAAGAACTTCGGGCTGGGCGAATACTTCTGAGTCCTGGTCGAAGTGGCCGGGAAACCCGAGGCCCTCGGCTTCGTTGACGATCGTCTTCAGGTGCAGGCTGAGGATCTCGTCCTTGGCTTTCGTGCGGTTTTCGAGTTGTTCACGCAGCTTCTTGACGCGTGCTTCGACGTCGGCGATCTGTTTCTCGCGGCGCTCCATGTCGCGCTTGAACACCTTCTCCAAGGCTTTCGAGATTTCGTTCTTGGCGGTCGTTTTGTCTGCGTCGCTCTTCGCCGATTTGAACTTGTGGATGGCTTGGCTCAGCGCTTCCAACTCCGCATCCTCTTCCGGGGAGACGTGCCGGAACCCTCTGGGCCCGGCGAAGCTTCTCCCAAAGGGGCCTCCGCCAAAGCCGCCCATGCCGCCTCCCGGTCCTCGGCTGGAGGGAGGAGCCATTTCGGCCGGCACAGCGTGCCGTCGCCGCATGGCGCGCGGCGTCTCGGGTTCCGCCACAGACTTCGGAGCCGCGGCAGCAGCAGGGACCTCGCGAGGCGTCTCTGGTGTCTCGGGACCCGCCGCCGGCTGCTGGGCCCAGGCCACGCTCAAGAGCGAACCACACAGCGCGATTTCCAACAACCTGCGTCCAACCAATCGAGTCATCGTGCATTCCTTTCAGACTTGGGGGGAGAGGTCTCGGACGCGGGGGTGGGCGGCCGATTCCCGAAGGAGCCTTCGATCTGGGAGAGTTCGGATCGCAATCCGGCAACGTCGGATTGCCACTGAGAATTTTGGGCGATGCCGATCGCAATCGACCCGCTCGCGTCCTGCGCATCGATCGACTCGAGCAGTTTGTGCACGTCGCTCAGGTCACGCGAGAAGGTGTCGGGAGGCAGACGCGATGCGGTGGGGCCAGGCGCCGCTTCGGGCGCCGGCGCGTCCAAAGTGTTGCCAACTTGCGTGGTGGTCCGTGGAGCGACGAAGTAGACGACGGACGCGCCGATCAGCATGCAGACGACTGCCGCGGTCAAGCCGATTGCTAAGCGTTTGAGCAGGCGTCGTCCCTGTTGGTGGTAACGCACCCGCAGGCGCCGGACCAACCCGCGATGCCGCAATCGGTTTCCCTGCTGCAGCTGAGCCAGCAAGCTGGCAAACCGTGTTTCGACTTCTTGAGCCGTTGCGAATCGGTCGGCTGGATTCTTGGCCAACAGCCGATCGACCAGCTCGGCCAACTCGATCGGCACGTCGGGATTCACTTCGTCGAGCGGCCGGTGCGGCTCGTGGCAAATGCGATTCAAAACAGCCATCGGCGAGTCCGACCGATACGGCGGCCGGCCCGTGCACATGAAGTAGATCGCGCTGCCCAGACTGAACAGATCGGAACGCTGGTCAACGCTCTGGCCGCTCGCCTGTTCGGGAGACATGTAATGCGGGGTGCCTGCGAGAACGCCCGAGCGCGTGAGCGTTGCGTCGTCAACGGTTCGAGCCAGGCCGAAGTCTGACAACAGCACGCGATCGACCGAATCCTCCAACAGAATGTTCGCCGGCTTTACGTCGCGATGGACGACGCCCTGCGCGTGGGCCGCCGCCAAGCCCGACGCGGCTTGCCGCGCGAGTCGCAACACTTCTTTGATTTCGAGCGGCCCTTGCTCATCGACACGGGCCTGCAAGGAATGGCCCGGCACGAACTGCATCACTAAGTAGGGCAGCGAGACGTCCGATTCGACGTCGTAAATCGGAATCACATGTTCGTGGACGACGGCCGCGGCCGCCTTGGCTTCGCGGGCGAAGCGCCGCCGCGCGGCCGAGCTGGTGGCCAGATGGGGCAGCAGCACTTTGATCGCCACGACCCGGTGCAATTCCGTGTCGTAGGCCTTCATCACCACGCCCATGCCGCCGGCGCCGATCAACCGCTCGACCTCATAGCGGCCGATGCGTCCCAACATCTCGGGATGGCTGGCCGGCTCGAGAAAGTCGAGCGACACCGTTTCGCAATCGATCGGATTGTCTTCACCCAGCAGCGGCTCGACGGAGACCACGACCGACGCGGGACCGTTCTTGCGTTCGAGCGTCGGCTCGCCTCCGTCGCGCAGCGTGTCGCAGGCCTCTTTGACAAGATCGTCGGCGCCGGAAAGCTCGGCGAGGCGCTCGCGGCAGCGCGGGCACGACTCGAGGTGTCGGGCCGTCTCCGCGAACTCGGCGCTGGCCTCGTCGGCATTGAGGAGGACTCTTTCGAGTCGGACGTCGTCACAACGCATGATCGTCCTCCAACTGTCGCACTTCGTCGCGCAGCCGGGCGAGGACCCGGGCGCGGGCGATGTAAACAGCGCCGGCCGAAAGCCCCAGCGACTCCGCCGCCTCCTCGACCGGGCACTGTTCCACGCTCGTCATCCAAAAAGCCCGCCAGGTCGTCGGCTTGAACGAACGCCGGACGCGGGCCGCCGCAAAGCGGAACAGAGTTTGGCGATGCTCGAGGGCCAGCTGCTCCGCCAGATCATCGGGGGCCGGCTGCTGCAGCAGCATGTCGACCAGACTGCTCGACCCGCTGCGCACGGGCTGACGCCGCCGCTTCTTGGCGATTTGATCGAGAAGTTGATTGCGGGCGATCGTGAACAGCCAGGTGCGAAATCGGGCCCGCTGGGAGTCGGCCTGCCAACGTCCGACCGCCTTAACCACTGACAGCAACACGTTTTGCACAAGCTCGCGGGCGTCTGCCTCTTGAAAGCCGTTACGCCGCGCAAAGCGGTGCACAAACGGCTCATAGATCGCGACAAACTCGCGCCACGCCTCGGCATCTTCCATCCGCGGCAAACGCAGAATCAGGCTGGCACGAGTATCAGGAACGCCCGGCATAATTGCCTCCGTCTTCATCTATACACGAACGACGGGGGCGAATCTTTCAGAGGATCAGAAAGTGTGGTCGTCTGCCGCGTTATCAAGGGATTTTGCGATTGGTATTCTTAAGTGCCTCGTAGCGGGCTTGCACGATGACGCCGGCAGCGTTCCCAATCTGAGATCGCTCAGCATCATGCTTTTCCAGCCGCGACATACGCAGTGAAGGGGAACCCTTGTCTCTGAGGGAAAAATAGAGTTGCGCGATTTCCAGACATTCTTGGCCGATCTTGCCAAACGGTTCGACGACGCCATCGCCAAATTCGACGGCCCCGAACTGCGAGCAACGCTGAAGCGGTTAGACGAGGCTGTCAGCGACGCCTCTGCATCATTTAGTGGGTCCTGGCTTGGTTATCATTCGCGAGTATATTACAGCGACCTCAAACCACCCCCTGCGGGCGCAAGGTTCGATCCTCAATGGGGATTCCACGGCCGGTATTCCAGCGGAACTCAGGGCGACTGGGCGGAGTATCAATACGACGCTCTCTACGATTTGCTCACGCGCTCGGAAAAATCGCCGACGCTCGAACAAATCCTCGAAGAGGCCGGCGATGTTGTGGACGCGGCCGAACCGTTGCGGGAAGAACTAGCCTCTATCCTCTCAGCATTGATCGAGGAAACGGACGACGTTTACCTGAAAAACCTTCTCGAAAAGGTGGTCGCAAAGCGGGCATTCAGTGTGCGAGACTTCATAAAGACTTTGCAGCCTTCAGGAAAGTTCTTCTCACACGACATAGTTGCTATAGGGAATGGAATCCAGACCCCACCGCATATTTTTCTGTACGCACAAATCTGCTCAGTGCGCAGCAGCATTGATACAATCAAGGCCTTCGCACAGTTCACCCGCCAAGCGTCGTTGCATTTAGAACACAAAGAGATGGCAAAGCGAGCGAAGCTAAGAAAAGGTTCAAAGATTTTCATCGGGCATGGCCGTTCCTCAGCGTGGCGCGAGCTGAAAGACTTCCTTCACGAAACACTTAAGCTTGACTACGAAGAATTCAACCGCGGCTCCGCGGCTGGAAAGACCAACGCGGGGAGGCTGGGCGAGATGCTTGATGCTGTATCGTTCGCCTTCATTGTGATGACAGCCGAGGACGAGACGAAAGACGGAACGAAACAGGCGCGACTGAATGTCGTCCACGAAGCTGGTCTATTTCAGGGAAGATTGGGCTTCGAGAGGGCAATCGTCTTGCTTGAGGAGGATTGCGCTGACTTCTCAAACATCCATGGCCTTGTACACATCCCGTTCCCGCCCGGTAGGATTAAAGCTGCCTTTGAAGAAATTCGTCAGGTTCTACAACGCGAAGAGATTATTCCGCCGCATTGATGCCTATTCTCAAGCCATCTCGCAGCTCGGCCGGATTCAATCGAACGTTGTCGCTGAGTGAATCGCAAACACGATCCGGGACAGAAACGTAGCTGAGCTATCGATTCGCCTCGCCCGGCTTGCGTTGCTGGAGCAGATACGCCAGCAAGTCATTTAGTTCTTGCGGCGAGAGCAGGTCGACGACATTTGCCGGCATCGGCGAAAGCTTTGTCTGCGTCCGTTGCTCGATTTTGCTTTTGGCGATCCGCTGTTCGGCTCCCTTTGTGTCGACCAATACGAGGACCGGCCCCTCTTCGCGAATGATGAAGCCGTTGAGGACCTGGCCGTCGTCGAGGGTGAGAATTGTCGCGCGGAAGTTCACGTCGACGTTGCGATTGGGATCGAGCACGTCTTCCAACAGCCGTTCGACGCCACGGTTGCCCGCCCCGTCGAGTTGCGGGCCGACGCGGTTTCCTTTGCCGGCGATCTGATGGCAGGCCGCACAATTTTTCTGAAAGACGGCGACGCCACGGTCCGCGTTGGGCGACGCTTTCGCAAAATCGGCGGCCCGGGCGGCGATCGCTTTGTTGATTCGCTCGTCGATTTTCGGCAATCCTTCCAACAGTTTCGACAATCGCCCCTCCAACTGCGGGCCGGCGACCGCGTGCAGTCGGCCGCGGAGCGCCGGGTCGGCCAAGAGTTGCGGCGAGCATTGGCCTTTTTCCACGGCCTCGACCAGAGCGGCCGCTCCGTCGCGACTGCGTGCCAGCGTGTCGACGACCGACGTCGCCAGTTGCTGTGGAGCGACCTGCAGCAACGAGACGAGAAAGGCTCGGCTAGCCGGATCGGTCGTCTGCCGCAAGGTGTCGACAATCTCGCACCTCACTTTGATCGGCGCTTCGGGATTTCGCACGGCCGCCTCGATCGCCGGCAACGCGGCGCGCGCATCGATCCGAATCAACGCTTCGGCGGCTGCCCCGTGCATCCGCTGCGAACGAGGAGACTTCAAGATTTTCTCTAATCGCGGCACGGCTGACTTCACGCGGGCCTCTGATGCCAGCGCAATCCCTTGGCGAGCGCTATGGGCGTTGCGTTGCTCGAACAGACTCTTCACGACAGCTTCCGCCCACGCTCTTACGTCGTCAGAGACCGGTGCGCCTCGTTCACGGCTCGCGCGAAACAGTGACGAAAGCACACTGCTCTCGAGTTCGAGTCCCTTGCCACGATAGGCGATCGCCACGTGGTCCAGTTCCGGCAGTCGCGAGACTTCGATCGTGTTGGCGATAAAAGCCATTGCGTCGGCAACGCGCGGTGTCACGTTTGGATTGGCCGCAAGAAAAGAGAGGGCCATACCCGCGGCTGTCGGCGTGTGGATGCCCATGCAGACGTCGAGTAGCCGGCCTTGCACATCGTAGGAGGCTTCCCGAGGGTTTTGCCATGCCCCCTCGACTGCTCGCAACGTGTTTCGCAATGCGATGCGAATGACGTGGATCAGCATCGTGTCGGTAGGATCACTTGCTTTCCAAGTCGCGAGTAGGGGAGTGAGATTTCCCATGACCGGATGCAATCCCAGCACCTCGGCGGCGGTCCGTCGGACGAATGGATCGGGGTCGTCCAAATGTCCACTTACGTGTGACCAGTGCAGTGGTTTCCAATGCTGAATCTCTCCAATTGCCTTGATCGCGTGGACGCGGACGAGCGGATCGGCATCTCCAGTTGCGTGCCCCACGATCTCGTCGTCGAAGGCGCCCAATCGGTGCAATACCCAGATTGCGTGCGCCCTCGCCGCGGCACTCTTCGACGTCTCAAACACGTGGCGCGCGGCGGGGATCGCAGGCTTGCCGATGCGGTCGACCAACTCGTGCGTGGCAAACGTCCGCGTGGGCAGATTCTCGCTAGCGAGCGATGCGACCAACGTTTCGAGCGGGGCTCGCGATAGGTCGACCATCTTGGGCGCGGCAGCGGCGGCCCCGTCCTTGCCAACATAAGAAATCCGCCAGATCCGTCCCCGCGTTTTGTCGCGCAGCGGATGCGTCAGCGGAACCTCGTAATGTCCGATGATGCAGTTGTAGAAGTCGGCGACATAGATCGAGCCATCCGTCGCCAGTTGCAAATCGACGGGCCGGAACCAGAGGTCGTCGCACGTCATAAAGTCGGGCAGCTCGACTCCTTTGTGCGTCGAGCCCTGCGAGGTAATCCGGTCGTGGTTGATGATTCCCGTGACCGGGTTGCCGAGAAAAATCGTGTCCCGGTACTCGGCCGGGAACGGATCGCCCGTGTAGTAAACGATGCCGGCAATTCCCGTCGAGCCGTGCTCGTGCGTCATAATCTCCGGCGCGAAGCCGAGACCGTCGTGCGGCCGGCCGAAGCTTTGATAACAGCCGCCCCGGAGCACGAGCATGCCCGGGCGACTGTGGCAATCGGCCGTGAACATGTCGCCGCGCGGATCGAACGTCATCCCGAACGGGTTGACTTGTCCGAACGAGAATTGATCGACGTGCGAACCGTCGATGCGGACACGAAACGTATTGCCCGACGTCATGGTGATTGTCGAGCCGTCCGTCCCTTTGACGGTCGACGTGTTCGAGTAGCCGTGGCAGCAATAGATCCAGCCGTCGAGCCAGTAGTTGAGGCCGTTCACCATGCCGTGTGTATCGCGATGGCCGAAACCGCTGTAGGCGATCTGGCGCGAGTCGGCCACGCCGTCGGCATTCTTGTCGGGAAAGCGATACAGATTGGGGATCGAGTAGCCGAAGACGCCGCCGGGAATCGGCGTCACGCCAATCGGAATCGACAGACCGTCGGCAAACACCGACACCTTGTCTGGAATGCCGTCGCCGTTCGTGTCGACGACGCGGCGAATCGTGTCGCGCCCGGGTGCTCCTTCCGGATGAGGGAACGGATACTCGTACGATTGCGTGACGTACAAATGCCCGGCCGAATCGAACTTCATGTTGATCGGCTTGACGATGTCCGGCTCGCTGGCGACCAGCTCGATCTTGAAGCCCGGCGGCAGGTGGAACATCCGCTGTTGTTCCTGCGGCGTGTGCGGCGGCGTGCGGGCGATCAACAGATCGGCGTCGTCTCGGGCGAATGTCACATGCGCCGGGCTTAGGCAAACAAACAGGACGGCTGCCACAATCGCCGCGCGAAAATCACGCAGCCGATCCAAAGAAATCATCGACATGGTGGGGAAATTCCGCGAGGGTCTGGCGGACAGGCTTTTGGTTGTGCGAAACTGGCGGGCTCGTCACGAACCTGAGCAATCACGAACTTAATCCTGCCAGATTAGCGACCGCCCGCTGGCATGCCCAGGAATCAGGGAGCAATCGGCAGGCGTAGCATTTCCACTGGAAGAAAGGCCGGCGCGATGCATTTACCAAAGGCTGTTATGACGCGGTTTGCCCTGACGCTGTGCATCGCTCTCGCAGTAACGTGCAATTTCCACGCGGCTCTGGCCGCTGACGATGCGGGCAACCAGGAACTGGATCGCCTCGCCGGCGTCTGGAGCTTTTCGCAAGTGAAAGTGAACGGCAAGGCGCAGCCCGCCGGACACGAGGCCGATCGGATGATCATTCAAAAGGATGGCCGCTACGCTGTGGTCCAGCGCCGCGGAATTACGCACGGAACCATGCAGGTCGATCCCGCGCATTCGCCCAAGCACTACGACGTCGTGATCGTGAGCGGTCCGATGAAAGGGGTGAAGGTCTCCGCGATCTATGAACTCTCCGGCAACACGCTGACGATGTGCATGCCGCTAGGAAAACCCGAACGGCCCGCGGCCCTCGAGAGCAAAGCCGGCGACAATCAACTGTTTGAGGTGTTCAAGCGCGAGCCGCAAGGCGTGAAAGAGGCACTCGTCGCGGCGGGCCGGCGGGAGCTGGCCGGAATCTGGCAGTCGGTGTCCTATGCTCTCGACGGCAAGAAAGCCTCGGACGACGACCTGCAGAAGGTCCAACTCGTCTTTTACGCGGACGGCGACACCAAGGCGCTCAACGACGGCAAGCTCTTCATCGCCAGCAAGACCATGATCGACCCGACGGCCAACCCCGCGACGATTAATATCACCTTCACCGGCGGCGAAGGCACGGGCGGGACTGCGCTGGGGATCTACAAGATCGAAGACGGGGTGTTGACCATTTGCCGCTCGGCGCCCGGGAAAGCCAGGCCGGTGGAATTTAAATCCGAACCCGGCAGCGGTCTGACACTGATGTCCTACAAGCTCAAGCCGCCAGTTCGAAGATTTCGGTCGGGAGCGATCCCGAACGGGAAAGTCGGTCAATGACACCGCTCAAGAAGCGGCCGGCGCCGGCTGCTTCTCGGGATGCAGATAGATAAAGCTCTTGCCGAGCCGGCCGCCGTAATTGCCCGCCGAGATTCTCAACAAGCCGGGCGTGTTCACCGACGCGGCGATGGCGGCTTGCGTCGCAGCGATGATCGAGGCCAGATCGCGGCCGTTGATGATGATTTCCTGCACCGAGCGAACGCCGGGCGGCAGCTCCGACTTCGCTTTGGGATCGTCGGCAAGCAGCGGGCAGAACTTTTCGTAGGTGCTTGCGAACATGAATTTGTAATTGCTGCCCGCTTTAGAGCCGCTGCCGGCGATGCCGCCGGGGAAAGGCATGATCACGCCGGGGCACTTGGCGACCGCCGCGACACCGGCTTCCGCAGCGTTCAGTGCGGCATCTTCGCTTTCGCCGAAGTACCACAGGTTGCCGCCCATCAGTCCGTCGACGTATCCGAGTCGCCGATCGAGGATGAATTCGCCGCCGAGCGTCGGAATCCACCACAGCTTGCGGCCGAAGCGCTCGATCCGCTTCTGAAACCCGTCGCCGAAGAAGGAGATCTTCTTGCCCATGCAGTAATAGTTCGGCGAATCGATCAGATTGAAGCACGCAGCCGTCGGACAGGTGAGCACATTCTGACTGATGCGCACGAGGGAAGATTTTTCGAGGGCGGGGACGCGATCTTTGCGAAACCGCGGCACGTGCAGTTGCACGACCGCGCCGGGTCGACCATCCGGCGTTTGAAACGACTCGTCGCCGCCGCTACCCGGACCGACGAAGCGATCGACGCCGGCCTCGCAGTCACACAGGATTGTGCTCGACGCGTTGCCCGTCGCCGCGTCAACCGCGTGTTGCACCCACCGGCGATCGCGGGCCGTGATGAGAAACTCGACGTAAATGCTACGGAAAGCTTCGGCGTACGTGTCGTCGATCAGGGCGGGCATAGAGAAACGCGTTCCTAAAGACGCACAGCCTTCTTGATGCAGCCTTCTTAACGTAGGGCCTTTTTGATTCTGTATGCCACTGCTGAGCTCACGAACTCAGCAGTGGCTTCGATTGATCGAGAGCGACACTGCAGCCGAAATACACACGGCTGAACAAGTTCAGCAGTGGCACACAGACTTACTGCGCCGAGCGTCGGTGGCCTTCATACGTCGCCCGTTCTGTGACGACTTTATCCATGAAGACGTCGTGCGGGCTGACGATCAGATCGTCGAACAACTGGCATTCGTAGCAGAGGCCGATCAGTCGGCAATCCATACGCACGTGCTGCAGCAAGCGGTCGTAGTAACCCTGGCCGTTGCCCATGCGGCCGCCTTCGCGGCTGAAGGCCACGCCCGGGACGATCACCAGGTCGAGCTGCTCGGGCTGATACTCCTTGCCCGGCTCACTCCACCGTTCGTGAGGCGGTTCGAGGATTTTCCATTTGCCGACGACGAGTTCGTCCATCCGTTCGAGCCGCCAGAGCCCGAGCTTGTTCGCGCCCGACTCGTCGACCGTGCAATACGGAATGATGATTTGCTTGCCGCTCTTCAGCACCTCGGGCAAAGCCTGCTTGGTCCGCAGCTCCGAGCGGCAATCGATGTACCACAGCACCGCTTGGGCCGCCTGGTATTCGGGCAGGTTCAGAAGGGTCGCCACGGCGACTTCGCTGATGGCATCTTTGTCCGGCTGAGCGTTCCGCGCGTCATACGCCGCCCGCCGCAAAATCCCCTTGGCTTCCAGCAGTTCCGTCATTGTCTCGCTCGATGAAGTGGTCTGGTTGAAGACGCCAACTCGGTGGTTTTCCGATGCATTCAACAATGCAGCCCGGCCGCTCGAAAGTCAACGGCGGCCCGGACCCGTTCAATACCACTGATAGGCCACCGTTTTGAAGCGAATCCAGGCGGCCTGGCGCGTTTCTTCGTCCGGGAAGCGTGCCGTCGAAGCGGGTAAGCGGTTCATTCGATCCAGGAACAGGCGATCCGCGATTTGATAGGCGGTCCAGTGCTCGGTCGCGGCCCGTTCGTCCTCGGTTTCATCACGGCGGCGATCGAGCAGTGCCCTCACGCCGGTTTTGACGACCACGTCCGAAGAGTCGAGCAACGGAAACAAGGCGAGCAGCCCCTCGGAGGAAATGAAGTGCTCGGTAATCTGTACCGAAGGGGCCGAATCGCCGGCGAGAATTCGAGCGACGTTGTAACGCATCGACAGATAGTCGAGCGGGGTGATCGCATAGAGATAGATGGCGAAGCCGAGCGTCCAGAGATGTCGCTGTAACAGCCAGGCCAGACTGTGGCCGCGAAGAATCTTCACGACCACGAGCAAGAACCCGACGACGACCGCCGACACGCCGTAGAAGCCCAGAATTCTCATCGGCGTCATGCCGTTGAAGCCGACGTAGATGAACAACCGGTTGTAGACGGCCGCCGCGAGCACTAGATTCTCGGCCGACCAGATCCAGGCCAGCCGTTGCAGCCGATTGACGCGACTATCCGTAAGAATGCGTCCCCGAAAAATCAGCGAGAGAATCGAAGTCGCCAAACCGAGCGCGATGGTCAGCCAGGCGGCTCCTTCGTGTGCGTAGCCGGAGTAATAGAAGCCTTTGGGGAACTGACGGAACCAGAGCGTCTGGAATTCGAACACCAAGTAAACGGCGTAGATCAGCACCACGAGTGCGAGCGAGTTCCGCCACGCCAGATACAAGGGCCGCGGAGCGGCGTCTGCCTGTTGAGCGAAGGAGGGAACTGCCGAATTCCGAGAGACGAGCGACCTCTGCGGGGCGGTCACGCGAGCCCGCAACAGGGCGACGGTAATCCAGCCCACGCACGCCAAGAAGACGCTTTCGCCGAGTGAGAATTCCAGCATCCCGTTCCGAAACTGCTCGAGCACGTGCGAGAGGGTTTCGCTGACCGATTTCACCAGATCGGGATTGGCCAATACAAACAGCAGGCTGAAGGCCGCGCCGATGACGACCGGCAGTACGATGGCGATCGCCGTCGACGGCGCAAACCGCCGCCCGAAGTGCAAGAGCCCGCGTCCATACGCGATCAACCCGCGGCCGCCGTGATAAGGAATCTGCAGCGTGAAACTGAGGGCCTCGTTGAGATACGGCGTGTAACCAGCCGCCGCGAGCGCGAAACAGGGCAGCAGAGCGAGGCCGACGGCCTTTTCAACCAGCGACCCGCACCACAGCAGCCGCGCGGCCAACACAACGAGCATGGTGCCCAGCAGAAACACGCTGCGTCGCGGCCGACGCCGCGCGGAACCGAGATAGAGCAGCACGGGCATCAAGGCCAGCAGCGCGGCCCAACCCGCGTAAGCCACTCCTTCGCCCCGATAGATCGCCAGATCCGCCAGGATCATGATCTCGACGAGCGAGGCGATTTCCCACAGGCGCGGCGGCGACTCGGTTGGATCAACCGACGCGATGGCTGTGGCAGTGGGTGAAATCAAATCAGGGCTGAAGGTGGGCGGAGTCGGATCATCCATACGTTTTTCCAACAACAGCGGAATAACTTCCGTCGGTTATAGCCGGTTAACTTTGCATTGCAAAGTTCAATTGGAGGAATCGGCTGTCCGACAACGAACCTGGCCCGGCGGAGGCTGGCGAGGATCGCTGTTCCATCCCATGATTGAAGACAATCGCCTGTTCGCCATTTGGCCAAACATTTCCTTTTCAAGCGAAGGCCGTCGGATGAGCCGTTTCTCGCAACTCTTCTGGCAACTCTTCGTGGTCCTCTCTGCGTGGCCCGTGTGTGCCTCCGCGGCGGAGGTGCCCGTCCGGCATCGGTTGATGTTTTTCGAATATGGCAATTGCCCCAATCGGTTTGTCGAACTTGATCCGCAAGGCGAGATCGTGCGGGAGTTCAAGCCGCGGAGCATTGCCGTCATCTTTCAGACGCTGCCCAACGGCAACCTTGTCTACGCTTATGGCGGCAAACCGACCGGCGTCGTCGAAGTCAATCCGCGCAACGAAACGGTGTGGAACTACGTCAGCCAGTGCCCGCAGGTGCTCGGCTGCGAACGACTCGCGAACGGCAACACGCTCGTGGCCGAGCAGGGGCCGTGCCAGGTGGTCGAGGTCGATCCGAAGGGCAAGGTCGTCCACATCACGAAGCTCTCGACCAATCAGACGGCCTATCACCTGCAGGTTCGCAACGTCCATCAGCTCGCCGGCGGCAACATCCTCGCGGCCCACGAAGGTGACGGGGCGATTCGCGAATACAGTCCCGACAGCCAGATCGTCTGGCAGTACACGGGCGTGGAAAACACGGGCGACGCAAGACGACTCGCGAACGGCAACACCCTAATCGGAGGCGGCACGCAGAAGCGCCTGATCGAAGTCTCGCCTGCCGGCAAAATCGTGTGGGAGTTCAAAGCGAGCGACGCACCCGAACTCAACCTGACGTGGGTTTCGAGCTTGCAGATCTTGAAGAACGGCAACTATCTCGTCGGCAATTTTCTCCGCGGCCAAGAGGGCCACGGCACGCACGCGTTCGAGATCACGCGGGACAAGCAGGTGGTCTGGACCTTCGCCGATCACAAGCGGTTCAAGTCGGTCACGACCGTGCGAGCCGTCGACGCGGAATGAACAGCCCGAGCAAGGGGGCCGTGAAAGCGCGAGCGGACTCGGTTCTATTTCTTATGCTCGTCGCCACTTCCGTGGCCACCGCCGCCGTGGCCCCCGCCTCCGCTGTGTTCGCCACCACCGCCGTGGGATGAGCCCCCGTGTCCGTCAAAGTAGTAGGAGCCGCCGCTGTGACTCGAGGAGCCGGAAGAGCCGCCGGCCATGGGGCCTTGGTAGCTCCCGCGTCGGCTCCAACCGGTGGCGTCGTGCGCGGAGGCCGAACGGAACTCGCTCCCCGCTGAGGCCGCGTTGGTTTGGCCGAGTCGATTCACGGGTCTGGCGACAATCGGATCCGTGACCGACCCCGCAGACTTCCGGCTTTCGCTATCACTCGAACCCAGATTGATGGGCGGGATGAGCCCTTTGAGCTGGATCAAACCGAGCAGGTCGTCCCAGAAGAAGCACGATCCGTTGCCGTCCTCCCAGGTCCAACTCTCACCGAAATCCGGCTGCACTTGCTCGAGAGCCGCCGGCTGCGACCCGCTCGCGGAAGCGACGTTGGAAGCTTCAATCAAATACTGGAGCGATTGAAAGGCCTCGCGCTGGGCGCTTTCGCTTTCGACCAAGGTGATCGTTGGTTTGACATCGCCGCGAGGAGTCGAGCCCTGGCTCATTTCCGACGAGTCGACATACTCGCTGGCCGATGTCGCAGCTCGCGATTTTCGCGCCCGTGTCAGGTCCCAGATCCGAACGGTTTGGTCTCGGCTTCCCGAGACGAGCAGGGTGCCGTCCGCAGAGAGGTCGACGCTTCGCACCGAGTCGTGATGTCCGCTGAGATGTCGAATTTCGCGCTGCGCGTCGACATCCCACACACGAATTTCCTCGTCGACGGGCTGATGGATGCCGGTCGTGACGCCTTTCTTCGTATTGATGCGCAGCGTGTGGGCATACTTGGCCCCGCTGCCGATCGCAACCAACCGCCCCTGGGCCGTATACCGTACACTCCACCAGACAGATCCCTTATCTCGCTGAGGGAATTCACAGCGACGCTGAGCCTGGTTCGCGTCCCACACTTCCACGACGTCGGGCGTCGCGATGGCGAGATCGGTGCCGCTGGGCGAGAAGGCGAGCGACACAATTGTGCCCCGC
>DASRXU010000389.1:0-7529 GCA_035687365.1 Planctomycetaceae bacterium | reverse complement strand
TCTGCGCCGCCCGGGCGTCGTTTTGTACTCGGAAGAGGAATTCGACGCGAATGCCTGGCGGCGCCTCTCGCAGTCGGCGACGGTCTCGCCCGTCCGCTCGTTGGATCGGGTGCTCGATCGCGCGCTCTTTTATCTGCACCGGCCTGTTGCCGGGCTGCCGGAACAAAGGCGCCGCATCCTGCTCGACCTGCACCAATCGGACAAGCCGCTGGCGGGTCGCAAAGTGCTGGTGGTCGACGACGATATCCGAAACATCTTCGCGCTTTCGACCGTGTTGGAAGATCACGAGATGCTGGTCGTCTCTGCCGACAATGGTCGCGACGCCATTCGCCGGCTGCAGGATGATCCTGGAGTCGACATCGTGCTGATGGATATCATGATGCCTGAAATGGACGGCATGGAAACGATGCGGGAGATTCGGAAGATCAACAGCCTGAAGGATCTTCCGATCGTCGCAGTGACGGCCAAAGCCATGAAGGGAGATCGCGAGAAGTGTCTCGAAGCGGGAGCGTGGGACTATCTGTCAAAGCCCGTCGACGCCGACCAGATGCTGGGCGTGTTGCGCGCCTGGCTGCATCGCTAGTCGCAGCAACTCTCGCTGGGATCGCGCGAAGAGCACACAGCACCGCAACAGGTTGGCCGCATGTCGGGCAGTGACAAGATCAAGATCCTGTTAGTCGACGACCGGGCCGAGAATCTTCTGGCCTATCGGGCGATTCTCGGCGAGCTCGACCTGGATCTGACCTTTGCGGATTGTGGCGAGGAGGCGCTCAAAGCCGTCCTCGTGAACGACTTCGCTGTCATCATGCTCGACGTCAACATGCCCGGCATGGACGGCTTCGAGACGGCCGCTTTCATCCGCGGCCGCAAGCACTCCGCACACACGCCGATCATTTTCGTGACGGCCTTTCCCGACGAATTTCACGCGGCCCGGGGCTACGCGCACGGAGCGGTTGACTATCTGCAGACGCCAATCGTGCCGGAGGTGCTGCGGGCCAAGGTCCGGGTGTTTGTCGAACTGTTTCGAATGACCGAGCAGGTCAAGCGGCAGAGTGAAGAACGGCTCGCCTTCGATCATGAACGAATGCGCCGCGCGGCTGCCGAGGAAGCGAATTCGCGGCTGCGTTTTTTGGCACAAGTCACCGAGGTGGTCGGCCGCTCTCTCGACTACGACACGACCGCACGCGATCTGGTGAGTTTGACGGTGCCGACGCTGGGCGACCAGGCGGTGGTGGCCCGTTACGACGAAACCGCGGGGCTGGGCTGGCAACTCGTCCAGGCGGTCGCGACAGGCGGCGCTGTTGTGGTCGAGCAGCTGACGAGCCTCGAGGCGCTCCCGGTCGAGTTTGCGGAGGCAATACAACAGTCGCTCTTGTCGCCCGCGCTCCCAGCCACGTCGCTGGTCAGTTCGCCGCAATCGGCGCCGAACGCGACGGGTCCCAAATTGATCGTCTTACCGCTGGCTGGTCAGAAATCGACCTTAGCCGTGCTGGGCATCAAACGGGGTCCTTCGGCGTTGCCGTTCAACGCCGACGATCGCACCTTGGCCGAAGCGCTGGCCTCGCGCGCTGCGATGGCGCTCGAGAATGCCAGTCTGTACAAGGATCTCGAACGGGCCGACCGTCAGAAGAACGAGTTTCTCTCGATGCTGGCTCACGAGTTAAGAAACCCGTTGGCCCCCATTCGCACGGCAGTCGACGTGCTAAGGCTCAAAGGGAACGGTCATCCGGAAATCGAGTGGGCACGCGAGATCATCAATCGCCAGACCAAACATTTGGTACGGCTCGTTGACGATCTGCTCGACGTCTCGCGAATCACCGGAGGGAAAATTCGTCTCGATCTCGAAGTCGTGAATGCGGCGTCCGTGATTGCGGCCGCGGTGGAAACCAGTCGCCCGATCATCGAAGAATCCGGGCATCAAATGACTACCTCCTTGTCGGACGAGCCTGTTTGGGTCCGTTGCGATCGCGTGCGTCTCGCGCAGGTCCTCTCGAACCTGCTCAACAACGCGGCCAAGTACACGCAACGCGGCGGCTCGATTCGGCTGTTGGTCGAACGCGTTAACGACGAGGCGGTCTTCCGCGTTTGCGACAATGGCATCGGCATCTCGAGCGAGATGCTGCCCAAGGTCTTCGAATTGTTTACGCAGGTAGAACGATCGCTCGATCGCTCTCAAGGGGGCTTGGGCGTCGGCCTCACCGTGGTTAAGCGCTTGGTCGAGATGCACGGCGGTCGCGTCGAAGCGGCCAGTAGCGGCGCAGGAGGCGGCAGCGAGTTCACCGTCCGGTTGCCTGCGCTCGAGGCCCCGTCGGAAGCCGAAGTCGCACCGGAATCGCCAACCGAGAGTCGGCCCACCGCTCCCCTGCGTGTACTCGTAGTGGATGACAACGCGGACGCGGCCGACAGCCTGGCCTTCCTCCTGAAGCACGGCGACCACGAGGTGCGCACCGCGCACGACGGACGCCGAGCGGTCGAACTGGCGTTGGAATTCCGCCCCCAGGCGGTTGTCCTCGATCTGGGGCTGCCCGAACTCGACGGGTACGAGGTGGCTCGGCACCTCCGCAAAAACGAGGCAACCCGCGGCGCGCTCTTGGTAGCCCTAAGCGGTTACGGCCAGCAGGAGCATCGCCGCCGCGCCAGCGAAGCGGGCTTCGATCATCATTTCGTCAAGCCGGTCGATTTCGCGGCTCTGCAACGGATCCTGTTTGAGGCCCATCACGCAGGCTCCGGAGATCTTATTCGGGTTGGATCGGGTTGACGCAGGCGACAGAGATCGACACGCGCATAGAAAAGCGGAGCACATTCGCGGTCGGCGAAGGTACTCCGCTTCCAATGTACGAAATTCGATCGAACTGATTTAGCGCTCGCGCTCGTGTTCGACCTCGCGGCGGGCTTCCCGGTGGTCGTGGCGATACTTCCACGGCTCGACGGGCTTGCGATCGGCCCACAGACCGCGATGGTGGTCGCGGGCGTCGCGCTCGGCATCGGCGAATTCCCGAACTCGTTCATGGTCGGTGTGGTGCCAGCCGTAGCCCTCGCGGACCTGATCCACGTTGATATGGTGATCTCCGACATAGATGCTGCCGCAGGCGCGGCCTTCGGCATCCGTCTGGATCGGCTCGAAGCGGACTTCCTTGTTATAGATCTTACGAGACAGCGAGTCGCGGGCGTGCGTCCAATAGGGCTGTCCGTTCTCGGGAGCGTCGACGCCGTACAGGTTGACGTTGTGGCGATGGCCCGTCCGATCCTCGACCACGCAGGTGTCACCGTCGACAACCTGCACCACGCGGCCATTGATGAAGTGCCGTTCGCGCTCGCGGCGCTCCTGGTAGCGATCTTCGGCAGTGACGTACGACACCAGGCTCAACAACGTGCAGAATGCGACGAATGTGCGGGAGGCCATATCCAAACTCCTTTTATGGACTTACGGGCCGGAGTTCTATCGGACCTACGAAGTTGGGGCAATGCGAGTTTGGCCCTCACCCGGGCATTGCGGGCGAACCGCCGAGCCAGAACTCCTGTCGAACCTGTAATCCAGATGGCTCGCTCGATGTATAATTGCGTAGCAACGCCAATCGAGGATCGAGGTATTTTGTGACCGACCGTCCGCTGGCCCTCTACGCCGACCATGGGCGACTCTATCGCGAGAACAAATTCGTCTATCCGGTGCTCTCGCGCCGCAGCGGCGGCATCTCGATCGGCGTCAATCTGAATCCGGACAAGGTCTGCAATTTCGACTGCATCTATTGCCAGGTCGATCGCCGTAGCGAGGCCGAAACCCGTTTTGTCGAAACAGGCCGATTGCGGGACGAACTCGACTCGATGCTCGACTTTGTGTCGAGCGGACGCATTTATGAAGATCCGAAGTTCGCTGACGTCCCGACCGAGTTGCGTCGGCTGAATGACATTGCCTTCTCTGGCGACGGGGAGCCGACGACCTTTCGTAATTTCGACGAAATCATCGCTGCGGCCGCCGAGCTGAAGCGTCGCCGAGGTTTGAGCGAGGTCAAACTGGTCCTGATCACCAATGGGACGATGTTTCACCGGCCCGCCGTGGAGCGCGGGCTGGAGACTCTGGACGCCAACCAAGGCGAGATCTGGGCGAAGCTCGAAACGGGGACTGACGAGTACTACCAGCTCGTCGAGCGGACCAAGATTCCGTTTCGCCAGGTGCTCGACAACATCACGGCCGCTGCCCGTAAACGGCCTCTTGTCATTCAAAGCCTGTTCATGCGGATTCGAGGCCAAGCGCCCCCGACGGACGAAATTGACGCGTTTTGCGACCGGCTGAACGAGATCACGGCGGCTGGCGGCCAACTCAAGAGCGTGCAGGTGTACACCGTCGCCCGCCAGCCGGCCGAAAGCTTTGTCGCGCCCCTCGCGAATGCAGAATTGGACGCGATTGCCCAATCTGTCCGCGATCACACGGGGCTTTCCGCTCCCGTCTTCTATGGCGCTCCGTGACGGCGGCGTAGCCGTCTGATTGATTGAGACTTCTCAGAATTTGCGGCAAGCTTTCCAACGATTTGGGGGCCCGATACGTCTAATGGGATGTGCCGCGCGCGGTTCGGGGGTCCGTTGCGCCTGCACACCTTACCCGTTGCTCTGCAGGCGTTGCTTAACGCACGATTGATATTGACGTTAGATCAGTCGGCAGGGCCCCGGATCGGCGTTAACCGCGACGGGGGAGGGCTGCCGGACGGTCGTTCTGTTGGTATGATGGAAAAACTGCCAGTCCCACTTCTTGCAAAGGCATCTTGTTGGTTCTCGAGGTGATTTCGCGATGTCTCAATCGATCGTCTCGCAACCCGCAACAGAGCAACCGCTCCCCGTCGAAACGCGCACTGCGACCAACGAATTCGGCTATCGGCCCGTCCCGCTGTTGGCACCCCTCAGTTTCTTTCTGGGCCTGCTCTCCGCCTTGGGCTTTTTGGGACTGCTCGTGATCCCAATTGGTATGGTCGGGCTGGTGGTCTCCGGCGTGTGCATCCTGCGGTTACGCAAGACTCGCGGCGAGTACGGCGGCATGTGGCTGGCGGTCAGCGGGTTCGTGATGTCCTTGGTTTTCTTCGGATCGAGCGCGGGAATTTGGGCCTACGGATATCGCACTGAGGTCCCCGAAGGCTTCCAGAAGATCAACTTCACCGAGGACATCTCGAATAAAGGGTTCGTGGTCGAGAAGGGCAAGCCGGACATCTTCAACCCAGACGTCAAAGCGCTCGACGGCCAGAAGGTCTTCATCAAGGGTTATATGTATCCGACGAATGAGACGCGCGGCTTGAAGCAGTTCCTGTTGGTGAAAGACAACGCCCAGTGCTGCTTTGGCGGCAATCCCAAGATCAACGACATGATCATGGTCACTCTGAAGTCGGGCCGCGGCGTCGACTACCACCAAGGCCTTTTGATGTCGGTGGGCGGCGTCTTCCATTGCCAGAAATCGAGCGGTCCGGCCGGACTGACTCCCGTCTATGCCATCGACGGGACCGTGGCCGAAAGCGCGCGTACGATTTTCTAGGCCGGCCGGCTCGGCCCGGAAAGACGAGGTCTGGGGCTGGTCGAACCGTTGCGGGAACCGATAACCTATAGAGGCCGCTACCTGCGCCATTTGAAGCCTTCCTTAACCACTCCGGGGTTCGACATGCATTGGCTAAGACATCGTCTAGCGGTGATCGTCTTGCCGGCTCTCGTCCTGCCCCTCGTCGTCGGCTGCGGGGACAAAGCGGGAGGCCAATTTCACGCTTATCAGGCCCCAGAAAAACCGGTCGAAGATAAACCCGTCGACCTCGAAAAGCAGCCAACTACGCCGGCACCGGTAACGACGGTTGCCGCCGCGCCTGCGGCCGCCAAAAGCACCGCAGCCGTAACCGCGAATCGCCCGGCTGGACCGCCGGCAATCGCCGCCAAAAATACTCAGCCTTCCGGCCCGTCCACACCGCGAAAAGTGCAACTGCTGATTCCAAATAAGACGTTCCGTCCCGAGGGCGAGGTCGGTGCCCTGCGGGTCAGCTACGACGACCTCGATCTGCTCAAAGTCCTCAATATGGATCCGGTGCCGCCTGACGCTGCCACCTACCTGCCGGCCTGGCTCAAAGCGCTCGATGGACGCCGAATTCGGATTCGGGGCTTCATGTATCCGACCTTCCAACAAACGGGCGTTCACGCGTTTGGTTTGGCCCGCGACAATCAAATCTGTTGCTTCGGGCGCAATCCAAAAATCTACGACGTCTTCGACGTGGTGCTCCACGAGGGGACGGCGACCAACTACATTCCCAACCGGCCGTTCGACGTCGTTGGGGTGTTCCATATCCGTCCCGACGCAGAGGACGGAAAACTTTTTCGGTTATACGAAATGGATGACGCGGTCGTGGTGACCAAGTGAATCCCGCTGAGCGGTCCTTCGGAGTCGGCTGACAATCGTCCCTGCCTTGACGATCACGAAGGAATCGCGAATAAATTGTGCAGAAGCCTCTTGTTGACGACTGCTGCCGCGAAACTCGGAGCTGATGACATGCGAATTTCACGACGACTTTTCGGGCTCCTCGCCGCGGGTTTCTTGCTGACGGCCACCGTCGCCACACAGACGCTGGCCTGTCCGTTTTGCTCGGCCCCCTCTCAGACATTGGCCGAACAGGTGGCCCAGGCCGACGGCGTCTGCCTCGTGCAGTTTGTCAAAGGCGAGCCGGCCAAGGATCAGGATCCTGGCACCAGCACTTACGAAGTGGTGCAAGTCGTGAAATCGCCCAAGGACTCCCTGAAGAAGGGGGACCATGTCAATCTGCCCCGGTACCGCGCCGGCAAGGCGGGCGACTTGTTCCTCGTGATGGGGACGCGGGCCGGCAAAGAAAACGCGATCGAATGGGGCAGCCCGACGGAGATCACCGAGCCGGCATTCGCTTACGTCGCCCAAGCTCCCGCACCCGAGGTGCCCGTTACGAAGCGGCTCAAATACTTTCTGCGCTTCCTGGAATTCCCCGATCAGCTCGTGGCCAACGACGCGTTCGGCGAATTCGCCAATGCCCCTTATAAAGACATTGCCGCGGTCGCCTCGCTCCTGCCTCGCGACAAGATCCGCACCTGGCTGACGCGTCCCGAAACGCCGCAAACGCGGCTCGGACTTTATGGCATGTTGCTCGGCCTTTGTGGAGACGACAGCGATGCGAAGCTCCTCGCGGAAAAAATCGCCCCGAATAGCGACGAGTTTCGCATCGGGCTGGATGGAATGATTTCCGGCTATCTACTGCTCCGTGGCAATTCGGCTCTCGACAACATCGACGATTGGAAATTCAAGATCCACAACGGTAAGACGGCCGCCTTCAGCGAAACCTACGCCGCCATGATGGGGCTGCGGTTCATGTGGCAATACGCCGGCGGGAAGATCTCCAACGAGCGCCTGCAGCAGTCGATGCGGCTCTTGCTCGATCAGCCGCAATTAGCTGACCTGGTGATTGCCGACCTGGCCCGGTGGAAGGATTGGAGCGTTCAAGAACGGCTGATGTCGCTCTATGGCAAGGGTGATTACAACATCCCGT
>DASRXU010000388.1:0-11791 GCA_035687365.1 Planctomycetaceae bacterium | reverse complement strand
CTCTGGTCGCTCGTGGATCTCAGTTCGCTGGCAGGCCTCGTCGTCTACGCGGCCTTTGCACTCAAACGCTGCAAAGCCGGACCATTCTTACTCGCCCTAACGTGTTGGTGCGTGTTGCCGCTCGCGACCGAGTTGGTTTGGCGACGACTCGGACTGGCTGTCGAACCGAATACCGAACTCACACACGTTTTGGCCGCGTTCGAGTTGCATGCATCGCGCTTCGCCGCCGACCCACTGGGTTATTTGGGTTTCCTCACAGTGGAATGTGGGAATTTGCTCTTTGATGAGAATCCGCTCAGTGTGGCGATTTGCGTGGTGGCGCTCGGTCTCATCTCGCACAAATCCAAAGGCTTGCTGCGAGTCTGTTTTTTGGCCCCGATTCTGGTGCAACTGGTTTTGCTGCCCACGACGCGGGACCGAGGAGCGGCGATCGCCGGGAACACGATCGTAATCTTTGCACTCGTGTCCAATTTTGGTGTCGAAGCCGCGCGGCGAATGCAGGCAAGGTTTGGCGCCGAAGTCTTCGCGCTTCCGCTGGTTGGACTCGTGATGGTGCAGGTGGCCTGGGGATATTCCGGTCTTTACCGTTGGGACTATCCCGCGAATGCTTTTGCCACGGGTGCTCTTCGCGAAGCGGGAACAATCCAGCCGACAATATTTGCAGAGCTTTCTGGACCTCCTCGAGAAATGCCGACCGTGCTAGGGGGACCAATTCGGGGCCCGCAGTTTTGTGGCCTGCTAAAAGAGGAAGGCCGGCCGGCGTTGTTTCCGACCGACCGCGTGGCTCCGTATCACGAGAATTGGTCAGGGCGGTCCGCCCTGCGTCGTTTGTTGACGGCGCAAGCGCCGATTCTCGCCGCGTTGCTGATCGCAACGCTGTGCCTGATGCGCATCTGGCGCGGCGTCGTCACTGGCGTGCTGTTTGCGTGCTGCGTCGCGGGAGCTTTGCTCTGTGGTTCGACGACTGGTTTTTCCCCGACGGCTTTAGCGTCATTCGAGAGCAAAATCACGCTCAAAGAAGATGACAAACTGGTCGGCGCCGTGCAACTCTCGCCGGAATTCGTTGCGCGGCTGCAGGAGGCCGTCGATCGCGGCGATCAACTCGAGCTGTTTCTACGCCGGCGTGGCGTCAATGCCGCCTCCGAACATCCGGCGGAATTTCAGGTCGCGGAATGGAGTGCCGCGGATTCGCGATTGCCGGTTCCCGCGGAGGCGTTCCTGCAAGCCGTTCGCGCCCGCGGCGGCCGTGTGGAGTTTTCGCTCACGACAGCATCAAGTTCAAAAGGATTGTTACTGCACTCGTGGCAAAAGACGCGACCCAACGGCGAACGAACGGCGCGGCTGGTCCATGCTGACGGATCCCAGGAGAATCTCGACCGTTTCCCATCGTTCGAGATCCGAGTTGTGCGGGGCCAGAGCGAGTACGCCTTCCAAAAGTTGATCGAGCGATTTGAGCCAGCGCGAGCCGTGAGTTACACAGTCGTTGGATTTTGATCGCTGACTAGCGGCCAAGCGGCTCGCCCAAATTCGCCAGAGCGCGCATCCATATTGACGCTCTGGCGATGTTTCCGTAGAAGTACGCCGCGGTCTGGCACCGCTTCTCGTCCGGTTTGGGGGGTCTCTTACAGGATGCCGGCATGGATGCTCCGCGGCTGTCGATCGTAATCCCTGCGCTTAACGAAGAGGAGGCGATCGGCGACACGATTCGGCGCTGTCTCGCCGCACGCAACTACATTTGCGAGTGCGCGGGGCTGAGCGACGTCGAAGTGGTCGTCGTCAGCGACGGATCAACCGATCGAACGGTTGAAATCGCTCAGAGCTTCGACGAAATCAACGTGATCGAGTTCCCACAGAATCGGGGCTACGGCGCGGCGATCAAGGAGGGCTGGCGGCAAAGTTCCGGATCGCTGTTGGCCTTTCTCGATGCCGATGGAACGTGCGATCCTCGCCATTTCGGCGAGATGTCCCGGTTGGCGATCGCCGACTCGGCGGATGTCGTTCTTGGCTCGCGACTCGGGCCCGGATCGAAGATGCCCCGCATCAGGCGAATCGGAAATCACTTTTATGCTTTTTTACTGGGGTTTCTCTGTGGACGCCACGTGACCGACACGGCCAGCGGCATGCGCGTGGTACGGCGGAACTCCCTACGACAGCTCTACCCGCTCCCTGACGGTCTGCACTTCACGCCTTCCATGAGCGCGCGGGCTCTCCTCAACGACTTGCGGGTCATCGAAACGCCGATCAGCTACGACGAACGCACGGGGGAGAGCAAACTGAATGTCGTTCGGGACGGTGTGCGATTTCTGCAAACCATCTTCGATGGCGTGCTTTGTTATCGACCCGAACGGCTGCTGCTGTGCGGCGTGACGGCCTGCCTGATGCTCGTCTTGCTGATGGCGTTGCATCCCGTCGAGCATTATTTTTCGACGCAGCGGGTCGAAGAATGGATGATTTACCGGTTCGTAGTTTGTCACGTTCTCGGTTCGTTCGCCTTGTTGTTGCTCCTGGCGACGGCCCTCTCGAACGAGATGGCGAGCTTCGGCCCGCGCCGGCGTGAAGCCACTCCGTTCTGGCCGGCGCTGGTCTCAGTGCTGCTACGCTGGCCTGCAGTCGCCATTTTGATGGGCACCTTGTCCGCCGCCTCGCTCGTTTGTTTGTGGCCGGGTATCGTGGAATTCGTTTCAACCGGAAAAGTGCATATGCACTGGTCGCGGTTGATTGCCGGAGCCTTCACGGTTTTTTCAGCGGCGCAAACGGCTGTCTTCGCGCTGTTGATGAAGGTCATTTCGATCTGGCAACGCGAACGAGAAAATGGGCGACAAACAGATTACGACTCGGCCTTGATCTCCAGCCATTCGGAAAGGGCTCGGGACGGCCACTCGTCGATTGCGGCCTGATCGATTTCGCTCAACGCGGCTCAAAGCAAAGAATCGGCTCGCAATGGCTACACAATCCGAAACAACCCAGGCGCTACGCGCCGCAAACGAGCGGCTCAAATTATTTAAAGCACCGGACGACACGGTTGTCGGCCCCTCTGTGTTGCACTGGGAAGCCGGCACGGTGTGCGAGGACGAGGCGTGGGAGGCGGCCTACGAGCGGTTCGAGACGCCCGAGCAAGAAATTCGCAAATTCGAGCGACGCTACCGCCGCTTGGGACTCGGAGCGTTTTCGCGATCGTCACAAGTAGTCGAGCTATTTTGTGGGCGCGCCAACGGGCTGGTCGCACTTGATCGGATGGGCTTTCGCTCGATCGAAGGGGTCGATCTTTCGCCGGCACTGACCGCCCGCTATCGCGGTCCTGCCCAACTCTTTGTCGGCGATTGCCGCCAACTCCGCTTTGAGTCGGCCAGTAAAGATCTGGTCATCATCCAGGGTGGGCTGCACCATTTGCCGTCGCTACCAGGCGACCTCGAGCGAGTCTTCTCCGAGATCCATCGCATTCTGCGGCCCACCGGCC
This sequence comes from Planctomycetaceae bacterium, assembly GCA_035687365.1. Taxonomy (GTDB): domain Bacteria; phylum Planctomycetota; class Planctomycetia; order Planctomycetales; family Planctomycetaceae; genus DASPSM01. The sequence continues at coordinate 8,334 of DASRXU010000388.1, read as the reverse complement.
GAGTCGCGATCGTGGAACCGTGGCTGACCCCCTTCTTGCGATTCGTCCACGCCGTCTCGAGTAGCCAAACCGCACGGCGACTCTGGCCCAAGCTGGATGCATTGGCGAGCATGAATGAGCGTGAGCACGTGACTTACGACGCTTGGCTCTCGCAGCCGCAACTCATCCGTCGACTATTAGTTGAAGCTTTTGTTCCCGAGCGGCAATTCGAGCGATTCGGCAAGCTCTTCTTTCTCGGCCGGCCGCGCCCCTCCGAGACGTACGCATGACGACCGGGTCGGCCCAGCTCGATCGAGCCCTGTCCCTCGAAGTGGAGCCGATCGCGGCTTCCGCCGAGCAGGCAGGTCGACGGCACCAGCAACTTGTTCTGCGCTGGCAGGCATTCTGGCGGGTTACATTTTGGACCACTCTTGCCGCGACGCTCGTGGCCATTGCGTGGCTGTCGCTGATCCCACGCCAGCAAACCTTCGACACCGGCGGTGCCCGACATATCCGCCGAATTGGAGCACACGCTTTTGAAGCGGATTTCCCCGGCCGCTTGCCGCAAGGCTGTCTGATTGGTTGTGGCGGATTTGAATTAACGAAGTCCGCTACGGCTGAAGGGGTCGTCAAAGAGGAAAGACGTTGCTGGACCGACTCGGAACACGGAATCGTACGTTGGTCGCCTCGCTCGGAAGGTTCGCTCGCTGCAACCGTGGCTTCCGGCGGAACTTCTCCCACGATTCCCACCGCAGTTTTGATCGTCCCCGGAAGGCTAGCCGTTCCCCTCGGTCGGACACTGCTCTGGTTCTTGATCCCGGCCGCGATTCTTGCGGTCAGCGGCCTGGCCGTGGCTGTTGGCAACAATGCACCACTTTCGGTCGGCGCAGCGTTTACGTTAAGTGTTCCCACTAATCTCACCGGGCGGATGATCTTGATTGCGGCGGTCGGAATCGGACTGGCCTTTGCGCTCATTCCCGATTGGAACCGCGTGGTCACGTGCCCGGACTCGCGCAGCTACGTGGAAAACCAGCCCATCCGCACTCCTTTAACCGCTTGGTGGATTGCGACATTTGACTCCGAATGCACGCTACCTCGAGCACAAAGCGTACCCGCGGAACCTCGCACGATCGCTCATTGGGGAGCGTCACACCGGTATGCGACCGCGGTCCACGCATGGAAAGTGTTGTTCACTGTCAGCGTCTGCGTTTTGGCTTGGTCTCTCTCCTCAATCGTGCCGTGGTGGATGGTCGCGTCGTTCTTCCTTGCGGCCGCGGCAGTCGACGGCTCACGAGGTCCCTGGTCGAGCGGAATGAGCGGCTATCTGGACGTGCTGCTCTCTGAACCGCTCAGCTTTTCCCTGATGCTCTTGTTGCTCGCGTCGCTTGCCACCTATTTTTCTCGACCCACCTGGACCCGTGGGCTGGCTATTAGCGTGTGTCTGAACCTCTTGATTTTGGCGCGGCCTGCAAGTCTCGCGTTTGTCGCGGTGATCGGTTGCGTTTGGCTGCTGCACTGGCGTCGTGATGGACTTGGCATCGCTTGTCGGCGAGCAGGCGGAATCTCGCTACTTTTGGTCGGCGGCCTGATGCTTCACTGCGGCTTCAATTGGTTCGAACACGGCTACTTTCGTCAGCACGCTTTTACCGGCATGAACTTGTTGACGACTGCGCTTCAAGTTGCCGACGCGAATGATGCTGACAACTTCACGGACTCTAAAATCTCGCAGTATGCGCGCACCGCCATTAGCGAGGCCCAGGCGCGACGACAAGAAAAGTTCGGCGCGAGCGCGGCCGACGCAAATTGTTGGCGAATCGCGGTTCCCGCGTACGCCACTGTTTATGGTGCGACGGCGGAAGCGCAGCCTTTTGCAGCGGACGACGTGCTGGCCCGCGTGGCGCGAGCCATCATTCGCCGTCATCCGCGCGAGTTCCTACGGCTCGCAGCCACCAGCTTTTGGAACGGATTCTGGCAGACTTGGATTCACGTGCCGCTGCTGGTGACATTCGTGGCGGGGCTATGGTTCTTTTGGCGTTCTGGCGACCGGCGATTCTTGTTTGTCGCCGGTCTTGCGGCTCTGCCCTTCGTCGGCATCATCCCCGCCTGCGTGACGAACTATCCGATCGATCGCTATCGATCTCTGACAAGCTTCGCGGAAATCTGGAGTCTGCCACTCGCAATCGGAGTGGTGCTCTCCGCGTCGGTCGAGCGCTCAAGGAAATCGACTCGAAGTGCGAGCGTCGAAGAGCCAACGCGCACTCACACCCCGGTCGCAGTCAGCTCATACGGCTATGACCGCTGCCACACAACGATGTGGCTGTGCTGTCCCGACCCGCTCTTGCGCTTGAATCGAAGCAGGACTTCGCCTTTGGCCGCGCGACCGAGGGCCTCACGCACATCGGCCACCGAAGTGACCGGGGTCCGGGCGACCTCTTCCAGTACGTCGTAGACATCGACACTTCCAGCTAGAGAACTGCGGGCGTCGATGCTGAGTACGAGCAGGCCACGAGTCGTTTCAGAAAACCCAAGCTGAGTCGCCAAATCGCTCGACAAATCGTGCAGCGTCAGGCCTAAGGGTTTGATGAGCGATCCCATCGCCGGATGGCTGGGCGCTTCGGAAACCTTGTCCATCTCCTGCCGATTGGAAAGGTTCACTTCCACCGACAGCTTTTGCCCGCCACGGAACACGACGAGCACGACCTTTCGTCCGATCTGCGTGAGGCTGACAAGATTGATCAGGTGATTTTCATCGAGGACATCCACGCCGTCGAAGGACAGCACGACGTCATCGACGACCAGGCCGGCCCTGGCTGCGGGCGATCCCTGATAAATCTGTGTGATTCGCGCACCACGTACGCGGTCGAGCTTCAGGTCACGGGCCTTGTCGGTGGTAAAATCGGGGTCCAGCATCACGCCCAAGTAGGCTCGCTGAACTTGGCCGCGCTCCAACAGATCGTAAACGACCCGCCGCACCAAATTGCTCGGAATGCTGAAGCCAATGCCGTCGTTGCCACCGCTGTTGGAGGCAATCGCCGTATTGATGCCAACCAGACGCCCATCGACGTCGATCAGCGGGCCGCCGCTATTCCCGAAGTTGATCGCCGCGTCGGTTTGAATGAAGTCCTGGTTGACCAGATTGGAGTTACCGCCCAGGTGCAGGGCTCGGCCCCGCGCGCTGACGATTCCCATAGTGACCGATTGGCTTAGCCCGAAGGGACTTCCGACCGCGAGCACCAGGTTCCCGATTTCCAGTCGATCGCTATTTCCCCAGGCCATCGGCTTGGCTGTGTCAGCGTCGATCTTCAAGACGGCCAGATCGGTCTCGCGGTCGATCCACTTCTGCGTCGGATGGTAGGAGCGTCCGTCCCGAAGACGGATCGAGACTTGTTCGAGAGTCGCCGTATCGCCAATTACATGGCGGTTAGTGACGATGTAAAACCCGGGAACAGTCGGGCTGGTGACGATCACGCCCGAACCGGTCTCTTCCACGCGGCGATGGTCGGACGTTTCGAATCGGCTCTCAATGTGGACGACGCTCGGCGTCACCTCAGCGGCGACCCGCGCCAATTGCCGGCTGGTTTGAATCAGCGACGATCCGCCGCGATCAGCCGACGCGGAGTCCGCGAGAGTCTTGTCATCTGAGCGAGCGTGAGCAGGATGGCTGAGAGGCCGGGAGGCGATTCCCAGACCGAGTGCGACTCCCAGCACCAGCGTCGGCACGCTCCACTGCAGGGGGAGCCGGCGTAACATCGTGGTGTAACCACTTTGAATTGCTTGGGACGGTTTCCTGCTCTCCGACCCGGAACGTTCCGGAGAGGCTGTGGAGTCAGCTTGGTCGGGCAATCGTTTCAGTCCGCGATGTCGATGTCACCGAGCGTCAACTCGCGATCTCGCAGGCGTCCTTCGAGCTCAAAGGCCGATTCCCAGTCGGCGCCTTCATCAACTCCGCCGCGCGACATCTGTTCCTGAAGTCGCCCGCATGTGACGCAGACCAGGGTAAACGGTAAGGCTTTCAATCGCTCGATCGGAATCGCCTGATCGCAAACCTCGCACATACCATAACGTCCGTGCCGGATCAAATCGATGGCACGCTCGACTTGGACCAACTCGCGGCTCTCGAGCGCTGCCAACTGGGTATTCAGCTCGACCTGCGCGCCATCGTTGGCGGCGTCGGCCTCATCGCCTGCTGTGCAGACTTGGGTCTGAGTCAAATCCTCGGCGAGCTTCCTGCGAAGCGAATCGCGCTTGGCGACCAGCCGTTCGTGAAGCCGCAGCAACGCGTCTTTTCGAGCCATGGAGCTTTATTCCTTAATGCGCTTCAGGTCCGTTCAAAGCACCTGTTCCCCCGGCGCCCCGAACCGCTCCTAATTATGGAGCCGCAAGTCAATCAGCCAACTATAGCTCTCGAAAGTTGAAGCGATTCCGGTCGAAAACCTAGTCGGTCAGGTCGAATCTGCGCGAAAAATGGTCGAGGGGGATTGAGAAAACTCGATCGGTCGCTGCAACCAGGATGCTGCGAGAAACTTAGGGCGTTTGCCGAAGAACGAACTCGAATCTTGGCAATCCGTGGCTTGCAGCCTCCCATGTCTCAGCAACCGAAAGTGCCTGAGATCCTTACGTCGCCGAAAGGCAACATGTTGACAGAAGCCACCGCCTAACGGCGGATTCTGCCGATTGCTGTAACCTCATGCCATTTAGCGGCTTACAGGCAACAAACGTGATCAAGAGCCGCCCGAACAGTCGACCGAAAGTCAGCGGGACCCGTTGCGTTCGGGAAGCATCTGGGCGCGCTCCGTAGAACCTATGTATTTGTCACGGAGCCGAGAGAAGTTTGAGACGCAGCCGCGACGAATCGGTTCCGATTGTACCGCCACCAAGCGGAGAAAAGCCCATTCTGGCGATCTGTGCGACCGGTGGGACCTTCAGGACCGCCGACCGGGCGGTGGTGCTCGTTTTCACGCAGACGACACTTGGATTCGCGAAATCGGCTGGTCGCCAGCCTCGTCGTCACGCCGCCGACTTGGCACGTTTTGACCGGGTAGCGTCCCTTTCAGAGCCCGCCAAAGTGGGGAGTTGCGAGCCGATTGTTCGCATCGTTTCCAGGGTTTGCTCGTCGGCTTGATCGTGCGCGAGAGCCCGCATGAATCTTCGGAAGTCGCGACTCAGAGTCTCGGCCGAATGAGTCCGGTGGACTCCTTCGCAATCGATCAGCCAGACCTCCCAACCATCTTGGCCGGTGCGCTGTGGGAAAACATGTCGGGTCGAAATGCTGCGCCAAGACCAGCCGGAGCCATGAATCCGACAGAGTGTCCGAGCGAATTCCGCGAGAATCAATTGCCGATCCTCTAGCGGCAGCCGCAGCCAACTCCCGTCCAAAATCATGTCCGAGAGGGAAGCCGGCGGCGGCACCTCCCTAAGAATCAGAGCCGAGCGCTTCCACAGCAATCCCTCCTCAAGCAGTGCCAGACGTTCGGGAACCCGAAGTCCTAGTCGTTCGAAGGCCGCCAGTCCTTCCCATTCGCGGACCGCCAAGCTCTTGAGCACCTGGCCCGTGCGAATGTCCGAAAGCCGCGGCCACCAGCGGCGACGCCCCCAACTTAACTTGACGAACGCGGTAAACCTCTGGCCGTCCTCGTCGTGAAGTTCCGTTTTCCAGACTGCCCGACCAACATGCCGGACGTGAGCCGCTGCCCGGCGCTCGAAAATTGCGTCGAGAGAGTCCAGGCCGTTTTGGCGCAGGATGGCCTCGGTCGCCGGTGATGGAAAGATGACGAGAGGGCGGAAGGGCATCGTCTCATCCTGCTTCACGCTGCGCGGATTTCCGGACGAAGTTTAGCGACACAAGGCAGGGCTTGAAAGATGACCCATTCGACGACTCTGGCTCCCATCCATTTGTCGATCCGCAGAGCCGGATGTCGCTCCCGTAGCGACTGTTGCGAGCGTCGCCCGACTGACCTCGTGACAAAGCCAGAGACATCATTCGGCCGCGGATAGTTCCGGTCCTGACGAGTCGGCTTGAGGCGCTCGCGCGGGTCGCGTTTCCTTCGACCGGACTATTGAAAAGGCGTGTTTTACGCACGTCATCGGAATGATTCCGCCGAAAGCATTGGCGATGGGTTGGGTCCGCGGTGCGCCCCGATTTAAGCACGGACACTGAATGAGCGTCGCGTCGGTGGAAGCGCTCTGTGCGCCCGGCGCGAGGAACAAGTCGTTCTGATCAGCAAATCCGTGAGAGGCGTCGTGCCTGGTCCAACCATTAAAGAGGCAGCGGGCTTGAGCCGCAGAATCCTGCTCGTCGACGAATGGCATGCCGTCCGGCTACTTGGTCGGCGCGTTTTGACTTCGCTGGGATTTCGGACGCGCGAAGCCACCAGCGGACGCGAGGCGCTCGAGATTTTAGCCGTCGAGTCCGACATTTCAGTCGTGTTATTGGAGTGGAGGCCGCAAGACGAGGACTGTTACAAGCTCGTTGAGCGGCTCGCGAGCGTTCCGTGCCCTTCGAGGCCAGCGGTCATCGCCTGCGGAGACACCCTCGACCGTTCGCAAATGATCGCAGCCCTCCAAGCGGGAGCCGACGAGTTTTTGCAGAAGCCCTTTAGTCGGGAAACCGTTCGCGAAAAGCTCGCCCAGTTGGGGATTTCCGAGTCGGGCCATCCGCGGCGATCCGAGATGCTGACGCATGGTGACTGAAGAATGATGCGTTCATTGATGTCAGACCGATCGTCGCTCTTTGTATTGCGCGAACCGCACGCAACTGGGCAAGAACTGAAAGCGCACTACTTTCTGCAAGCGACCGGAGCAAGGCCCGGCCTCTCCAACTCTTCTCAGGGCCTATTCCAGTTCGGAGTGGCTCCTCACCGTGGCTCGGATCATCCACTCGCCAGTGCTGTCAACCAGGCGCTCGCGCCTGAGAAATCAACGTTCTTCGAAGAAGTGGATAATCTGGCCGCTCTGATCACTCACGTGTTGCCCGCGCTCATTGCCAGTCGCCGGTACGCACAGACTCTCAGGTTCTGGTCGGTCAACTGCGCGACGGGACAACAGACGTACAGTTTGGCCATTGCATTAGCCGAACTTTGTCCTGAGCTCGCAAATTGGAACGTCGAGATTGTCGCGTCAGATGGCGACGCACGGGCCCTGGAACGCGCCCGGTTGGGAATCTACGCGCCCTCGGAAGTTCAGCGCGGTCTTCCAACCGAATGGCTCGTGTGTCATTTCGAGCAGTTACCGGCGGACCGTGGCTGGATTTTCAGTTCCCAACTCCGCGAGCGAATCCGATGGCTGCAACTGGACCTGTCGCAAAGCTGCGCACCCGTCGGCGTGGCCGACATCGTGATCTACCATCGGCAACCAGACGAACGTGAATGCGATCAGGGGCTCGGAAGAGCGTTGCTTGGACGGCTAACGGATCAACTCGCCTCCGACGGTTTTTTGATCCTGCCGGCACCGGACTCCACTTTCGATCACCGGCCCGGATGGGAGCCCGTTAGCGCGGCGGTTCCGAACGTTTACCGACGAGTCAAACGCGAGCCTTCGCTCTTGAGTGCCTGAAGACGCCGGCGATTGATTCTCAATATCGTGTGACCGCGAGCCACCGCCCATGCGGAATGCCCCATCCAGCCCGACGAGCGGCGAGATCAGGTCATTCGATCTGCTCCCGCTTGGCTTGTGCATTCTCGATCGACAGATGATCGTTTGCGGCTGGAACCGCTCGCTGGAACAGTGGTCGGGAATTCGCCGCGAGCAGATTCTAGGACGCCCCTACAGCAGTGCCGTGGGAGCCACGGCTGCCTTGGCGCTCCACGACCGAGTGGCGCGGGCGCTCGAGGGAGACGTGTCGAGCGATACGGCCTGCACGCTGGCCGAGACATTCAGCAGTCCGTCAGAGGGCTCCGAAAATGGTCAGCCGCGGATGAGACAGCGAATCACGGTGCGCCGCTGGGACGATCAGGGCGAATTCGCGCTCGTCATCGTTGAAGATGTCACAACGGAATATCGACAAATTCGCGGATTACTGTCGGAACGAGAGACGCTGCGACTCGGCATGCGGCGGCTCGAAGAACGTGGACGAGCCCTGCGCCTCAGCGAGGAACGATTCAACTTCGCGGTGCGCGGCTCAAGTGACGGCATCTGGGACTGGGATGTCGCGACCGACGAGGTCTACTATTCGACTCGGTTCAAGGAATTGCTGGGTTACGTCGATCGCGACTTCGAGAACGTGCTCCGCTCACTCGAAGGGCACTTACCTGCGGAGGAAGCGACGGACACACTGACAACCATCCGCGCTCACCTCGAGCAAAACAAACCGCTGGACTTAGAGACTCAGCTGCGGACGAGGTTAGATGACTGGCGATG
>DASRXU010000387.1:0-4770 GCA_035687365.1 Planctomycetaceae bacterium | reverse complement strand
CTATGCCGAGGGCGAAATGCGGATGGAGGTGCTGACGGACGGCCGAATCGTGGTTGCGGGCCAACGCCAATTACTGGCTGGCTCGGCCGCAGACACCCGTCGCTGCGTTGGCGAAGCAATGCAAGCGGGAGAGGTTCCGCTGGCGGACGCGATCGATATGGCCAGTCGTAACCCGGCCCGTTTGCTCGGTTTCGAGGAAATCCGATTGCTTCCGGGGTCGCGAGCTGACCTCCTCCTCTTCCAGCTCGGGGGACCAGATTCGCTGAAAGTGCTGGCCACGATTGCCGCGGGGAGTTTGCGGCACGGTGCGATTCCGTCGCCTTAAGGTCTTTGCACCCGGTCGGTTCGTCCTATTTCTCCTTGAACGACACACAAAGCGTGATACGATCAAGTGGCTGGCTGAACGCGCTCAAGCAGCCCTTCAGACTGAGTCGTCTTTTTATTTATTTGTGCCTGTTTTTTCCATTCTCTTGAAACCGTCGTGCTGCTGCCGAAATCTCCTCGGGCCCATTCGAGCCTGTTGCACGCCGGTGGGTCAACAAAAACTCAATGACTCTCGAGGAGCTAAAGACCCTTCTCGTCCGTCTGCAACTTGTTCAGCCCGGTCCGCTTGAGTCGATTCAATCGCGTGCGTGCCCAGACACGGACGATGCGAATGTCCTGCTTCAAGCACTCGAGAACAGCCACCTTCTCACTTCGTATCAAGTTGGAAAGCTTGGGCGCGGTGAGTCGGATGCGCTCGTTCTAGGCGACTACAAGCTGCTGTACCGCAACGCCGCCGGGAGCTTCGCACGCGTTTATCGCGGTGCGTCGCTCACTGACGGCCGCATGGTGGGACTGAAGGTATTGCGGCAGCGGTGGGCAGCCGATCCACGGATCGTGCGCCTGTTCCGCCGCGAGGCCGACCTGGGCAAGAAGCTCAATCACGAGAAGATTGTCCCCATTTACGACGTCGCCAGTCAGGGTGACTCGCACTACTTCACGATGGAGTTCGTGGAAGGGGGCAACCTGCGGGACTTTCTCAACATCCGCAAGCGGCTTTCCGTGATCGAGGCGACGCGCTGCCTGATGGATATGGCCGAAGGGCTCGAGTACGCCGCCCGCATGGGGGTGACGCACCGTGACCTGAAGCTGACGAACGTCCTGATGAGCACGCAGGGGATCGCCAAGCTGGTCGATTTCGGTTTGGCGGGCGACGAGGTGATGAACTCAGAAGCCGGCGGTGACAGCCTGCAACGGGCCCTCGAGTACGCCACGCTCGAGCGGGGCACCAATGCTCCTCCCAACGACCCTCGTAGCGACCTCTATTTCCTGGGCGGCATCTATTACGAGCTATTGACGGGCGTGCCCCCCTATCCCCGCACCCACAGCCGCGAAGAGCGCCGGCAGTTTTCCCGGTACGCCAGTTTGCGTCCCATTCGCTCGGTCGATCCCAATATCCCGAAGAGCGTGGCCGATATCGTCGAACGGTTGATGAAGACCAACCCGGATCAGCGGTATCAGTCGGCGGCGATGGTGCGGTCCGACGCACAAGAGGTTCTATTCGAACTTGAGCGTCCAACGAAGCCCGCAAACGCTACGATGCCGGAAGAAGGCACCAACGGCAGCAAGGTCCTCCCGACGATCCTGTTCATCGAGCACCGACTCAAGCAGCAGGACATCATCCGCGATTATTTGTCGAAGCGCGGCTTCCGCGTCCTCTTGTTCAACAACGTGCACCGGGCGATATCTCGGCTGCAGTCCAATCCGCCAGATTGCGTCGTTTTAATCGGCGATTCGATCGGGGATGACCTCGCCGGGGCTTATGAGCAAGTGCGGGAACTCAACGGCGATCGCTTTATTCACATCGCCGTGCTTGCGGAGCGACAGGCCGATCTCGTCGAAAAACTCGAGCAGACGGCCCTCTCTCGCGTCATGCAGCAGCCAATCACACTGCGCGAGCTGCGGCGAGAGATTCATCTCCTGTTTCAGCGGAAGATGAAGACGAACGGGCGGCCGTCGCTGAGTTCCTGAAACGCACGGCTTACAACGACCTCGATTCTCTGGCCCGCGGTTGATCTTTCGTCTCTGTTTCGAAAGCCGTACACTGAAGCGCGCGGGCTACGGGGCGGCGGATTCTGGGGGCAGGTCTCCGAAGTAGTCGCATTCAAGCGGAGGAGCTGGCATGCACACTCGAATCAGCGATAGTCGTGGAGTTTGGTTGGTCGCGGGGGTCCTGATTGGATTGGGCGTCACCTGGTTTTGGCCGCACGAGCCAATTCGCGCGGACCAGTCGGACCGCGCGGACAAGTTCGGCATCGCGTCGGTCCCCGCGAGCCTCGCCATTGCCGGGCTTCCGAGCAGCGAAGCGGTCTTTATCCTCGACTTCGTCACCGGCCGGTTGCAGGGCTTCTATCTCAACCCGCAGCAGGGCGGCTTCTCGCAAATGTTCTATCGCGACGTCGCGGACGATCTTCGGCTGAACGAAAAGGGGGCCGCTCAACCTGTCTACGCGTTCGTCGGCGGTCAGGGGCAGTTCTCGGGGCAAGGCGGCCAGAACTGGGGAGCGAGCCTTATCTACGTTGCCGAGATGACCACGGGAACACTCGTGGCCTATGCGTATCCGTTCTCGCCGGCTAATGCCGGGCAGCCGCAGCAAATGGTGCCGGTCGGCAAGGCCCAATTCCGGAACGCCCAGGCCCAGTAGCACAGCACCGTTAAGCCTGACGCAACATTGCAAAAGGGGGGACGCTCCGGCACTGCGGATCTGTCCCCATTTTTATGCGTCCGGCGAATTCTCTGGGCGTCGGCAGACAACGGCCCGCGCTCTACCCTCGATTCGCGCGAAGATTAAGACGGCGGCCCCCCGGCCCGGAAGTGTCAATTTCCGGCGCAGCCCCTCAATGTCGATCGGTATGCGGCGGCACTTGATCTCCAACGTGCCAACGTCGGAATTGCGAAAGTAGTCGCGGATCTCCCGCTCATTGTTGGGCAACTGGGCGACGACCTCGAACGGCTGCGCCAAATGCGACGCGGGGATCGCTTCGCCGGTGAGATATTCTTCCGCGTCGTCGAGTCGACTCAACCCTAGCCGGTCTGCGTAGAGATCGATCAATCCCGATCGCACCAGGGCGGGATCCGGATCGATCAAGTAACGGCCGAGTGGCGCCAACGGAGCCGCGGCACTGAGCGGATCGCCCGCTAGGGTTTCGCCACTGGGAAGTGCGGTGGCCCGCCAGAGCCCCGGCTCGGCGAGTTCGCCAAACCAGATCGTTGCCTCCTTGCATTCGCCCTCGAGACTGACGAGTTCCACCTCGGCGCCGGGAAATTTGCCGCCGAAATTAGAGGCCGGGCTGCACTTGATCGCTCCGCCGCGGAATTCACGCATCAGCCGTGTCAGCGTCTCGAGTCCCGGAGCCCCTTCCTCCAACTTCAGCGATCGGCGCCCGCTGGCGGACGAGGTGCTGCCGACCGGGCGAGCCGGGCGACGATCGGGATCGATGTGCACCAAGCTGGCGCGATCGGAGAGCGTCTCCACGTCGGTACAGAGGACCGTCAAGCGCTCGGCCGCCTCGTATGTTTCCGCGTTCCACTGCGCGCAGAGACAAGCAGTTGCGTCGCGGTCGACGGCAATGACGTCGCCTCCACGAGCCAGTTGAATCGCATCTCCGCCAATCCCGCAGCAGAGGTCCCAAACTCGTCCGCGTCCTTGAAACCGCTGGGCTTTATGCTGAGCCACGGCTTCCGCTGTGCTCTGTTCCAGGCCGACACGATCAAACCACATTCCAGCGGCTCGTGAAAACTTGACCGCCGCCCGTCGTCGCAACTCGACCAGTGTCAGAGCCCCGCGAACCAGGTCGGCCGAGAATGTGGTGCGCAATCGGTCTTGCAGGGCCAACTCGGGCCCGCTCCATGTGGCGATCTGGTCGAAGATTTCGGGCTCGGCGCGCAAACGTCGCAGGACGGCGGGATCCAAATTCATCGCGAAGGCGCACCGTTCATGGTTTTCGGCTCGAAGAGAGGATTATAGAGAGAATGCAGGCGCGAGAGTTGCAGGAAATGCGGCCGATCGACGACGTGTTCTCGTCGGGCGAGCCGCCCGATGGCCGAATTGCAAAGCCGTCAGCACCGCAATAGAGTTGATTTTCGATAAGTGCCGGGCGACAGAGCTGGTAGGCCAATGCACATTCAAGATGGATATCTGAGTCCCGAAGTCTGCGCGGCAACGGGCGCGGTCGCGGCTGTCGCCGTTGGCTATTCCATCTACAAACTGCGTGACGAAATCTCGGAGCGTGTCGTCCCGCTAACCGGAATGACCGCGGCGATGATCTTCGCCGGCCAAATGGTCAACTTTCCCATAGGATTGCCTGTTTCGGGACATCTGATCGGCGGCGTGTTAGCCGGCATGTTGTTAGGACCCTGGGCCGGCTGTCTAGCCGTCACCTTGGTGCTCGTCGTGCAGCGGTTCCTGTTTTCCGACGGGGGACTGTTCACACTCGGAGCCAACATTCTGCACATGGCCGTGATCGGCTCGATCGGCGGTTATGCGATCGTTTCGATTGTGCGACGATTTTTCCGCAAGCCGAAGGTCGGAGCGATTGTCGGCTCGGTGGTGGCATCGTGGCTCACCGTGGTGGCAGCGTCAGCGTTGTTCTGCGTCGAGTTTCGGCTCTCGCATCCGGCTGGCGCGTTCGAGTTTCGCAATATCTTTGCGTTGATGGTGGCGATCCACTCATTGATCGGCGTCGGCGAAGCGTTGATTACGGCGGCAATTGTCTCATACGTTCTGGC
>DASRXU010000386.1:0-16565 GCA_035687365.1 Planctomycetaceae bacterium | reverse complement strand
GACCCAAGCGGCCAACCCATAGCCGTCGAGAGAAGTTTTCAATCGGCTGGTCTCGTCACCCCCGGCGCCATCGCCACCTGCTCCGTTCGAATCTTCGGTCAGCGCAGCAGAAGGACCCAGCGGTCGGCACGTTGTACGCGCGGGGCAAGAGAGCTGCAAAGAAAGCTCGCAAGGTTGCGCGAAGGCATTCACGGCGTAGATGTAGGTCTTCTTGTTGTGCCGGGCGACGTGGATGGTCGCCGACTGATTCTGCCCTTCCACTTTGTAAAACGGGATCGGCGGAATCGAACGGGCGATGCGCCGTAAGGCTTCCGTCGCATGCTCTTGGCCCAAAGGGGCCGTCCATCCGCCGTCGAACATCATTTGGGAGTCGGTCTCGGCCAAGCCGCGAACGAATCGTCGCCGACTTTCGCGAACGCCGGGAGATGCCGCCACGGTGATGCGGGTTTGCGCCGGTCGCCAAGGCGAAAGCGGATCGAAATCGGCAACCTTCAAACATCGCGGAGGTCGATAATCGAGGACGCCCACGTTCGGCAAACGGAACGTCGTGCCGAAAGAGCTCGTTTGACTGAGAGCTTCGTCGAGCAGGCTTTCTTCGACGCTGGCGGACGCGCGCCACACGGCCGACTTCAACACCACGAGCCGCGGCGAATCGTTCAACAGCGAAAAATCGATGCCCCGCGCGGCCAGCAACTCGCCCAGACGGCCTCGCGTGCGAACCTCGTGACGGATTTCTTCGTCGGCGCCCGGATCGGCAAGCATCTGCTTGCACGCCAGGATCAATCGCGCGTGGGGCGCGGCCGCCGCCAGCGTGTCGGCAAGTCGCCGGTAAAACTTCGCCAACTCCTGACAGCGCCAACGAATCCAGGCGGCCCGCGCTTCGCCGGCAAGCACGGCGTGCCGATGATGGAAAATGTCTCCTCCCGCGGCTCCGTCGACTGTGATTCCCGTGTCGTGCTCGAACCGCCGAACGGTGGTCGAATCGTAGCCCCAGTCGAGCCCGGGGAGTTGTAGGTAGCCGGTGCGGCTGACTTCCAGGGCCACTCCGTGAAACGACGGATGGTGTTGGTACCGCTGGACCACTTCGCGAACGGCTGCGATAACCGCGTCCTGAACGCGCGGGTCGAGCGGATTGTAATCAGGCTGCGAAGTGGGAGACTGACTGCCATGATCACGCGCGCTCTGGCCGTCGGCGCCGATCAGCTCGATTCCTTCGGCGGCGGCTCCATCGACTAGTTGTCGCTCGAGAGCGGGTAGCGGACAGGTGAATTGCAGCTCGGGAATCAACCGCAGCTGTTCTCGATCAAACACGCGGTAGAGCAGCTCCAAGAAATCCTTGCGAATCGGTCTTTGACCCGCGGACGAAACGGCTCCCGAGTCGTATCGTCGCGTCGGCTCGATGCAGTTGCTCGGATAAATCGTGACTCCATCGGCCAAGGCCGCGAGCAGCAGGCTGTTGTAGCCGTTGTCGATCAAGTAGTCGGCGGCGTGCATGGCGGCGGCATGGAACGTCTCCCAATCGTCGACGCATTGTCCCGCTCGCTCGTCGAAGACCTTGGGGCCGCCGAAATTCTCGGGCAGCATGAGCTTGGCCAGGTACGGACCAATCAAGCGCTCTTCTGTGCTCGCGGCGACGTTCCGCTTGAGTGCTCGCTTGGGGGCCCACTCATAGACTTCAACGCCCGTCACTTGTGGACGACGCCCGGCGCCCAGGTCGTGCAGCAACAGCACGGGATCACTGACTTGCGGCCAGAAGAGAATCTCGTGTCGCGGACTGGCCGCGGCCGACGGGGACGGTTCTTCGCTTGCCTCGCCGCTCGCCAACGCGAGTCCGGTGTCGAGCGTCTGCCCCGACAGTTCTCCACGGGCGTCTGGCTCGAACAGACTCGCACCAAGGAACGAGCCACTGTTCTCAGCGACGTGCAGCACCAACCGGTGCGGACGTTGTGGATGTTTCAATCGCAGCCGCACAGCGATCCAGTCGACTCGCGGCTCGTGCTCGACAGCAGGTTCCACGATTTCCAGCGGTGATACGGCGAATTGCGCATCATGTGCGCGTCCCGGCAAACGCAACTGGCTCGGTTCCAGCCGTCGCTTCGACTGGATGTCGGCCGACGAGAGGCGATCGATCAAAGTTTCTGTGGGCCGGCGGACTTGCGCCACAGGAGGAGCGTGCTCGCCAAGCACCAAGAGATGCACCGACGATCGCGGTTCGCTCGGACCGTTGCCCACCAGGCGAAAGTGGAGCGAAACGGCCCCCTCATCGGAGGGGAGCGGAATCTCGATACGCACTCCGTCCTGAGCGTCATGGACCGCGGCAGACTTCTTTCCAAGCGGCAGCGATCCTAGCTTCAGCGTTTCACCGTTACGAGTGGCGCACAGACTCCACTTGAGCTTGGCACCTTGAGCGAGTCGGGTGGCAGCCAGCACGTCTGGAATCAGTCTGGCCTTGAATGTCTCTCCAGGATGGTAAATCAAGTTGGGGTGATCGACGACGACTCGCAAGGCGTCGCCCGGAGCGCGTCGCACCGACAACTGCAAGCCATTGTTTTTTGCCGAAAGACTCTTGCTTTCGCCCTCCAGATCGGAGAGCAGGCATTCAAATCGTTGTCGCACTCCGCCGGCCACCGCTGCCTGCAAAGTAAACGAAAGGTGGGCCGCCGGCGGCGCGATCACCGAGACTTCGAAGCCGTCTCGGTCACGAGGTTTGCGACGCCCGAGCCACAGAGACTTGCCGTCAGCTAGCAGCGTGCCGGCTTCGTTCTCGTCAACGCCTAGAGACGCAGGCTCGGCAATCGTGCCTTGCGACGTTTCCAGCACGCCGGCCCAGCATTCCGCTTTGTCGCACTTCCATTCGAAGCGTAGACGCACAACTCGGTGCGCTTCATTGGGGGCGGCGGACAGAAAAAGAGCGCCGGTCGCAAAGAGCAGGGTCTTCAAGACCAGCCCGGGAGCGGCGCCAATTGGACCAATGCCGAACCACCGGCCGGTAGGAACGCGGCCGATGGACGAACGGGAAAACCCCATTGCGTCACCGTGAAGAAAGCGGAATTTGGAGAGCGCGAGAAATGTCTAAACGCAGACCAACGCGATGAGCCGCACTGCAATGAGTCGCACTGCGAGGAGTTAAGCCGAATCAATCGCACCGAGGCGAACTGACCGGAGAAGAATCGGACAGAGAGGATCGCGCTGGAGTGAGAGGAGGGCGGGATTATAGTTCGGCCCGATGTCCGACCAAGGTCAGTTTGGTTAGTCGATCGAATGCTCAGCGCGCGAAGTGCGAAAAAGGGTCGAATTACGTCAGTTTGCGGCCGTACGACCGGGCTTGACGCAATCGGAATGATTTGAGAAAAGACGCCCCTCTCATCTCTCATCCCCTCCCTCCCGACTCCCTTCCCACCCCAAAAACTTCCGCTTGCCCGACATCGATCGGCCAGGACGAGTGTCATGGTTCGCATTCCGCACACCGTGCTTTACGGAACGGTTCTCGCCTGCGCCGTCGTGGGCTGCGCGAACCTCGCCGAAATGGGCGCGCTCGATCACTTCACCGCCGCGATCGAGAAAAACGATCTGAATCAGCTCAAGGCGAGCGCTTCAGAAACGTTCGATGAAAAGGCGTTGCGTCGGAAAGATTCGATCGACGCGCTGAAAATTGCCTATCAACATCCCGAGGAAAAACTCACGATCCTCAAGGTCAAGAGTGTCTCGGACAAAGAAAAGAAGGTCGAAGTCACCACCGAAAAAACCCATCGCAAGATGGAATTCAAGCTGGTGCGCGACGCCAAGACGGGCAAATGGGTCGTCGACGACATCGTGATCAAGCAAAAGAAAGGTGACGTCACCGCGGTCAAGAGCGTGACCGAACAGATGGACTTGCTTCTGGTGGTACAGGACTTCCTGGTCGCGTGGCACAAAGGCAAGCGCGAAGAAGTCCAAGCGGTCACCACCGCGAGCTTCGGCAAGCTCCTGGGCGAACTGCCCACAACCCATCTTGAACGGCTCACCAAGCGTGTCGCCGGTGAACGCATCAAGTCGGAAGAATTTCGTCCCGAGGCCACCATCGACGGCCAGGACGCTATCGTCAAACTCCAGCGCGCTCGCGGCATCCTGATCTTGTCGATGCGGCTGACCAATAAGGGTTGGAAAGTCTCGGACGTACAGGTCGAATCTCGGAAGGACAAAGACCAGCTCGCGTCGGCGAAGCGCACGGCCACTGTCATTCGCACCGTGGTCGATTTCTTGAAGGCTTATAAAGCAGCCGACTCGCAGGAATTGAAGAAGTTGTCGGCCGAGACGTTCTACGAGAAGTGCCTGGTGCTGGCGGATCCGAAGTTGGTGCCGCTGCCCGCGCCAGATGTCCTGGGTGAAAAGGACGTCGTCACAACCGAAGCCAAGACGGGCGAATACCTGCTCAAGCGCGGCGATGACACGGTCAAGATCTCGCTGAAGTCGACGTCCACTGACCCCGACAGTCCAAAATTCGTAATCGACGAAGTGACAATCTTCGATGCCAAGTCACAGAAGCGTCTGGCCGCGCTCTTCACGGCCCAGGCAAAAATGCAGCTCTTTGTGCAAGCGATGCTTAAGGGGAACCTCGCCCTGGTCCGCGCGAACTCCAGCAAGGACTTCGATCTCAAGGTCTGGAATCGGCTCAAGACTTTGCCGCTGACGGAAATCCTCCCGCCGGAAATTGAAATGGCGGCGGCCGTCAACACCGACCCGACTGATTTTCGGGGCCCGGTCATTCGGATTCCCGTGCGACAAGGCAACCGTGAACTGACGTACGTGATGCGCGACTGGAACGGCGACGTTGCTGTCGACGACGTGTTGATGCCTGTCCTCGATCGGCCGCAATCGCTTAAGGATACGCTGCAAGTCCTGCTGCCGATCCGCCTCTTGACCGCTGCCCTTCGCGACTCTTCCTTGGCTACCGAAGGCCAGGATCCGCAACTCGAATCGCTTCGGACCATCAGCTCGCGCAATTTCAACCGGCTCGTTTGGAGCCAGATCACTCAAATTCCCGAAGCGGCCTACGCAGTGCTGCCGCATCTCGACATGCCGCTGTCGAGTATTACCGAGTCATCGACCGGACAGGTTGTGCAATTGGGTGACGAGCGGTTTGGGGCGAAGATCGAGCTGGTTCGCGAAGGCGAGCTGCTGATGATCGATCGAATCTGGCTGCAGGCCGGACAATCAGACCCGCCCGAGTTGAGGCATTCACTGCAACTGCAATTGGCCAAGCGTGGCCCGCGCGGTTTCGCCGCCGATCCGCTCAGTGCGCATCCGATCTCGACGGATCCGTCACGGACTGCTTCGACGACGTCGGCCGAGACGGCACCGCTCGAAATGCCCGAAGCCGATGCGACGCCTCGCGGCCGAGCCTCCTCGTCGGTGATCTTGCCGACGGTCGCCGAACCTGCCAAACGGGCAACGTTGGCTCAACCGCTCGACCTTCGCTAGCATCCTCTTGGATGGCGAATGACCGGGTCGGTCGAGCCTGGCCGGGCGGCTCAAGTTGTGAGCCGCGACTGGCAGGCGCTGGGGCGATGTAGCCACGGGACCGCATCGGCGCCGCGAGTTCTCTACCGAGGAAGTCGCGCGCCCCGGGCGAATCGAGCGCCGCGGCAGACGATCGATGATTTTGCTTTCGCTCCAGGAAGTCGTGCGGCAATTCGATGCCGCTCCCGTCTTGCAGGGAGTGAGTCTCGAGATTCGTCCGGGAGAGCACGTCGGATTCGTCGGTCCGAATGGTGCGGGTAAGACCACCCTGATGCGAATTCTCGCGGGCCTCGATCAACCCGATCGGGGCGAAGTGACGCGGCACCGCTCGGCGGATGTCGCCCTCTTAGAGCAGGAAGCCGATTATTCGAGCGAGCGCACGGTGTTGGACGAAGCCCGAGAGGGCTTGGCCGCTCTGTATGCGCTGCAGCGCGAGTCGGCCGAGCTTGCGGCGGCGATCGCAGGCGAGACCGAATCGGCTCAGGTCGCCCGTCTGCAAAAGCGGTTCGATGTGGTGCAATCGGAACTGGATCGCTTGGACGCCCACACGGTCGATCATCGCGTGGACGAGGTTCTGCACGGGCTCGGATTTTCCACGAGCGAATTTTCGCAGCCACTCTCCGAGCTGAGCGGCGGCCAACGCAACCGAGCGCTCTTGGCGCGGATGCTGCTCCGCGCGCCGGATGTCATGTTGCTCGACGAGCCGACCAACCACTTGGACATCGCCGCCACGGAATGGCTCGAGAATTGGCTGGCCCACGCGCCCCAGGCGATGATTATCGTCAGCCACGATCGCTACTTTCTCGACCGGGTCACCAACCGGATTCTCGAACTGTGGGCCGGGCGGCTCAACGACTACACCGGCAATTTTTCGGCGTACTGGAAACAACGGCACGAACGTGCCGAGCTGCTGCAAAAAACTTATGAACGGCAGCAGGAGTACATCGCCCGGACCGAAGACTACATTCGCAAAAACAAGATGGGCCAAAACAGTGCCCAGGCCAAAGATCGCGAAAAGAAGTTGGCACGCGTCGAAGTGGTCGAGCGGCCGCCCGAGATTTCCGAGCTGGCCATGCAGTTTCCCTCACAGGGGCGGCCCGGCGATTGGGTGCTCGACGCGCGGGACGTGTCCAAGAATCTTGGCCGGCCTCTCTTCTCCGATTTCTCACTGCGCGTCGAGCGGGGTGACTCACTCGGGATTTTTGGACCCAACGGTTGCGGCAAGACGACGTTGCTCCGCGTCCTGTTGGGCGAGTTGCCGCCGGATGCCGGAGTCGCCCGGATTGGGACGGGCGTCAAGCTCGGGTATTTCGATCAGCGGCTCACGAGCGTCGATCCCGACTGCGACGCGATCGAAGCCATTCGAGCCCCCGATCGCCCCGATCTCACACCGCGCGTTCTGCGCGGGCTGTTGGCGCGGTTCGGCGTTCGCGGCGACCTGGCGTTGCAAAAGGTCGGACTGATGAGCGGCGGAGAAAAGAGTAAGGTGGCCCTCGCGCGGCTCAATGCCCAGAACGTCAATGTGCTGGTGCTCGACGAGCCGACCAATCACCTCGATCTTTGGGCGCGCGACTCGCTCGAGGAAGCCTTGCGGGCCTACGAGGGGACGCTCGTTTTCGTCAGCCACGATCGGTATTTCCTGGATCGGTTGGCACGACGGGTCGTCGTCTGCGGGAGTGAAGGCTGGAAGTGCTACCAGGGAAACTACAGCGATTACGTGCATTTTGCGCAGCAGCGGTTGCTTGAACTGAACGCATCGCGGCAGTCGGCCCAGTCGACGCGCACGGGCAATTCTCGACAGAATGACGCGGCGGGCACGAGTGACAGCACCAAGCCGACCAAGCGGAAACGCCGTTTCCCCTATCGCAAAATCGAAGAGATCGAACGCGAGATCGCGGAGAAGGAAGAAACCGTGCGGCAGCTCGAGGCGGAAATGGCCGATCCCCAGATCCATCGCATACCCGACCGCATCCGCGAGGTGACGCGCCTGCACGACGCGCTCAAGGTCGAGTTGGCCGTCCTCTATGAACACTGGGAGGAGGCGGCCGAGCTGAATTGACGCCGGTCGTTAAAGCCAATCGGTAGGGCAGGCTGTGCCTGCCGCCGCGAAGCGGTTCACAATCATCGGCAGGCAGAGCTTGCCCTACAACTAGAGTGACGACGTGAGCGACGACCGGAAAGTGAGGCGTTGGTTTTCCGGAGTGCTATGGATGGCCGCGGCTCTGTCAGTCGCGATCTACATCGGTGCCTACTACGCAACTATCGTCCCTTATGGGCGTCACGCCGAGGGCACCGGGCCGTGGCACTCGTATCAGGTGGGGGACGTAAGCCTTCCTTACGAGGCCCACGCCTTCTTCAGTCCGGCGCATTGGATCGACCGAAAACTGCGCCCCCGCACTTGGTGGATACGTGACGAGTTCCCGGAGGTCAGGCTGATTATCGAATCTCCTGAGGCCGCGGCCCTAAACGCCGATGCCAAGACCGCGATGCTCGATAGGCAGGACGGGCTTCTGCTCCTCGCAGATTTCTTTGACGACGTTGCTCGGTTCACTGCCAGCCGACTGATGTTTCCCCTGGTTGTGTTGATGATTGGAGCTATCTGGATTGTCAGCGGTTGCTACGGCTTGGTCCGTCCCGACAAGATGGTTTACATCAGCAGACGTATGCGTTGGTTTGTTTCCGCATCACCCAAGGTCAACAAGGCGCTGAGTTGCGTCACACTTGTGGCGGGGTGTATGGCGCTCGCCGTAAGCATCCATTTCTTCATCCATCGGCTGTGAGGCCGTCCGGGAATTCAGATCGTGTGCCACTGCTGAGACCTTTCGGTTCAGCAGTGCGGAAGGTAATAACGTCGAGACAAATCCCGAGTTCGCCCAAAATGCCGATCCGCTACAGGCATTGAAGACACTGCTGAGCGGCGACCGCTCAGCAGTGGCACACAAACCTAAATCACAAGCCCCGAATTCCTGGACATCCTCATCGGCTGTGCCAGCGAACGCGGCGGATGTAGTCAGGTGCGAAGCCCTTGTCTTCGCAGAGGGCCACTCTCTGTTTGTTTCGGGCGGGCAGGCCGAACTGCCCGCGGGCACATTAGTCAAAAAAGGGGACCGCGAATGAAAAACTTCTGGTGGGTTGCGGCTGGCTTTGCGGTGTGTGTGATGGCCCTATGGTGCTCACGGACAACGTACGGTCAACCGCCCCGCGCGTCCGATGGCCGCAAAATGATTGCGGTCGACGATGCGATCGTGGACGCCAACGAGATTCTCTTCGTTCATGAAACTCAGACCGATATCAGCATCGGCTTCCGGGGACTGCCCACCCAGGGCAACGGCGCCTTCTCGGTGCTATACGTTAAGAAAACAGCGGAGAACTGGCGGGTCCTGGCTGCGGCAATCGGAGTCGCCGTACCCCCGAGAGCGACTACGACTCCCTAAATTCCAGCCATCAGGCTGTGAACGGGCAGCTTCGGACCCCAACAAATCCCTTCTCGAATTTCGGCGCAAAAAAAGCCCACCAGCGAAGGCTGGTGGGCTCGGGAATCTTGAACGAACCGCGATTGAGTGCAGCTCTTAGATTTCTAAGGCCGTACGGAGATCGACCAGGGCCGCCTTGGCTCTTTTGGCATTCTCCGCCAGGCGAGATCGCTCGCGGCCGCGGCATTGCGAGATGAACTCGTAGACGCGCTTGTAGTGCTCGTACACGTTCACGATTTCAGGTCGCAGTTGGTCGATCGGCGCACCTCCGGTGACCGCATCGCTGAACCGCTGACAATGCTGCACGAACGCCTGCGTCGTGCGGAGCACGTCGTTCGCGAAGTCTGGCCGCTCGTGTTCCAGCCAGATTTGTGTGTCGCGGTTGATGTTGTCCGCGGCGGCCGACAAAGCGTAGGCCAACTCGCTGATCCGGCGTCCGTCGAGCTGTTGATCGAACACCTGTAACGCCTGGGCGAGCGAACCCATGCTCTCTTCAATGCGATTCAGGACTCGTCGCGCCGGTTCACTGTTCATCGGCCGGAACGTGTGATTGAACGAGCGCCACGACTGCGAGACATTGCGAAACGACTCGGCGAGTTCGGCTGGCGGCGCATTGTTGTTTGCGTCCTGTGCCAGTTGCTCGCACAGTCCGTAGAATTCGCCGGCCGTGGTGAGGGCCGTAGGTGCGTCGGGCAGATCCATCACCAGCCGCAGTGGTGCGCGGGTAAAGTATTCCTCAACGTCCCGCTTCATCGAATCCATGATGTAGCCGACGTTGCCCGTGTCGGTCTGAGCGGGCATCCGTAGCGATTCCGAGATCTCCCGGTTGGACTGGCTGATGCGGAAGACGGTCCGTTCGAGCGCGTGGTTGGCATCGACCTGGCGAATTTGCCGGGCCAGCGGGTGCCACAGAGCCAGGTATTCCTTGAACTCGCCGGCCACGGCCGCCGGATCGTTCTCCGAGTCGACCAGGTCGGCCACCATTTGGGCTTCCGATTGGGTCCGGCGAGCCATTCCGGTCAACGATCGGCGCAACTCGGGGTCGACCATCTCGACGCCGATATCTTCGGCCAACCGCTGCAGCTTGTCGGTGAGGGCCGCCGTGGCGCGTAACAGCTCGCGCTGATCGAAGTGCGGCTTGATCTTGAAGACGTCGTTGAGGGCGTGGTCGATCTTGTCGATGTTGTCGACGCGCTGGATGGCCGCGCTCTGGGCCAGCTCGGGAATCCGACGCAGCTTGTAAGAAATCGCCTGCCAGTCCCGATCGAAGGCCTCGAAATCGCCGCACAGCTCGCTGACGCGATTGGCGCGTCGGCAAGTTTCGGCCAACACCTGAGCCCGAGCGCTAAACTGGATCACATCGTGCAATACGCTACGGACACCTCGCATCAGATCGACGTCGTTGTTAAGCGCAACCTGCAAGGCGTCGGCATCCTGCGCCATGCGGTCGAAGATGCGACGCACGCGTTCGAGCGTCTCAGGCGAATTGACGATCGCGGGAGCATCGATGCCGATCGGGCGCCGATCCGGTCCGCGGTCGAAATC
Organism: Planctomycetaceae bacterium; assembly: GCA_035687365.1. Classification (GTDB taxonomy): domain Bacteria; phylum Planctomycetota; class Planctomycetia; order Planctomycetales; family Planctomycetaceae; genus DASPSM01. The sequence continues at coordinate 6,048 of DASRXU010000386.1, read as the reverse complement.
GTTCTTGCCAAAATCGCTGAAGTCTTTCTTCAGGTCGCGGTACAGTTTCGTGCGGCGCTCCAGGGCGGCAGGATCGGGCCGACGCTCAGAATTGTACTCGCGATCGTCCAATCGCCGTTCGCGATCGAGATCTCGATCGACGACGCGACGTTCGCGTTCGGCATTGCGACGACGCAACTCGATCAAGTCGCGTGCGTCGTCCTGAGAGCGGACGAGGTTTCCGGCCGCAAGCAGCGCAGCGGCCGCCAGGCCGAAGAGGGCGAGTCCGCGCGCCATCCGCCGCAGGCGGAAAACGGATGAGAAATCCTTTCGACCCAAGCCATGCGTCACGTCCAGACTCCTTTCGTGTGAATTAGGGCTCATAATCTCGCGCTCTGGCGCCGCATCGCGATGCGAATTGCAGCGCTCGTTCTGGGTCAGACCGGTCATGCCCGCGCCTTCCGTCAACAGCGGCGGAGGCACTGGAACTGTTCACGCGGAGCGGACTCGCGATCGTCGCGCGGTTGCCGTCCGCGTAATTTTTACCCGCGTACTGGCTTACGGCTGCGTCTGCGGGGCCGCTTTATAGTGAACGCTTTGCAAACGGTCGAGACGAAGGCCGGGTCGTGGCCAAAGAATTGTCGCGTCGCCGAGCGCTGAGGTTCGTAGCGACGGTCAGTTGCTTTCTGTGGGCCGAGGCGCGACGAGGCTCCCGCTTCGAGGAATATGCTTAAAGTCCCAGCTACAAAGCGATTGGAGCCAAGCCCTCTTGCCGCGTTTTCGGGATTCGGCTACCGTGCCCGCCGCTTCGACCAGGGAGGGCAAAGCATGGGCATTTTGAACCGCGCGGCGACCGGTCTCTTCTCGTTGTCTTTGGTGAGTGCCCTGATCGTCGGGGGTCATTGGATCGCCGGCCGCAAGAAGCACCACGCTCTGGCCGCGCCGGTCAAGCACGTGACCACCAGCGTCACGGCCATTAGTACGATGCCCGACTGCAAGATGCCTGAGTCTCCGCCTGCGAGCGGTCCGCTTAGGTGCAGCCAAGCCGCGGGGATGGCTCAGACCAACGCTGCGCAGGATTGCGACGCCCCATTTTCCTCCGGCAGGGCCCTGGCTCAAACCGTAGTCCATGCGGCTTCCGGACGCGAAACGGATTCCAAACGTCCGGGATCGGCGATTGCCGGACCGCGGGTGGCCGACGCGAGTGAATCGTCCGCACCCTACTATCCGCAGCCGATGCCTTTGCCCGCTCGCACCGACGCCGTTCCCATTCGTCCCGATGGTCCAGAAGTTCCGATACTTGGCGAGCCGCCGGGGTCGGCGCCGCTGGCTCCTCCACCCGGTCTGAATCCTCTGGGGCGCAAAATCATCGAACGCGCGCTCCCCAATTCGAGTGACGAAGAGCGAGATGCGTGGCACGACACGTTGAAGGACCTTGCGCCAAAGGATGTACGCGAGCTGATGCGCCTGCGTCAAGAACTCGGTCGCATGCCGCCGTCCGTGTTCGAGAGCCGCCCGCCCGTGGGACAATTTCCGATCGGACAACTCCCGGGAGCCCAACCCCTGTGGTCGCAAACCGCGCCAGGTCCAATCGCCAGCGAGCCGCTCGCTCCGCCGACGGAGTCGCTCCAGCCTCGATTGGACGCAGAACGCGAGGTCGCGCGGACGATAGCGACAAGCCTCCACACGATCAACCAAGCCCAACAGACTCTCTTGAACAGCATCGCGAACGATCTGCACGAGTTGGAGCGCCTGCGACGTCAGGCTCACGCGCTGGAACTTGCGGCGCAGAGCCTCTTGTCGAATTCGCTTGACCCGCTCGCCCCCGTCAGCAACACCAACGCGATTCCCAGCCACTTCGCCGGCGTGCCCGAACGCGATCGCCACTGATTGCAGTGAACGGCGTCCTGCCGCATCGGCCGACCCCGGCTTTGCAATCGGGGGAACGCGCCACCTAGAATGTTGCGATGGTGATTCCTTGGGAGCCGCTGCGCGATGTCTTGATGTCAAACCAGCGGTTTGTACTATCGAGCCACGTACGCCCCGACGCGGACGCCATCGGTTCCGAACTGGGGTTAGCCGCCATTCTGGAGGCGCTGGGCAAGGAAGTCCGCATCGTCAACCCGTCTGCCATCCCGCAGACGCTGAATTTTCTGGACCCCGAGGGGCGGGTCTTCAAAATTGGCGACGGCATTAAGCCCGAGGACCTGCTCGACACCGACGTCCATATCGTGGTCGATACCAGCTCTTGGAACCAACTCCAAGAGGTCGGCCACATGATGCGGAAGAGTTCGGCGCGCCGCGTGGTGATCGATCACCACGCCAGCAGTGATGATCTGGGCGCCCTCGAATTCAAGGACACGCAGGCCGAGGCGACGGGCGTGCTGATTCTTGAGATGGCCGACGCCCTCGACCTGACGATCCCGTCCAAAGTGGCCACGCCCTTGTTCTGTGCGATTGCCACGGACACGGGCTGGTTCCGTTTTTCGTCCGTCCGCGAATCGACGCTCCGAGCGGCCGCGCGGCTGATGGGAATGGGGGCGCAGCCGGACGTCATTTATCGACAGCTTTACGAACAATTTTCAGTCGGCCGCATTCGGTTGGCGGGTTGCGTACTCACTCGTGTCACGGTCGACTGCGAGGGGAAACTGGCCTACACCTGGGTCGAAAGCGGCGATTTTGACCGCTGCGGAGCCCGGCCGGTCGACACCGAGGACCTCGTCAACGACTGTCTGAAAATCGGCGGCACTCAGTGTGCTTTTATCGCGGTCGAACAGTTGAACAAGAGCGTCAAATTCAGTTTCCGCAGTCGGGCCGGCGTCGACGTCGCGGCGCTCGCGGAACAATTTGGAGGAGGCGGCCACCGGCAGGCCTCCGGTGCGACCCTGACCGGCTCGCTTCCCGAGGCGCTGAAGCGCGTGTTGACGGCGACTCGCGAGGCGCTTGCGACACAGCCTCCGCCGCCGCCCCAAACCTGATCCCGCTGAAACAGGACCCGCCCCACTCCCGCCTCCGTTGACCGCACTGACCTGGCGTATTTTTTCGATTTGCATCGCCTCGTTTGCACACCTGATTCCGAACTTGGACTGCTGCTATGGCCCCAGACCTTCCCGCAGATTCGTCGGCATCGCGAAAAAAAACCACGAGTTCCCCAGCGGAATCACGATCGCTGGTCGAAGCACCTCCCGCAGGCGGACCGCGGCGAAACTTTCTCGCGAAGGCGCTCGCGTTAATCACGGGTGGAGCGCTCATCGCCTTGCCGACGGCCGCGGGCCTGGCGTTTTTTCTCGATCCGCTGCTACGAAAACGCGGTTCGAAGGGGGGCGCCGAGGGGCGCCGCGACGCGGAGGGGTTTTTGCCGGTTACGCCGCTGGCGGCGGTTCCCAGCGATGGGCGGCCTCAAATCTTCACCATCTACGACGACACGATCGACGCTTGGAACAAGTTCGCGAATCAACCGGCGGGGCGCGTTTTCCTGCGACGGCTTCCCGACGGCGCGGTCACCGCGTTTAACGTCCGCTGCCCGCATTTGGGATGCGCGGTCGACTATCGGCCTTCGCAAAACGATTACTTGTGCCCCTGCCACATGAGTGCGTTTGACCTCGAGGGGCACAAGAAGAACGAGATCCCGCCCCGAAACTTGGACTCTCTCGAAGTCAAAATCAAAGACAAGGCGGAGGTGTGGGTGCGCTACCAAGTCTTTAAAGCGGGCACTCCCGAGCGGATCGCAATCGCCGCCTGTGAGAAGCAAGAGTCTGAGCGGAACGACCCCAGAAAAACGTCCTGTAAAGAACGAACTGTATGACGACCCTGGCGAATTGGTTCGACAGCCGCACCGGTTATCGGCACTTCATGCGCGAGGTTTTGCTCGAGCCGATTCCCGGCGGTGCGCGGTGGCGCTACGTGTGGGGCAGCACGCTAGTTTTTACCTTTACCGTGCAGGTGATTACCGGGCTGTTTCTGTGGACCGCGTATAGCCCGAGTGCGCAGACCGCTTGGGAAAGCGTTTACTTCATTCAAGAGGTGATGGCCTACGGCTGGCTCGTGCGGGGGATTCACCATTACTCGGCCCAGGCCATGGTCGTGTTGATGGCCTTGCATCTGATTCAGGTCATCTTCGACGGGGCGTATCGTGCTCCGCGCGAGATCAATTTCTGGCTCGGTTTGATTCTGATGCAGATCGTGTTCGGCCTTGCGCTCACCGGCTACCTGCTGCCGTGGGATCAAAAGGGCTATTACGCCACGCAGGTCTCGACAGAGATCATGGGAGCCGCGCCGGTCGTCGGCCCCTTATTGCAGCAGCTCGTGCAAGGCGGCGCGCGGTACGGACATCACACGCTGACCCGATTCTTTGCGATGCACGCCGGCTTCTTGCCGGCTGCTCTTTCGATGTTCCTCGGCCTACATATCTACATGTTTCGCCGACATGGACTAACGGTTCGCCGTCCTAACTATCGGCCCGAAACGACATTTTGGCCCGACCAAGTGCTGCGCGACGCCGTCGCCTGTTTGGGCGTGTTGGCAGTGGTCCTGGCGTGTGTCGTCTTCAAGGGGACCGAGCTGAGCGCGCCGGCTGACCCTTCGGAGCCGTACTCGGCCGCGCGACCGGAATGGTATTTCTTGTTTTTGTTTCGCTTCCTCAAGTTCCAATCGGTCGAGCACTACGGATTGGCGTTTGGCGCGATTTACGTGCCGACGGCGATTCTGGTGATCTTTGTCTTGATGCCATTGCTCGGCCGCTGGAAAGCCGGGCACGCGTTCAATGTCGTTTTCTTGTTTGTGCTGATGGCTGGCATTGCCGGTTTGACTGGCTTGGCCGCCTACGAAGATCGCCACAACGCCGACTTTCAGGTGGCGGTGAACGAGGCCGATCGAACGGGCGAGCGCGCCGTCGCACTGGCTCGGCGTCCCGAAATGATCCCCGTCGCTGGCGCAGTGACACTGCTGCGTGACGATCCGTTGTCACAGGGGCCGAAGATCTTTGCGGCCAACTGTTCCAGTTGCCATCGCTACGAGGGGACCGACGGCACGGGGCGGAAGGTGACTGTTGCTGCCACCACGTCGTCTTCAGACAAGACCTCCGACGATGCGCGGGTCGAATCGCCCGCCACGGCGGCTGATCTCGGCAACTTCGGCTCGCGCGATTGGATCCGTGCAGTGTTGGTCGACTTCAAGCAGCATTTTTCTCCGCTGCGCAATGCGGTCGATAAGAAAGTGGCGGAGGACTTGATCGCCAATGGCGAGATGGCCGACTGGTCGGAAACGAACAAAGGACTGCTGAACGATCCGGCCAACAAGCCGAGCCTCGAGGCGCTGATCGAGTTTCTCGCATCACAATCGGGACGGATCCCTCAAACTCCCGAGCAGAAGGCGCTGATCGACCAAGGGCGAACGATTTTCGAGACGGGAGCGCTAGCTAAAGGGAAATTGTCCGCCAACTGCGTCGACTGTCATTCGATCGCGGCTGCAGGCGGAAAGAAGGGCGCAGGGAAAGACAGCTCGGCTCCGGCGCTCGCGGGTTACGCGAGTGTCGACTGGCTCAAGCGATTCGTCGCCGACCCCGGGCGCCCTGAAAACTACGGCGAACACAATCACATGCCGGCCTTCAAGGAGCGCCTCAGCGATCGCGAGTCCGATCTCCTTGCGCGCTGGCTGGTGGGCGACTATTACCATTCGCCCGAAACAAAGACCGCCGCGGCTCCAGCGACTGCCGAGTGACGTAGCTCGAATTCGGGCTTCACCCAAGGCGGTGGGCAAGGCTGGAGGTCCCGTCTGTGAACACTGCCAACGGCTGCTCCGACGACGCAGACTGCTCAAGGAATGCATGCAACGCATCCCCGAGTACCGCCGGTTGCTGGAGAAGTTCCCCAAGGCGCGTCTGAAACTGCGGGGCCGCACGAGTCGATCTGCGCCTTAGTTGCTCCTCGGTCCCAAGCTCCGCTTGAGGGTGTCCGGGAATTGCTTGAGCTAAACCCAAGGGCCTCCGGGCGTTTATGTTTTTTCTGCCAAGAAGAAACTAAACGCCGCAGGAGGGCCCAAGGATGGGAACTCGTGCCAAGTCCGGCACGT
>DASRXU010000385.1:0-11687 GCA_035687365.1 Planctomycetaceae bacterium | reverse complement strand
CGCCGACGTCGCGCGGCTCGCCGAATTTCTGCGCGTGCTCTCCGCAGCCGGCCAGCAGCGTGAGGACGGCCACCGCCAGTGGAACCAGCCCGCGTCGGATTGATGAGCAGAGCACAGACGGCAACATCGACGAAAACCCCTGGCGCCGAGTCCAAACAGAGATCCGGCTTCGTTCGTATCGGGTGGAGGGCGGCGTCCAGACAATGGCGACCGGCGCCAGGGCGTGACGGACCGGTGTCTTCCGCCGATCGCACGGCAAAGCCTTCTAAGCCGCTAAGGTCGACGCAGCTCACCCAGGCGCAAAACTCGCTGATGTTGCCTGATCTCGTCGATGTCAGAGCGAGAGGGAGCCTCAGCGATTCCGATTCCAAGTCAGCGCGAGAGGAGCGCTCGCTAGGGGCGCGACGGAGAGTGCGAAAATGCCCGCCACGAACACCACGATGGCCAGACCTGGGGCGGAGTGAATTCTCCACACGAATCCGAGCAGCGTGCAGAGTGCGGCCCAAGCCGTGGCGGCGAAGTACAAGGTCGGTCCGCCGATCAGTAGTCGACGTCGAGCTGTCGCGAATACCCAAAGCGTGTACGCCGCGAACCCGATTCCGCCGCAGAACAGCCCTCCCTCCAACAAATACTCCTGCGCTTGGGGAGAGAGCCAATTTTTGGCGGTCAGCGTGCCGCCCAACGTCAGAGCAATCGTCGCGAAGACGATCAGCCCTACCAAGCCGCGTCGCCCGGTCAACATGATCGAAGCGAACACGCCTGCGCTCGTCCAAGCGCCCAACAGCGTAGCGGGGAAGTACCACCAACCGATCTGCTCGGGGAGCGCCGCTTGAAAGTTGACTCTCAAGGCCAGCAGAATCGCATACAGCCCGGCAAACGCGACGACCCACATGACCCACGCGATGAAGATGCTCTTGGCCATCACTCTCAGAATGATGCGTGACAGCTCGGAACTCGTGATCGGACGAGTTCCCAAGAAATGTCCGATTTGCGGATCTGCGTCATTGGCTCCGACATTCCCGAAGAGGAATCCGCCCAAAAAACAGCCCAGTGATAAAATCGCGCCGCCCGCCAAGAACCCCTCGAACAGCGCGGTCGGATTGCGACTGGCCATCAACCAAATGAACATGGCCATCAACGAACCCATCACCACCATGCCGGGCATGGCCCAGCCTTTCTTGCGCCACTCAAACCAAAGCTGTGCCTGCGCGGGATTTTGGAATCGATGTCCAGCTTCCGGAGACGGCGAGAAGAAGCCGTCGAGCCAGGCGATCAAGCCGATCGAATAAGGCGGTTCGCCACGCCGGTTGCGAGACACGCCATAGACACCGACGAAATAGGCCAGGATCGCGACGATGACGAGCGTCAGGACTTCCCCAGGAGTAACAGCCGTCCAATAGTGGTCGGGAGTCGTGAACAGCAGGCCATACCGCGATTTGAGCCACAAAGCCAAGACGATTCCTACGGCCGAGACGGCGGCAACCACCCACCCGGATTTTTCAGTCAGCCAGAGGCCGGCCTGAATTGCCGCCACGGTGACGGCGGCGAACAAAGCCGGTCCCCACAGCGCCCAGCCCAGGCCAAACATCACGTTCAATAGCGCGGTGCTGGCTACGACTTCCACGGCCACCGCCGCCATCCCCAACAGCAGATGCCAGGCGACGATCGTCGAGGTCGAGATCGGAAACGTGTAGAGCCGCGAAACTGGGCCGATCGCTCCGAACACCGAGACTCCAAACACGAACAGATTCATCTGGATCAGCACGACCTGCATGATGATGTAACTGATGTCTGCCGGGTCGGTCGCGCCGTCGTGCTGTAGCGCCGCAAACAAAAACACCGGCAACGCGTTCGCTCCAAAGATTGCCAGGAGCAACCCCCAGCGGCCGCGTCTCAGCATTTCCCACGCGATGGCTAGCGGAATAGAACGCATGATCTTTTCTCTGGGTGAACCGTTCGGGAAGTCGGGGCTTGAAATTCGTGCTTGTGTGCCACTGCTGAGCGGCCGCCGCTCAGCAGTGGCTTCAATGCTTACAGGCCGACGAGTGAAAAGGACGAACTTGAAAATGTCATGTCGCCAACCTTGCGCAAATGCGCACTGCTGAGCCGAAGCGTCTCAGCAGTGGCACACGATCCGAATTCCCGGATACTTTTCCTTGAGGTGAATTAATTCAAAACGCGCGAGACAAAGATTTCATCGAGCGTGAGGGCCGCATCGTCGACGACAGTGGCTCCGATTGCTTCGGCTGCCCGCCGCAATTGGCCGCTCTCGCCGCTGCAGATGTAAGTCCACTCGTGACCCTGCCCCTCGAACGACAGCGTCCCGACCAGCGAAGGCGGACGATCGTGCGCTTGACCGAACCGTAGGGTTACGCGACGGTGCGTGTCTTTGATTTCCTCCATCGGCGCCGTGAGCAAAATACGCCCTTGGTGAATGATGGCCACCCGATCGGCGACTCGCTCGACTTCGTCCAAGAGATGCGAGGAGAAGAGCACCGTGCGCCCTTCGTCGGCGATGGTGCGGATGATGGCCCCGAGGATGTCGCGACGCACGACGGGGTCGAGGCCTGACGAGGGTTCGTCCAGTACGAGCAACTCCGGCCGATGGGCCAGAGCCACGAGCAGGCCGGCTCGTGCCCGCTGACCGCGGGACAGCGTTTTGATGCGGGCGTGAGGATCGAGATCGAAAGCCTGCCGCAGTTCCTCGGCGTAGTTTTCGTCCCAATTCGGGAAGAAGGCCTGCGTGTAGCGCATCAACTGGGCGACGCTCATCCAGTCGGGCAGGTCGCGATTTTCCGAGAGGTAGCCGATGCGACCCAGCGTGCCGACGGGATTCGCAACCGGGTCGAGTCCGAAGACGCGAACACTTCCCGTTTGGGCCTTGAGCAGCCCCAAGATGTGCTTGATGACCGTCGTCTTGCCGGCCCCATTGCCGCCGATCAGTCCGAACACGCCGCCGCGCGGAACGGTGAGCGACAAATCGTCGAGGGCCGTCTTGTTGCCGAACTGTCGGGTCACCCGCGAGAGTTCGACGATGGGCGGTGCGGCGGAGGGAAGGGGGTCTGGCATGATCAATCCACCGTGTGGTCTTTGTTGGAAGAATCATTTTTGGCGGCCGACGCTTGCAGGACCGCGTTACGTTGCTCGACCAGCTTCATGACGTCATCAAAGGCGATATTCATCTGTCGAGCTTCGGCCAACAGGGCGTCGATCCGCTCGGTCAGAATTTTGACCCGCTCACGACGGGCTAGCGGAGACCCCTGATCCGAAACGTAGGTCCCCGCGGTGCGGCGTTTCTCGACGATGCCGGCCGCCTCCAGCTCGCGATAGGCCCGTGCCACCGTGCTGGGGTTGATCAGCAGACGTTCGGCCAACACCCGAATTGGCGGCAGCTCGGCGCCCGGAGTCAAACGGCCCGAGGCGACCAGGTATTTCACCTGGTTGACGATCTGCACATAGATCGCCACGCCGTCGGTGGCTGAAATGTGGATTTGCACGAGTCGGTCGTCCCGCGGCGAGAAAATTGCCGCTTCCAATCTTGTATTAATACAACCATACAAATTGCGAATCGATATAGCAAGCGCAAAATGCAGAAAACAGATCCGGGTGGCTGGGGTCGAATCGTTTCGATTCGCCCCCAGTGTCCGGCGATCGACTGGGGGCTCGCTTGCGCTCGACCCCAGCCACCCGAGAACGAATGTGGTCGTCTCAGATCCAGCGAAACCCAGTGACGCGCGTCACGGTCCCCAGGCAGACGACCAACTGACACACCAAGAGCAGGAGTGCCGCCCGGTTCGAGAGTCGGCCATCTACCAGCGACGGCGCTGCGTCACGCGGCTTGAAGCAACCGGCCGCCAACCAAACCGCCCAAGGCATCAGGATCAGCCACAGCCGGGCGGCTTCGCCCATGTTTTTCCCTGATAGCCACAGCAGTGCCCACACGGCCGACAGGCACCAGACCGGGCCGGCAGCTTTTCGACGCCAACCATTCTTGAGCTGAAAGTAGATACCGAGTACAGCCGCGAGCGTCAGCGGTGCTCCCAGGGCGAACATCAACTCGATCGGATTGGCGAGCAGCCACAGCCAATACGTCCGCACGTTTTGCGTGTAGAAGCCGGCGTGATTGCGGTAATTCCAACTCCAAACTCCCAGCAGGTTGAGCTTGAACAGCCCGGCTAGTGCCACGATCGGGATCGCCCAGCCAAGTGCCGCGGCGCCGATACGTGCCGCCCAATCTCGAGGACGGAGCGTCAGTCTTTCGGATTTCGCGCAGAAGACGCCTTCCCACAGCGTGAGCAGGAAGGCTGCCGCGGCAATCGGCAGAATGGCCAGGCTCACAAACATGGCGAGCCAAAAAACCACGCCGGCGAGAGCGCAATAACCCAGCCGGCCGAGTCGAAAGCCTTCGAGCCACAGCCACAAAAAGAGCGTCGCCAAAAAGGGAAGCAGCGCGTCTGACTTGGGCAGAAAGACGGCAAGCGCCGGCACCAGCGGCCAGAGCGACGCCGTCAACCACGCGACCGCTCGTGAATGGTCACGGCGAACCAGAAGATAAATCGGAATTAGGGCCGCAGCAGCGAATGCTTGTGTGACGAGGGCCGCCAGCCAAAGGGCGGCTCGGTCCTCCGGCGTGATCGCTTGAGGAGTGCCGCGATTCAGCCCTTCAGTTTCGTCGAGCGCCTGCCGGAATGAGGTGGGCTGCGTGGAGAGCAGCAAGTCCCGAAGTGCGGGTGAACTCGCGCAGACGTTGAGGCACGCGCGATGGAACAGCATCAGCCCGGGAGGATGCGTGCCCAGATGTAGCACGTCTCCCTGAGCCATCAGCTTTTCATAATCGGCCAGATACGAGGGGACATCCCGCATCGCGTAGCGGGCCTGGTCGAAGTAGCCTTCGGTGCCGCGAAAGTAGAGCACCCAACCGGTCTTGCCCAGGCCGTAGACGGGATCGGTCGGGCTGTCTTGGACGGCCCACAGCCAGGCAAACCCGCCCAGCACAAGCCCGGCCAGCCAGGTGGCGACCTGCCCACGACCGGCACCGTCCAATCGGCGGGCGCCGAGCATTGCGAAAGCAATGTAGAGGGCGCCGACCAGGCCAGCCGCAAACCAACCCAGGACGACGGCGATCCACTCACCGCGCGCGACTGGAATGCGATCCCATTCCCACTCGCCGGGCACGCCCAGCGGCAGGTTCGAGAGCCACAGCACCGCGAGGGACCCGGCCGCCACCAGCGTGAAGCCGATTGCCGTCCGGCGTCCGGTCATGAACGATCAATCCACCGATTGGATAACCAGCCGCGCATTGAGGATCTGCTGGATCCGCTTCTGCGAGTCGAGCAAGTGGGCGCGGGTGTAATCATCCAGTTTCAGATCCTTCTGATTCAACAGTGCCGTGACCTGCGAGTCGAGCGTGGCGAGATGCATCCGGGCCAGCGTCCGGATGTCTTCTGGACCGCTGAACGAGTCCTGCACCAAAAACGCCAGATCCCTGATCGCCATCCGCTGCAGGTTGCGGCGGAAGCCGGAAATATACGGCGACGAATCGGTGTACTTGGACGGCTTGGCTTCTTTCCATTCGGCAAAGATCGGATCGACCATCATCCGCAGATGCTCGGCCAAGGTGTAGTGGTCGCCGTCGCCGGTGACCTTCAACTCGTTGTCATGCAGCCGGGCCAGCGTGCGGCTGTTGAGCAGGTCGAACAGGATGAATTCCTGCATGATCCCGACGCTCTCGTAAATTGGGAAGTCGAGGCGGTTCGGAATCACCATGCCCCAGTGCAACCAGTGGGCTGGCGGCAGGTAGTTGAGCAGCTTGGGATCGTACTTCGGCGGGCTGAAGACGTGTTCGGCCAACAGCTTCATGCCCTCTCGCTGCTGCTTGACGTCAACCATGACGAAAGGCGCCCGTTGGTTCGGATCTCCGTCGTGATCGCGATTGACCAGCACGCCGCCGGGGAACTTGGCCGCGTATTGCGCGGTCCGCCAGTATTCCTGGAACATCTTGCTGAACGCTTGTCGCGCCTTCTGGTACCCCTCGCCCTTCTTGACTGTTCGCTCGAGGAGCTTCGGCATCAGCTCGGTGCTGAGTTTCATTTGACGGCTGGCGAAATTCATCGGGTCGTGCCCGAGGTCAAATCGGTTGACCAATGGATCGCTGCCGAAGAAGACGTCTTCGTCGGTCGCGTATTGCAGAGCCGGGTCCGAGCAGCGGGCAGCGATCTTGCCGAGCTCGGTCGCTTCGCTGCCTGAGAATTCCTTGTAACCATACTCGATCGCCCAGTAATCGTAGGGTCCGATCGTCGGGGTGTAATAGTAACCCTGGGCGGTCCCATTGGGCGAAATGTTGGGCGGCGTGTAATCCATGACGCTGGCGACTGTTGCTTCGCCCGGCGACTTGGACTTGTCACTGATGTCTTTCAGATCCTTCCAAGAGCTGGCCTTGAAGTTGTGTCGCAGTCCGAGGGTGTGACCGACCTCGTGCATCACGACTTCTTTGAGGGCCTGGTGGACGAACTCCTCGGGCAGCTTGCCCTTCTCGTCGGTCGCCCCTTTGGCCATCAGCACCGAGGCCGCAAAGCCCATCTGGTGCTGCATGCCTTGGCAGTAGCTGCAGCGACAGCTGCCATGCTCCAAGGCCGCGTGGGCCTCTTCGGTCAGCTTGTTCACATCGCCGAGCTTCGCAGTCGAATGCCCGAAGAGTTCGGTCAACGTCTGCGGCGTCATGATTTCGTAGTCTTGCTTCCAATAGCGCAGGAAGCTGTCGTCGAAGAGAATGTCGGCGTCGAGGATTTCGCCGGTCTTCGGATTGACGCGTGAAGGCCCGATGGCAAAGCCAGCCTCGGCCGTAATCCAGCGGAAGAAGTTGTAGTTGATGTCTTCGGGATCGATGTCGTCTTCCCGCTTTTCGTAGTCACCCGGTTGTTCGACGTGAACGGCGTTGTAGTAGCCGAGCTTCTCGAAGGCCTTGTTCCATTCGAGAATTCCCTCGGCCACCCAGGGCCGCAAGTTCTTGGGGACGGTCTTCTCGATGTAGAACTTGATCGGCTTGACGGGGGCCGAGATCGTGCTCTCCGGCGATTCTTTCTTCAGATTCCAACGGTTGATGTACCGCACGAAATGCTGGTCGTCTTCCTTGTCGGAGAAGTTCTTCCGGACAGTAAGGAAGAAGCCGACACGGTCGTCGGCCTTCCGCGGCTTGTAATCGGTGACCGGCAAACGGCTGATGCCGTAGTGAACCTGGATTTGCACGCCGCGCGGATCGATGACCGTCTGCAGGTTCTGCATCCCGCTATAGACGGCGGCGACGCGCAGCTCGGCGTTGTCCTTGAAGACTTTGACCTTGGCCCAAGTCGACCGGTCCTGCACGAAGTGGAACGGGGGACCAGGAGCGCCGATCGAACGGCCGATCATCATGTCGTCGTTCATGAAGGCGCGGGTGAAATCGACGACGTGGCCACCCTCGGCATCTGTCACGATCGGCAGCGAGTAGAGCACGCTGTCGCTGTATGCCATCGAGACGGCGTCGGCCTCGGGCGTGCCCGAATTGGCCAGGAAGCGGACGTTGCGCCGCAGAACGTGCAGGTTGTCGCCAACCTTCTTGAAGACCCACAGCACGTCATCGTCATTACCCAGGTACATGCCGCCGATGATGTCGTTGCGGCTGATGCCTTTGGCGATCGAGGTGACGACGATGAACTCTTTGTCCAAATCGCTCGACTTGATCAGTATCAAGAGCCGCTGATCGTTGTACCACATCTTGAAGAGGCCTTCGGCCGACTTCATCCCCTCGGTCACCATGTCGAGTTTCGACTTGGGAGCCGCACCGGTCGAAGCGGCGGCTTTAGCCACTGCGAGGGCCGCGAGTGAGGGATGACCCTGAGCGGAAGCCCGTTCGGAGGTCCCGAGACCGAAGGCCAAGATCAGCGACGCGACGAGAAATCGGAATCCCGATTTCATAGGGCAGCTCCAAACAGGGTCTATGTTCGACGTGGTTCGCCTAATCGGCACACTCAACCAACTAAGCTTAGTGTTAAAATTCTGACCAACCCGGCGACTCTTCGCAATGCTAAAAATTTAGCGAAAGCTTGGTCGCCGCGTGGCAACGTGGCACATTCTCGAAGATTGCGTCACAGAGAAGACTACGTGGGCGGAGAGGAACAAGTTGGCCTCTCAAATCGCGAATTCCGCAATTCTGACCGAATCTACCAGCGTTCGCAATCTTACCGTGCTTCCAGGGGCTCTGCACAAGGCCGGCCTGTCAACGGGCAGAAAACCGCGACCCGGGGAATCCGAGGTGCCTGTCTGGTCTCAAAGCGCAAATCGGACCGGGAAGGACAGCCAAGGAGGGTTGCGCGGCGCTCGGGCAGGCCCCGCAACGTTGCCAAAAGGCCTCATCCCACGAAGACGACCAGTGAGGTGATATTGTCCTGGGAGCCAGCCGTGCGGGCCGCTTCGACCACGGCGTCGGCCGCAGTCTGCGGGTCCCCCGCCTTCTCCAACACACTCTTGAGCTGGTCGAGGGAGAGCCCATCGACGGCACCATCGGAGCAGAGCAGGAAGCGGTCACCCTTGGCGACGGGGAACTCTTTGGGTTCGGTCCCGGTTCCCCCCTCTTTCGTGCCGATGTAGCGCCACAGCACATTCTTGAAACGGTGCGTGCGAGCTTCGTCGACGGTAATGGTGCCGGCGTCGACCAGGGCCTGCGTGAGCGAATGGTCCTTCGTCAGCTTTTCTATCTTGCCGCCGGCCACCCGAAACGCCGGGCTGTCACCCACTCCGCCCACAAAGATTTTCCCGGTGACATTCAGCAGAAAGACGATCGTCGTCCCCATCTTGCACATCAGGGGATCGACCTCGCCCAGGGCCATGATTTCCCCGTTGGCGTTGCGCACGGCCTCGTCGACCGTCTGGCGCACTTTCTCGGACCCGGCCCGTTCGAAGTCGAGGTGCTTTTCCAGGTAATCTGCGACGAGCTTAACGGTCATTTCGCTGGCTTTTTCGCCCGCAGCCTGTCCGCCCATGCCGTCGCAAATAATAAAGAACCGTCCGCGCTCGTCGGCGAGGCCCCGATCTTCGTTGTTGTCCCGGTAATCCCCGGTGATGGTTCGCAAGCCCCAGCGCAGTTGCATGTTGACTACCAGGCGATGTCGAAAGCGGGAGTCGACCGATCAATTAAGTCGGCTTTCCAAGTCCCCGCTGTGCAATTCTTAGGCCTTGCCTTGGAGGCTGCTTGTGGATTTGGCGCCATCCGTGAGAGAAATTCGGAGACCGGCAATCATCCTTCAGCACGCTCCAGAGGCGTGCGCACCGGCGTGCGGACGGAAATGAAATCTACGAGATCCTTCACACCCAACAGAGACGTGGCATAAAACAGCTCCCCGGCCTGAAATCCGGCGCTCTGCCCCAAAAGTCGGCTGTAGCCCTCGATCAGGGGATAAACCCGATCCTTCGCCGGCGGAAACTGAGTCTTGTACGCGCGGATCGCCTCCAATTTTACAGAGAGCGTCTCCGAAATATCCACGACAAATTGCGACGGCTGCGGCGATCGCGCGAGCGGAAACCCGAGCGGAAACCAAAGTTGGTGCTTGACGGTGTGCGGCGGCAGATGATCGAACTGATCATCCCACTTGGTTAATCGCGAGTAGAAGATACCCGCGTCGGTAATCTGCATCGCCTGCCAATGGTCGGGAGACGCCATCGGCGTCTTGTCGTGAATTCCCATCACGATCGTTGGCTTGTGCTTTCGGAAGACCTTAGCCAGGGCCACCCGCGCTTCGAAGGAGTCGAAGAGCTTGCGGTTGGGCAAATCGAGCGTGACCCGAACCTGGACGCCCAGAATCCGTGCCGCCTCGCGTGCTTCCGCCAGGCGCACGTCCGGCCCCGGGCTCAGTGGAGTCGGCTCTCCGTCGGTCAGGTCGACGATGCCGACCTTGTAGCCCTGCTGAACCAGCCTGGCGAGCGTGCCGCCGACGGCAATCTCGACGTCGTCGGGATGTGCCCCCACAGCAATGACATCGAGTTTTTCAGGCGCTTGGTCGGTCATAAGGATTCATCTTTATGGTCGGCGCAACACGAATTGTCGAGTCCAACCGCCTCACAGGCGGGCCGCCCTTCCGCAGCCGCGTCGATGAGAAACGATCGCACGGCTTTCGCCACTCGGTGCGGATGTGTCAGGTAAGCCAGTTGCCCGGCCAAGGGCATGTGTTCGACGCTGGCTCGCGGGAGCGAGCGCTCGAGTTCGTCCTGCCCGGCGGACGAGATGGCTCCTTCATGCTCCGTCCGAATTAAGAGGACTGGCTGCTCGATTCGCGACAAACAGCCGCGCAGATCGGTCTCGTCCATCAACGCAGCCCGTTCCGCCAGATCGCGGATGGGCGTCTGGCCCGTATTTTGCGCGAAGAAGCCCCAGCGGCTCGCGTCGAAGGGAGGAAACGCGCGTTGATGGCTGGCCGTTTGCAATGTGCCGCGCAGCGGAACCTGGGCAGCGGTCCCCGGCAAGAAACGCCCCGCGCCGCACAAGAATCGCTCGAACCGGCTCAAGCGGCGCTGAGCAAATCCTCCGAGTAGAACGGCCCGCTCAATTCGAGTCGGATGTTCAGCCATCGCGCTGAGTGCGATCAGACTTCCAAAGGGAGCGGCGAACAGGCTGAAAGCCTGATCGTGTTGACCATCGGCGACGGCCAGGAAATCGTCGGCGAGTCGCTTGGTGCTGAGTCGCGCCGAATCTGCCGCGCCACTTGCCTCGTGAGTTCGGTAGTCGAACAGGACGCAGCGAAAGTCGTCTCGCAGCAACCAGGCCAACAGGCAGAACAGTTCCCAATTGCCCGAGATGCCATTCAAGAAGTAGAGCGGTCGACCCCGACCGAGCGTCCGTCCGTGTAATACGGCACCCTCGACGTCGATCGACCAGGCAGTACTTTCGGCCCGAACCGATTCCAGCACTTCGGCCCAGCCAAGCGGACTGGGGCAACCCTCAGACGACGCGGGACGAGGAGCATCCTCGATCACCTCGCCGGCCGAGTCCGCGGCCGCGTTGCCGACAAAGTCAGTCTCCACGGACATCGTAGGCAATGTTCTTGTCGAGGGACGAGAGAGAGCGAGAGGACAAACCTGGACTTATCGTAATTCAAATCGGAGTGTCGGAAAAGCGCCTGGGGCGTGCCCCAGGCCAACGTCGCGCTGATCGCATCAGGAGATCCACCGAGGGGCGACCACCACAAAGTCGTCAAAATCGCGACAACATCACGGTAGCGCCTGTAGATTCGTCAAGAATCGCCCCTTTTTTTGGTTTCCGGGTTCACTGCCGGTCGTTCCGGGGGCATCGAGCCTGCAAGCCGCGACCTATGTTTAGGACGGCCGGAGCAGTCCGGTTCGGCAACGCAACCGGCCCCGCAGGCCACCGGTAACGTGTTGTCCACCAAGGATTCCCGTTTCGCGGCGTGACAATCCATGAACGTGTTCAAATCGCGTCGGAATAAGATCTACCTGGGCGGGATGCTGCAGGGGACTCTGGTGAAGCGGCTGGCCATCGGCTGGGCCGCCTACCATATCCTCTTGTTCCACGGGCTGTTCGCGGTCTGGTACTTCGAAGGACACCCCGTCAGCGACGCAGAGACTCAATCGTCTTTCCTCGACTTGTACGAAACGTTTGCCTGGCAGAATCGGCTCCTGATTTTCGGGGCCTTGGCTGT
>DASRXU010000384.1:0-10394 GCA_035687365.1 Planctomycetaceae bacterium | reverse complement strand
TGGCTTTGAACTGTGCGCTGATGCGAATGCCTCCCTTTTGCCAGACGCCGGTCACGATGTCGTTTGACCGGACCAGCGGGATCGAGCGGACGTCGTCGCCACGCAGCGGTTCGTCGGCACGCAGACCCTTCTTGGCCTCTTTGCCAACGATCTCTTCAATCTTGGCCAACACACCTTCCGCGTTTTCGACCTGCTTCCAGGCCAGATCGTCCTCGTGAATCACTTCCCCGCTCGACACCGAGCGCGTGAGGACGGGAACTCGCGGCTTTTCCGAAAGCACGCATTGGATTTGAAATCGAACGGCGCGACCTTCCGAGTCCTGAGCCCGAACTTGTACGATTTGCGGGTCGATGTTTTTCGGATCGACGGCCCCCAGCTCGAAGCCTTCAGTTGCGTGGGCCAGAATCACGGAGACGTCGGCGGGATCGACGACCACATCCAAAAACAGATTGCCCATGTCTCGTCTCGTGGCCCGCAACGATTGACGCACCGACTGCGTCATGATTTTTTGAGCTCGCTGCACCTGAGTCTGCGAGACGTTCACGCGCGATTTACGTTTTGGCTGCCGGACGATGGGAACCACCGGCTTCACGCTCGAAACAACGACCGCCGCGGCTCCCGAAAAGTTGGCGTCGGCCGTCGACAGGCCCGTTGCTTCCAACCGCGAACGCATCTCTTCGAATTCCAGTCGGGTGTTGCGGCCCGGCGCTGGGGCCGGTCCCAAGACAGTCTGTTCCAAGCGCTTGACGGTCTCTGCATCTCCGCCGGACACCGTTGCCACGTCTTTCAGCAACACAGTGCTACCTGAAACGCTAGCGGTTGGCCGGAAACAGATCTCGGTCGCCTCAGTCTGGACCACCGCGCATGCAAAAACGAGCCCCCACGTGGCGGCCGTCAAAGAGCGCTGTTTGAAGCCATTCATACAGGATCGATTTCTGTTCATGACGGAAAGTGTCGAACGTCCATGGCCGATCGGTTCACAACGGCCCAAAACCGCGCCGCCAAGCGCAGCAAGCGACGCCAGGGCGATCGCTCCCCGGTCGGAGCCGCATTGAGGGCACTTGTCGCATTGGCTACGCGCGTGGTGTTGGTCACTGTGTTGCTCGCTCGTTTTCTTTAGAACCGCCGCAGGTTGGACAACAGTTGCAGGACCTGGTCGCTGGCCTGCACGACCTGGCTGTTGAGTTCAAACGCGCGCTGCGTCTTGATCAGGTCGACCAATGAGTTCACGGGGTCGGTGTTCGAGGCTTCGAGATAACCCTGTTGCAACAGGCCCCGCCCTTCCACCCCTGGGTTTCCGATTTGCGCGGGCCCCGAGGCGTCGCTGAGCTGATACAAGGTTTGGCCGACGGCAATCAGTCCTTGCGGGTTGATGAAGCGGGCCAATTGAATCTGGCCGATATTGGTCGAGGTCGTGGCGGGCGGCTCAACTACCGAAACAACACCGTCGCTGGAAATCGTGATGTTGGTGGCGCCGGGGGGGATAGTGAGACTCGGCTGCAGAAATCGACCGATGTCGGGCGACGCGAGCACCACCTGACCATTCGAGTTGATCGCAAAGTTGCCTGCCCGCGTGTAGAGCGTTTGACCCGATTGCGGGTCTTGAATTTGAAAAAATCCCTGCCCCGAAATGGACAGATCCAACGGGCCGTTGGTCTGGATAAAGCTGCCCTGCGTTTGATTGAGCTCGGTGCCGTTGACCCGGACGCCCGTGCCGATCTGCATGCCGATCGGCACCGGTTGGCCGTTGCTGTCGAGCGAGCCGGGCAGTTCGAGATTCTGATAGCACAGGTCGCAGAAGTTGAGTCGCGATTCTTTGAACCCGGTTGTGCCGGCGTTGGCCAGATTGTTGGCGATCACGTCGAGGTTGGTCTGGTAGGCATCCATCCCCGTCGCGGCGGTGTAAAGAGCTTGAATGGCCATTGCGGTCCTCTTGTGAACGATTCAGGTGGGTCGATCGAGGTGGGAATTAGTGGGGAGCAGCAGACTGGAGCAGGCGGTCGAGGGCTTCGTCCTGGTACTTGATCATGTTCACGTTGGCTTCGACCAACCGGGAGGCCTGAACCATTGCGACCATTTCGCCAACCGGCGTTGCGCCGGACTGTTCGACGAAGCCCTGTTCCAATTTCAGATCGCTGCCGGCTGGCGAGACCAGGCCATTGGCGCGGAACAGGTTCTTGCCGACTTTTTCGAGTTGCTGATTGGAGGCGGGCCGCACGAGTGCCATTTTGGCGACCTGGGTGCGCGTGCCGTCGTCGCTGACGGAAGAAATCGTTCCGTCGCTGCCGAGCTCAATCTTGGCCGACTCGAGCGGAACGCTGATCGGATTGCCGACGTTGGACATCACGCGCATGTTCGAGTTCTGCATCATCAGGTCGCCGGTGGCGCTGACGGAGAACTGACCATCGCGTGTGAGGAACTGCTGTTTGCCGTCGGTGACTTGGAAGAAGCCTTGGCCGGTGAGCGCGGCATCCAGGGCTCCGCCCGTGCGGACGACCGGGCCCTCGCTGTAGTCGGTGAGGATCTTGGCCGGGCTGACCCCACCCGTCAGAGCTGACTGGTTGCCCGGTGCGCTGGAGAAGCCGCCGTTTTCGATGTCGTACGGCCGGTTGCTTTGGAAGATGGCCAGGTCGCGCTTGAAGCCTGCCGTCCCCACGTTGGCAAGGTTATTCGACAAGACGTCCAGGCGCGTCGACTGAGCCTGCGCACCCTGGGCGGACAAATAGAGTCCGTAAAGCATCTACGACCTGTCGCCGAAGACGCCCCCCTGTATTAGACGTAGATCGAACGCAGGCTCCCGCAAACTTTAGTTTTTCAGAAAACTCGACGCAGATTTCCGAGACTTTCACATATCTTGGCAATTTGCGATGCATGGCCATTTTGGGGATGAGCACTTCCGAGAATTGGCTCTGACGCGGATACGCTCGATGGGTGCACCAATCGTTCAGGGCTCCAACTGGAGTTCCGCGGGTGCCATGTCCACAGCTTTGAGTGGGCATGCCTTTGCTCTCGGAGCACGCAAAGTTACGCGCCTGTGCACTCAGGGAGCATCGATCAGGACATGCCCACTCAAGGCCGTGGGAATGGCACCCCATCCCAGATTGCGTCTAGTGGGCGACCGGCATCAACCGGGGAGAGCAGGAAAACAGCGCAGTTCGCGTGGAGTGCGTGAGCCGGTGCCGCGAGCGAAAATCGAAAGCTTAGGCTGCGCTCGAGAACCTCGGAGGCCGCCCGCGACTCTAGAAGGAGGCGGCCGATTGCCATAGTGGCATTCAAGCAGCCTCGCTCAATCCAGGCGAAGCCAGCCACTGGCGGAGCGCGCGGGCTGGCAGGAAGAAAAAACAAGAGCGGGAAGCAACCGGGTGGCGATTTTTCTGTCCGCTCGGCCCGCGCTCCTCTGAATCCGATACTGAGCCATTGGTCCTCGGGCAATCCCTTGCGATGACTGGTCGCAACTGATTGTCAAAACAACCGCTGGTGCCGTCCGTATTGGCAAAAGCCGGGATCGGCCCGGATGCTCCCGCTACTCGTTTCAAAAAATGTCACGCCGAACAGTCGCTCAGGAATCGATACGACTGTTTGAAATTGCCTCACTCAAAAATAAAGCGGATTGCAAATTGAAATTGACGGTTTGCAAATTGAATTGCAAAAGCGCTTAACGGGCAACGTGTCGAACCTTCCACAGATCAAAACGCGAATCCCGCGCCAGATCCACAAATTGATCTCGCGCAAAACGCGAGATGTCTGACTGATCTCGCACATTGGCGAGATGTTCTCGCACCAGGGCGAGATGTTTCATTCATCTCGCACCAGGGCGAGTGTTTCAAAGTGGCGATTTCTCAAGAGGAAAGAAAGCGTGCCGTGCGCCGCGAAGTGCCCAGAGAATTGCGAGCACTCGCTGACGCGTGTCGCCACTCGCTGCCCGAGTGAAGAAGCCTACCCTACCCGCAAAGAAATTGTTGTCAACGATCGCGCGAGAAAAAATTTTGGATCGCGCCTGTTGTGCGCGCCGCGCGCGAGCGCATCTCAATTCGTCAGCGTGCCTTTCGACGAGGGCACATCTTTTTGACGCGGATCGAGAGCGACCGCTTGACGCAAGGCGCGGGCCGCGCCTTTGAACATTCCTTCAGCGATGTGATGACTGTTCGCGCCGTGATGCAACACGAAGTGCAAATTCATAAGCGCATTGGCAGCCACCGCTTGCCAAAAGACGTCGACCAATTCTGCGTCGAATTCGCCGATCTTTTCCGTCGGGATGACAACGTTGTTAACAAACCAAGCCCGCCCACTGAGGTCGACTGCCACGGTGACGAGTGTTTCTTCCATCGGTAGAGACACGCTGCCGTAGCGGGCGATGCCCCGCTTGTCGCCGAGTGCTTCGGCGAGTGCCTTGCCAAAGCAAATGCCGACGTCCTCCACCGTGTGGTGCTGATCGACGTGCAAGTCGCCGTGAGCTTTCACGGTCAGATCGATCAGCGAATGGCGACCGAGCAACGTCAGCATGTGATCGAAGAAGCCAACGCCCGTTTCGATCACGGTCTGGCCGGTGCCGTCGAGCGCCAGTTCGAGCGCAATATCTGTTTCGGCCGTCTTGCGTTTGATCGAGGCGCGGCGCGTCATGCGAGCACGTCCTTGAGGGTCGAGAGCAGACTGTTGATCTCTTCGTCGGTGCCGACTGTGATTCGCAGCCCGTCGACTTCAGACGACGTGCCGGCGTTCGACCCGGCATTCAATGCGACGGCATCCGGAAAACACATGTAACGAAGCAAAATCTTGCGGTCTTTGAGCCGCTGGTAGATCTCGCGATGCGTAGGTCCGCGGCCCTGGCCGGTTTGCGGACGGGTTGCCCACACGAAATTCGCCTGGCTCTCGACGACGTGAAATCCGCAGACGCGCAAGGCGCTCGTCAGCCGGCCGCGCGTCGCGCGGATGCGCTCGACGTTAGCCTGCATCCAGGCTTGATCTTCGATCGCAGCGAGTGCCGCCGCCAGCGACAGCGTGTCGCAGTTGTAGCTGTCTTTCACCTTCCGGAGCCCGCGAATTACGTCGGGATGCGCCACAACGAACCCAAACCGCACGCCGGCGAGGCTGTACGACTTGCTGAAGGTTCGCGATAGAATCACGCGCTCCCCGGCTCCGTCCGGCTCCATTGAAAGGTCGACGCGGTCGGGCTCGTCGGCGAAATCGGCGTACGCGCCGTCGAGCACCAGCACGCCGCGAGGCGGGATGAGCTTGCGAATCTCTCCGCGTGTCCACGCATTGCCCGAGGGTGAGTTCGGATTGGGAACGAACGTCAACTTGCTGCGTTCAATCACCGGCCGCGTGTGGTCGTCGTTCCACGACCAGTCGGCGTTGAGTCGCAACCGCTCGTGCTGGCCTCCCTGCAAGTCGGCCAGCGTTTCGTACAGGATGTAACTGGGATACGGAAACGTGACGAGGTCGCCCGAATCGACAAACGCCCGCGTGATGAGCGTCAGACACTCGTCGCTGCCGTTGCCGGGCAAGATCCACTCGGGGTCGACGCCGAACAGAGCGGCCGCCTTCTTGCGAAAGGCCGTCGCGAGCGGATCGGGATAGATGTTGAGACGTCCCTCGGCCGCCGCAAGCACCGCCGCGCGCACGGCCGGCGACGGCGGATACGGATTCTCATTCGTGTTGAGCTTGATCCAACCCGATTCCTGCGGCTGCTCGCCGGGCGTGTAGCCTTCGATGCGATCGATGTCGGGTCGAAAGAGACTGTGCTCGGAGTGAGTGGGTTCAGACAAGCGACTGGGCTCGGAAAAAAAATCGGGCTCGAAAAAAGAACTGGGCTCAGAGCTGCCAGACCGGGACGAACCCGCGTTGCGAACGATCCTTAGATCGGTCGGACCGCGCGTGTCATCTTAGAAAAGCTGCCCGTGTTAGAAAAGCTGCCCCTCGTCAGGAAGGGACACCTCAGACCCCGGTTCGGGTTCAGGGTCCGGCGCGGGTTGGACCGCTCGCTTGCGTTGGGGGACCGATTCTTGCGTGGCGGGGGCCGGACTTTTCTTGCGGCGGCCGGCAGTCCCCTGCCCCGTTTCAAGCGTCGCGGCAGCGTCAAACGGAGCGACCACGGGATTCCCGGCTTGGTCAAAGCCCGACAGGATTTCGATTTTTTGTTCGGCCTGTTCCAGCGTTTGATAGCAGTGCCGCAACAGCGAAATGCCGCGTTCGAACCCGGCAATCGACTCAGCCAGGCCGAGCCGCCCTTCCTCGAGCTGCCGCACGACGTCCTGCAGTTCGGTCAGGCAGGCTTCAAAAGTTTGTTCGCCCGGCTGGCAGCCGCCGGAGGTCGAGTCAGCCATAGTCAACGCGCGTCCCAGTTTGAATTCTGTCGCCAATGCGGCCTAAGTTTTATCCGCAGATGTATCAGGGTTCCACTCGTTCGATGAGGCTGCCGACCCGTCCCTCGGCTAGCAGCGTCTCGATTCGTTCACCCACGCGCACGTCATCGGCCTTGCGGACGATTTCGCCAGTCGCCTCGCGCCGCGTCAACGAATAGCCGCGCCCCAACACTTTCAGCGGACTGAGAGCGTCGAGGTGTGCACTCAGGGCGCGCAGCTCATGCGACGCACGCTCCAGACGCCGCCGCACTCCGCCGCTGAACCGCTGGGACAATTCGTCGAGCCGTCGCTGGCGATCGCGTACGATGTCGAAGGGACGGCCCAGCGCGCGGCTCCCGCTCAAGGCGTCAAGCATCTGTCGCCGGCGCCGCATCACAGTGCGCGCGGCGCTTGCGAGTCGCGACGTGAGATGGTCAAAGTCGGACAAGACGTCGGCCCGATCGGGCACGACGAGTTCACCCGCTTCACTCGGCGTGAGCGCTCGTTTGTCGGCAACGAGGTCGACGATCGTGACGTCGATTTCGTGACCGACCGCGCTCACCACGGGAATTGGACAGGCGTAAATCGCACGCGCAACCACTTCTTCGTTGAAGGCCCACAGATCCTCCAAGCTGCCGCCGCCGCGACCCGCAATAATCACGTCGACGCGCGGCAACCGCGCCGCCGCTCGCAGCCCCGCGGCAATCGCCGGTGCGGCCTGCTCTCCCTGCACGGGCACCGGCACGATGACCAAATCGCAAGCCGGCCAACGGCGTGTGATCACCTGCAACAGATCGCGCACCGCTGCGCCCGTCGGACTCGTCACGAGCGCGATGCGACGAGGAAACCGCGGCAACGCGCGTTTGCGATCTTCCGCGAACAGCCCTTCCGCGGCGAGTTTCTCGTAGCGCTGCCGAAACGCCAGCTCGAGCGGGCCGATTCCCTGAGGAATGAGCCGCTCGACGACGAGTTGATAAGTCCCGCGGGCGGCGTAGACCTCGATCGGGCCGGCCGCCACGACGTGCAATCCGTCCTGCATGTCGAATCGGAGGCGGGCCGCCGTACTCCGCCACAGGACGGCACGAATCTGAGCCGACTCGTCTTTGAGTGTGAAATAGAAGTGTCCCGACGACGCGCGCGAGCAGTTGGAAATCTCGCCCTCGACACACACGTACGGAAAGCTCAGCTCGACGAGCGCCTTCAGACGCCGCGAGAGTTCGCTGATCGAAAGAACTTCCTGTTCGGCCACTCCGTTGCCCCGTTCGTATTCCGACGTCGCGATTAACCCAGTTCCAACGAGCGGATGTATTGAATGGCGCGGCCCGCGTCGCCCGCCTGGTCGTTGCCTTGCGTCCGATCGACGCAGAACCAGCCGCGATAGTCGAGTTCATAGGCGATGGCCAGCACCTCTTGCCAGGCCACGTCGCCACGACCGACGGGCACTTCGGTCGAGTCGCCGCCTCCGTCGCGAGTCGCGTCGCGAACCATGATGTGATTCACCAGCGTCCCCCATTCGCTCATCACTTCCACGGGAGCCCGTTCGGCGGAAACGACAGAGGCCGGATCGAAATTGATTCCGATGGGTCCGGCAGAGACCTGACGCAGCAGGTCGAGCCAAGGCGTGGGCGCCTCGCCCCCGGCGCCCAGTGCCAGCGTGACGCCGACGTGATTTCCGAGGCCGGCCAGATCGTTGAGCACGGTCAGCGGCAAATCGGTCTTCCCCTCCTCACCGCCGGGCAGTCGCCCCAGCCGGACAGTCACAACGCGGCACCGCAACTGCGAGGCAAATTCCATGGCCTGTTTGAGGGCGACGACGCGTGCGTCGAGGCGATCGGGATCGAGCAATCCGCGCCGCAGCGGAAAATCGAGCGACGCGATCGACAGCCGCATCTCCTCGATCCGGTGTAATAGCTCGCGGCGACCGGTTGCGGAGAGCTCGTCCGCCTTCAATTCGTTTCGGCAATCAAACTGCACGCCACCCGCACCGAACTGGGCAGCCAGAACCAACGCGGATTTCAGCGGCTGGTTCAGGCAACGCGTGGCAATGGCCAGAGGCAATGGTCTCATAGTTCGCGCTTCCGCGATCCTCCTGTGAAGGCCCTCGTCGTCCCCTATTCCTTCGCGCAGCAGGCATTATAACCGCTAAAGCCGCGCCAATCGGCTTCGTCGGATCTCGAATCGAGGCGTCCGCGCAATTCGGCCGATCTTGAGCGATGGTTACGATCGGAATCCTTTTCCAAGCCGCTCGATGCTCACTCTCATCTTGTTGGCATGCCTCGCTGCGGTCACCGCGGACGAGGCCGCCTCGCCCGCCGACCCGGCTGCCATTCGCAGCCCGGACGTTTCACGGCCCGCCGCGCTCGCTCCACCGACGCCGCCAACACCGGTGGCCACTCCCACACCCAGCGGGCAGCACTCGGCGGCCGAGGATCCCTTCGAAGGCGCGGTCGACGTCTTTCACTTCGGCTTTGAAGAAAACGAAGATCGTAACTTCGATCGGCATCCCGACGGTTGGATCCGCCGCAAGGGGCCCGACTTTCCCGGCTATATCGAAGGGGCCATCGATCGCGAACGCGGACATGGCGGCAAAGGGGCGAGCCTTTGCTTCAAGGCCAACGGCGGCCGCATCACGATGTACTCCAAGCCGATCGTGATCGACCCGTACCACTCGTACGTTTTTCGCGGCTACGTCCGTACACAGATGCTCGAGAACGATGCGGCCCTGGTCTCGATTTCGTTGCTCAATCACAAACGGCAACGCGTGCAGCGGTTTCTCACGCGGCCGGTGACCGGCACATTCAAAGATTGGACTCTCGTCACCATCGGGCCGATCGTCCCACACGACGACGTACACTTCGTGGCTGTCGGTTGCCACCTGGTCCCCAGGAGCCGCTCGGATATTCGCGGTGCCGCCTGGTTTGACGACCTATGGATGGGCGAGCTGCCCCTCTTTTCGCTCGACAGCAATTTCCAATCCCACTTTCGCGAGCACGATGCGCCCGTCGTCATCAGTTCGCATGTCGACGGTCTGGACTCGAAACGCGCCTATCGGCTCGACGTCGCTGTGACCGATGCCGAGGGCAAACGGGTCGCCGCCACGGCCTTCGACCTGACGCGAAAGCCCGCACCGACCGACACCCACGGCGCGGACAAGACCACAGGCTCCGAGAAGCCTGCGAGTCCGGGCAAGCCAGTCGAGCATTGGACAAAAAAGGAAAAGCCGATCGATTGGACGGTCGGCGCGCAGCCACACGGCTTCTACGCCGTCGAAGCCGTGTTGAGCCAGAACGGCAAACCGCTGCTCACGAAGCGGACGTCGTTCGCCGTGATGGATACGCTGTCCGACCTCGTCGACCAAGGCGAATTCGGCTGGACGATCCGCCGCGCGTCTGACATGCCCGCGCTTAAGGAATTGGCGGAACTCGCCTCGCAGGCGGGCATTAACTGGCTCAAGTACCCGCTCTGGGATTCGGTCTCGGACGCCAATTCGACGACGGTCAACGCAGGTCCCGGCAACAGCCAGACGCCGACGCCCTCTCAGATCTCGGCCTTCTTCGAGGAACTGTCGCTACGACACATCACGGCCGTTGGTTTGCTCAATCAACCGCCGGCCGAGCTGCGGAACCAGTTCGCCCGCGACTGGACCGGCATCAGCGAACTGTTCACGATGCGAACCGAATTCTGGCGTGAGTCGATCGAAAAGGTGATCGCCCGCTATTCATCGCACGTGCGGCACTGGCAGTTGGGCGAAGAGGGGGACGCCAGCTTTGTCGGCATGTCGTCGCAAAACCTCTCGAAAACCGTAGCCCGCGTCAAAAACGAATTCGACCGCATCGGCCGCGACACACGAATCGGCCTCCATTGGAATTGGGAAACGCCTCCGCCACGCCGCAGCGACGTCCGCGGGATCTTTCTGTCGATCGGCACGCGCCAACAACTCAAAGAAAACGAACTGGTCGCCCGTCTCAAAGCGATGGCGGCGGCCGACGCGCCGGAGCGCTGGGTGCTCGTCAAGCCGCTTCCCAAATCGGGCTTCACGCCCAACGAGCGAGA
>DASRXU010000383.1:0-43075 GCA_035687365.1 Planctomycetaceae bacterium | reverse complement strand
CCGCCAGCGTGAGCTGGCGGGTGCTTGAATTCAACACGGTGCCGAGCCGAAACGCGCAGGCCTACAATAATGTCTGCGCCTGTTCCCAAATCTGCATCACCAGATCCCCGGCGGGGATTGGTTTGGCCAGCGCCGCCGATTGGCCGGACCACGCCTGCATCCGGTGTACGTCGCCGGCCGCAGCTCCCGCGTCTTTCATCGCGGTCGTCAAACCGCGCTGCACGGGATACGGCGCCGGCCGAGGAGCCTCCGGCGCGGCGGCGGCTTTGACATAGTTCGTGGCGATCGCCCGTCCCAAACGACCGGTGAATGCGCGAGTCAGCATCGTGCTTTCCGGCTCAAGGTTGTCGAGGGCCTGAGCCCACGCGGGATGCGTGTTGGCTTCGGGACAGCGCAAGAAGGCTGTCCCGATCATCGCCGCGCTGGCACCCAGAACCAGCGCCGCTGCCACGCCCCGGCCGTCACCAATTCCGCCCGCGGCAATAATTGGCAAATCAATGTGATCGGCCAATCGGGGCAACAGCGCGAACAGCCCCACGAGTTGGCCGTCGGCATCGGCCGGGTCGAACGAACCGCGATGGCCACCCGCTCCCGCTCCCTGCGCGATGATGGCGTCGGCGCCCGCGTCCTGCGCTCGTTGAGCTTCTGCCAGTGTCGTCGCAGTGGCAAACCAGGCGATTCCACTCGTCTTCAGCCGCGAGACAAACTCGGGCGGAAACAGCCCCATAATCGATGAAACGGCCGTCGGCTTCACTTCGAGAAATGCTTCGTACTGCTCATTGACGTCGGGCGGGCGAGCATCGCCGGCATCGGTCGCGACCTCCGGTCCCCAGCCGGCCAGGAATTTTCGCACCCGAGCTTCGGCATCGGCGTCACGATGCGGCGGAGGATCGGGAATCCACGTGTTGAGTTGAAACGGACCGTTGGTCGCCGCGCGGACCTCGTCGACCCACGTGCGAATCGCCGGGGGTTTTAAGACCAGAGATCCCAGTGCGCCCATGCCGCCCGCGTTTGCAATTGCGATCGACAGCGAAGCCGGAGAAGCACCGGCCATCGGCGCCAGCAAAATCGGAAGCCGCAGACCAAACTTCGCGCAAAACGCGTCCGCACGCTGTCGCGGCAGGAAGTTATTGGGTGACCGCGCTATCGTATCGCGTTCCATGGTGAACTTGCCCCCACGCTTGTGCGATCAGGAAGAACGCCGGTGGCGTACTAGTAGGCGCACTTTCATGGTACGCAATCGCAGGCGGGAGGGAAGATCGGGGAACATTCACTTCGTCGTAGTCGGCGGCTGAATGTAGGCGTCCCACTTGTCGAACGCGTGGCTCTTGTGCGGATCGACTTTGCCTTGCCGTTCCGGCGGCAGAGTCATAATCAGTCGGGTGAGATTGTCTGCCGCCGCGCGGCGTTGCTGTTCGTTCGCGGCCGCGGAACTCACGATTTGGCTCTCGATCTGGTACGCTTCCAGCCGATCGACCCGATACAGCAGTTCGCCCACCGCCTTGCCATTCCGTTCATTCGAGAGCGTGCGGATAAACCCGGCCACGCGCTGGGCGTTCTGAGCATCACCCAGCCAGATCGCATTCTGCTGCACCAGCGAGAGCGTTTCCGAAACGCTGGCGATGCGCCGCTGCAAGTCGCTGCTCTGTTGGTTGGCCACGGCCAGTTGTTTCTCGGCCTTATCGAGAGCCGCCTGCGCGCTTTCCAATTCTTTTTGCACGTGCACGATCTGTCCGACGGCCGTATTCGTGAGCGATTTGATCGATTCGTTGAGCAGCTCGCTCCGCGTACTGACGTGCTCTTTAACCGCCTTCGAGAGTTCGACTGAAACGGTCTGTTTCAGCGAATCTCGCGCGTTGACGTACAGCGTACCGATGGCAAAAAGGCTCGTGATGCCGATGGCGGCTCCCCAACCGAGCACGACCTTGCGAACCTCGCGCAGGACGACCGATTTGCGAAACGGCTCATCGCTGAGGAACAGGTCCGACGTCACCTGCTGCAGCACGCGCTCGTATTCTTCCGCAGTCAATTGCGGCGTGCCGGCCAGCCTGATCGACGGCCGCGCGTGGCCCGCATGCTCGGTCTGGGTTTCGGGCCCCTCGAGGGGCGACGCCTGCGCGGGCGACTGAGTTCTCCGGCCGTCGTTTTTCATATCCACCTCGACGAATCGCCCACGGTACGATCGTGCGCCCTCAAACGGCATCGTGCCAAACGGCCCGCCTGTTTCGCCAAAATTGCCCGATTCGTCAACAGCAAAGGGCGTCGGATGGCGCAACGTCTCGAGCGAGCTGCGGGCTCGCGATGGCTGACCGCGAGATCGTCGTGTTTCTCTTTGCAATCGTGACGGGTTAAGATCCTCGGTGGACGCCACTGTCCGTCAATAAATTGCAGACTGTCAGGCAGCGGAGAGTGTCAGACCAGCGCGGCACTGATCGCATGGCGAAACAGCAAAAAAGGGGTACGGCCGGCTGTGCCAAACAGCCGCCCGATCGGCGCCGACCTAAGGCCCGCCGGAAACCGGCCGCTTCGCGTCGGAACCCAGTCGCCGAGCGTAAGGATGGGGCCAAGGTCGATTCTGTCACCGAGTCTCGGGGCACGCCCGGTGCAACGACGGAATCCAAACCCGGTTTCGCAGTGATCGGCGATCAGATCCTACGCCTGGAAAAAATGCCCGGAGTCCTGAACTACCGGCTCAAGCAGAAGGTCGACGAACTCGAAGCCGCCAACCATGACTTGGACAACCTGCTGTCGATCACCGAAGCGGCCACGATCCTGCTCGACCGGCAATTTCGTCTCAAACGCTTTACCCGCGCGACTCAAAAGCTGCTGAGAGTGATCGAATCGGATGTCGGCCGGCCGATCAGCGATTTCGCCCCGAACTTCACTGACCCGCACCTGCTGCGCGACGCGAAAGAAGTCCTCGAGCGATTGACTCCTCTGGCGAAGGAAATCCAGGATCACAACGGCCGCATCTTTCTCCGACGAATTGTCCCGTATCGCGCGGACGAGGAGCGAGTCGACGGCGTGGTGATCACGTTCACGGACGTGAGCGACCGTAAGGAGCGGGAACAGGCGCTGCAGAACTACAGCGCGCAGTTGGAACAAGAAGTGGCCCGGCGAACGGTTCAGCTGGACGAGCTTGCCCGCGAAATGGCCAACATCACGGAACAGGAACGACAGAGCCTGGGCCGCCAGCTGCACGACACGCTGGGCCAGCAGATCACCGCGATTGGAGTGCTCGCCGCCACGCTGAAGGAACACCAGGAAAATGGATCCGGCCGGAATGAGGTAGCCGACAAATTGGAGGCAAGCATCGAGGAGGCCAAACGGCAAACCCGGGCCCTGACAAAGGGTCTCTTTCCAGTCGATGTCGATGCGCAAGGACTGCGGATCGCGCTGGAAGAACTTGCCACTGAGACGACGTCGCTCTTTCGGATTTCCTGCCGGTTCGAGTGCGACGAGCCGATTTCCATCGACAACAACTTCACAGCCACTCAGCTTTTCCTGATCGCCCGCGAAGCCGTTCAAAACTCGGCGCGTCACGCAAAAGCCAGCAAGGTCGTGATCAGATTGCATGATTCCGCCGGCATCTGGCTGTCGGTCGAAGACGATGGAAAGGGATTGCCCGGGGAGATCGACGGGAACGCGGGCATGGGCCTGCGGATCATGCGGCACCGGGCCGATCTGATTGGGGGCAAGCTCGACTTGGATTCGCGAGACCGCCGAGGGACGCGCGTCACCTTGCACGTGACTAAGACCAAGTGACGGGGAGTGCACCTTGATGCGACGACTCGGATTCTTGGTGTTTGCGTGCGCTGCTTTGTGTCTCGCGCCGATCGCCACCACGCCCGCCGCAACTGACGAGCGTCCGAACATTCTGTTTCTGATCGCCGACGACTGGGGATGGAATCACTCCGGCGCCGCCGGTTGCCGATGGGTGACGACGCCGACGTTTGACCGCGTCGCCCGCGAAGGCGTTTATTTTTGCAACGCGTTCACGTCGAATCCCAAATGCAGCCCGAGCCGGGCGAGCATTCTCACCGGCCGCAACACCTGGCAACTCGACGAAGCCTGTTGCCACTATGGTCGCTTCTCAGCCAAGCATGCGGTCTATCCCGACCTGTTGGAAAAGTCGGGCTATCACGTCGGCTGCACGGGGAAGGGTTGGGCGCCCGGGGATTGGAAGAGCGGCGGTTTCGTCCACAATCCGGCCGGCCGGGAATACAACCAGCACACGCTGCGTCCGCCGCTCAAACATCTCGGCACCAACGATGAGGCGAAAAGCTTAGAAACGTTTCTGAAAGAGCGACGCTCCGGGCAGCCCTTCTGCTTTTGGGTCGGCTCGAACGAACCGCATCGTCCCTACGATCGTGACTCGGGCATTCGGGCGGGGAAGAACCCGGCCGACGTCATCGTGCCCGCTTACCTGCCCGATACCGACGTCGTGCGGCGTGACTTGCTCGATTACGCGATGGAGGTCGAGTGGGGCGACCGCCAGTTCGGACGCGTGCTGAAAGTCTTGGAGGACGCCGGCGAGTTGGATCGCACGCTCATCGTGATGACCTCCGACCACGGCATGCCGTTTCCGCGCGTGAAAGGCCAGATCTACGAAGACGCCTTCCGCGTGCCACTCGCGATACGCTGGCCGGGCCACATCCCAGCTGGCCGCGTGATTGACGATTTTGTGAACTTTCGCGATCTGGCCCCGACCTTCCTCGAACTGGCGGGACTGAAAGCCCCCTCCGAAATGAGCGGGCACAGCCTGGTGGGACTGTTGGAATCGAAAAAGTCGGGCTGGGTTGACCCGACTCGGAACGTGATGCTTGTGGGCAAAGAGCGGCACGACCTGGGCCGGCCGCACGATCAGGGTTATCCCGTGCGTGGGATTCGCACGCGCGATTTTCTGTTCGTCCACAATTACACGCCCGATCGCTGGCCCGCCTGCAACCCCGAGACGGGGCTGGCCAATTGCGATGACGGTCCCACCAAGTCTTCGCTCGTCGCCACGGGAGGACCCTTCTACGACCTGTCTTTCGGGAAGCGACCCGAGTTCGAGTTGTATCGCGTTTCGGACGATCCGCAGTGTCTGCACAATCTGGCGTCGGAAGCCCGCTACGCGTCAACGGTGCGTGACCTGCGCTCGAGGATGGAGACGATTCTGCGTGACGAGCGCGATCCGCGTGCGCTGGGCCAACCCGCGATCTTCGAGCAAGCGCCGTTCGTCGGCCCCCGCGATCACGCCTACAACGAATGGCTGGTGGCCCGTGCGACGACCGGACCGCCAACGGCTTCGCGTCGCTACAACGTCCTGTTCATCGTGTCTGACGATTTGAACTGCGATCTGGAAACGTACGGGCATCCGCTCGTCAAATCGCCGCACATCGACCGCCTGGCCAAACGCGGATTGCGATTCGATCGGGCCTACTGCCAGTTTCCGCTCTGCGGTCCGAGCAGAGCCGCCTTCATGTGCGGCCTGTATCCCGATCAAACGCTAATCCAGCGGAATTCCATCTGCATTCGCGAGCATTTACCCAACGTGCGGACTTTGGCCCAAACCTTCCGTGAAGGGGGCTACGTCGCCGTTCGAGTCGGAAAGATTTTTCACTACGGAGTGCCGGGGGCCATCGGCACCGACGGGCACGACGATCCCGACTCGTGGGATTTCACCGTCAATCCGCGCGGCCGCGATAAGGACGAAGAGGACAAGATCTTTAGTTGGCAGCACGGTCGCCTGGGTTCGACGCTGAGCTGGCTGGCGTCTGACGGGACCGATGAGGAGCAGACCGACGGCATCGGTGCGACGCAAGCCATCAAGCTGCTCGAGTCGTACGCGACCCGCAAGAATTCGTTCTTTCTGGCCGTCGGCTTCTACCGACCGCACACGCCGTACGTCGCGCCGAAAAGATACTTCGAGCAATATCCGCTCGCGGACATTCGCGTTCCCCAAGTGCCGCCCGGCTATCTCCAGACGATTCCGGCGCCAGCCCACTTCACGCTGACAGAGCACAAGGAGCAGCAGAATCTTCCCGACGACACGGCCCGACAGGCCATTCGTGCCTATTACGCCGCCATCTCTTTCATGGACCAACAAGTCGGCCGGCTGCTCGATGCGCTCGAGCGGCTCAAGCTGGCGGATGAGACGATCGTGGTCTTCACCTCGGATCACGGCTATCACATGGGGGAGCACGGCCATTATCAGAAGATGACGCTGTTTGAGAACTCGGCCCGCGTGCCGCTGATCATCTCGGTTCCCGGCATGAAGACGGCCGGACAATCGACGAAGTCGCTGGCGGAATTGGTCGACCTGTATCCGACGCTGGCCGAACTTTGCGTGTTGCATCCACCAAGCTACCTTCAGGGCGCCAGCTTGGCCCCGACGCTAAACGATCCGTCCAAGCAGGCGCGAACTGAAGCGCTAACCGAGATCACGGGCGGCTACAGTTTGCGAACCGATCGCTATCGCTACACGGAATGGGGCCCCAACGCTCGCGACGGTGCGGAGTTGTACGATCACCAGACGGATCCCGCCGAGATGAAGAACGTCGCCGGCAGATCGGAATTCGTCGAAATTCAATCGGCGCTGGCTCAGTCGCTGCACGAGCGAATCGCTCAGGCCCACCGGAAGCCTCGCGGACTGAAGCAAATCGAAACAATGCGGCAAAACGCCAACTGATTAGACCGTACCCCGCGCGGTAAGAGTCCAGTGGCAAATCGATTCTAGTCCGAGCACAATTGTCTGGCCCCCGACCTTCGTCGCTCGCCTAGAGACTGGAATCGAGAATCCCACGATGGCCACACTTCTTTCCGTGCTCGATTTCTGCGGCACGTTCGTGTTTGCGATCAGCGGAGCGACGGCCGGAGTTCGACGTCGTCTCGATCTCTTCGGCGTTCTGGTCCTCTCCTTTGTCGCGGCGAATTCCGGCGGCATTACGCGCGACCTGTTGATCGGCGCCACGCCTCCCGTGGCCATTGAAGACTGGCGCTATGCGGCGGTTTCGCTCCTTGCCGGCGCCCTCATCTTCTACGCCTACAATTTCGTTGAGCGGCTGCGCAATCCGGTGCTGATCTTCGACGCAGCAGGCCTGGCACTCTTCGCCGTCGCGGGTGCCGACAAGGCGATCACCTATGGGCTCCAACCGGCGCCGGCGGCCTTCTTGGGGATGCTGACGGGAATCGGGGGCGGCATGGCGCGCGACATTCTGCTCGCCGAAGTCCCGATCGTGTTGCGGGCCGAGTTGTATGCGGTCGCCGGACTCGCCGGCGCAACAGTCGTCGTGCTGGGCGACCGGCTGCATGTGCCCTTCGTGCTGTCGGCCGTGGCAGGCGCGCTATTGTGCTTTGGCCTGCGCGTGATGGCCATGAGACGCGGTTGGCATCTGCCGATCGCCGGGGACCAAGGCCACCCGATTACCAAGTCGCAAGCCGCTGACAGTCAGCCCGCGGACAATTCGACGACGTGAGAGCGCTTACGTCCGTCTACTTGTTAACCGGCGCAACCTCGCTGGGCGGCACCGAAACCGGCCGAATCACCTCGCCATTCGTGATCACGTACGTGGCCATGGCCGCCAAGATCACGACGAGGGCCACCCACACCCGCCAATCCTTGTGATACTGCTTTCCGGGCTTGTTCTCGTGCTGATGGTCCGTATGGTGGCCCGCGTGATGGCCTGGGTGATCGTGGTGCGCTTGATTCATTTCCCAATTTCTTGAAGAGAGAAACCGACGGACAAGTGATTCCGCAACACTGAATCTACGCAGCCGCTGGAGCCACAGCAACCACGACCCTCAGACAGCCGCAAATTGGAGGAGCGTGATCGCTATGGGCTGGTCAATCGGGCAATTCGAACGAAAAATGGATTGCGGGCCAGTTGGCGTGCTGACGGGATTGACTCTCCAGTGCTTCCCACGCAAAGGAGGCCTCATGGCGATGACGTTTCAGCTGCTGGCCGTGCTGGGAATTGGCCTGATGTGTGGAAGCGAACTCAACGTGGCCGCGTTCGCGCATCCCACTTTGAACCATCAGCCGAGAGACGTGCACACGCTCGTCCGTTCAGCATTCGCCCGATTGTTCGGTGGCGTGATGCCGTTCTGGATGTCGGGTTGCGCCTTGCTGAATATTCTGGTGCTCCTGCCGTTCGTGCATTTGAATCGCCTCGCATGGAACCTCGCGGCCGCCGCGTTGACGATCCAAGGCTTGGCGATCCTGTTTTCGCTCGCGTTCCCGGTGCCGATCAACAATCAGATTGCCAAATGGACGTCCAGTTCTCTCCCCAGCGATTGGGAAGCGCAAGAACATCGCTGGGACCTGTACCATTGGGTGAGAACGTGCGGACTCATTGGAGCGTTCGCACTGCTGGTGTTAAGCACCGGGATTCGGTAAGAGCCAATCGTTTGCCCCGTTGCGTCTCAGTCGGGGCCTCCGAGCTTCACTGCACCTGCGCCGTCGCTTTCTGCATCGACTGCTTGCGGTCATGCTCGACGTCCATGCGGATTCGCTCGCGCGACTCCTCGTCCTTGGCGTTTTTCAGGAGTTTTTCGATCGCCACCGCGTGCGCCTTCTCCAGCGCGTCGGCGGTGGGGACGGCGATGTCGGGTTTCACACCGGTTCCTTCCCAATCGGTCTTGGTGATCGGATTGATAGGTCGCCCCAGGGGCACGAACATGAGAAAGTGATCGTTCAAATTGGCCAGATCGCCGGGGTGCGCCGCGCCGCCGGTCGTTTCGCCTACGAGGGTGGCCCGCTTTTGCGTTTGCAGATCGTAGGCAAACTCTTCAGCTCCCGAGAAGGTGCGCGGGCCGATCAGCAGATAGACATCCTTGCCCAAATAGCGTTTGCCGGCAACCTCTTTGCGCGTGCGGAATTCGTCGGTTCGATTTGCCTTCCGCCAGTACAAACTGTTCAGCAGAACCGGATCCGGACCGAAGAAGTAACTGCACAACAAAGCGACACTCTCGGGGTCGCCGCCGCCGTTGTGACGCAAGTCGATGATGAGTGCGTCGGTGCCGGCCAGAAAGTTCATGGCTGACGCGGCCGTCTCGGCGGCGGCTTCGGCGGGCAAGAATCCGTCCAGTGCCAGGTAACCCACGTTGCCGCCAAGTCGCTCGACCTTGCGATAGCCTGCGTTAATCCATTGGCCCATTTGCCGCATGTCATCCTTCATCGGCGGCGTCGGCCCCGGTCCGCCACCGTCACTTGTCCGCTTGGGCAGCGCGTCTGTACTGCAGAGGATTCGCAGGTGTTTGTCTTTCGAGACCGCTTGAAAGTCCTTCGTGAGGCGATCCGCGAGCTGTTGGCCGGTTTTGATGCCGGCGTATTCCTTGGCGGCCTGTTTCTGGCGTACGGATTGGATCATCTTCGCGGCCAATTCGGGAAAGATGTAATCCTCCTCGAGGCGCTTGGCCGCTTCGTCGATCACGGCGTTC
Organism: Planctomycetaceae bacterium; assembly: GCA_035687365.1. GTDB lineage: Bacteria > Planctomycetota > Planctomycetia > Planctomycetales > Planctomycetaceae > DASPSM01. Next base: position 33,652 of record DASRXU010000383.1, on the reverse strand, counting down.
GACATGGCTTCGTCGATCGGAAAGGGCGCTTGATTCCGCTTCACGAATCGGAACTGTGCCGGGCAATCCGCCGGAAACACAAAGGCCAGCGTGGCAAGCACCACCGAAACGACAAACGGCGACGACCCGCGCAAACGACCAACAAACATCGGCCACTCTCCTGCGAGGATTCCAAATGCACGAGCGCGCGACAAACTTGCGGCAACGGCGCTCACCAAAGTCGGATGATAGCCGAGCGAATCCGCAGCCGATTGAACGGGATTCAGCTTTTGGAACGGCCTGAAGAGCGAGCTGTCGTCTTTCGATAAGCGGCTGGAGTCAGGCCGAGTTGGCGTTTGAAGACGCGGGTGAAATGGCTCTGATCGGCGAAACCAGCCAGCAGGGCGACGTCGGCCAGCGGCGTCTCTGCGTCGGCCAAGGCGCGGCAGGCCAGGGCGATTCGCTCGCGACGCACAAACTCTCCTATCGTGCAGCCCAGATGGCGACGAAAGGCACTGGCGAGATAGCCGGGGTGAACGCCTGCCTCGGCAGCAACGTCGGTCAGGCTCCACGGCTGGGTACACCGTTCGCGAAGCAGGTCACTCACGTTCCGCAGCCAGCGGGGCGGGGCCATTTCCCCGCGCACTTGCCGGTCGCGAACTCCCAGCAGTTCGAGCATCAGCCCCTCGACGATCAAGGGTGACGACGCGTCAAAATGCTCGAATTCGTCGAGGATTCTCACCGCCAAGCCGAGGGCCGGGCCGGCCTGGCAATCGAACGGGCGGCTGAGCGGAAGCGTTCCGCTTGCCAACACGCGAGACCACGAAGGGGTGATCTCGATATTGAAGGAGCAGACTTCCTCGGCGTCGAAGTGTTCGGCGTGCACCTCCATGGGCGGATGGAAGGCGAGCATGTGTGGGCCGCAGGACCGTTGCCGATCTCCGTATTCTTCGCGGTAAGTGCCGCGACGGATCAGACAGAAATAGGCACGTTCGTGGCAATGCCGCGGCAAACTTGTGCCGGCGGGATGGCGAGTTTCCGTTAACGAGAGGCCGGCACAAACCTGTCGGCGGACGACGGTCCCCAGAAAATCCCCCGGCAACAGGCGCTGACACATCGCAACTTCTCCCTCGATCGGCGGCCCATTCGGGCTTTCTTCGATGCAACGCCGAGCTGATTAGTGATTCGCGATCGCCGGAATTTCTTCGGCAAGCAGCTCTTCAATCTTCTTTTCCATGAGGGCTTTGCCCTTGGCCCCTTTCCAGTTCAGCTCGCCGTCCCAGCGATAGCGGACCGTGCCGGTCTTGTCGATGAGATAGATGGACGGCCACCAGTGGTTGTCCCAGGCCGTCCAAGTCTTGCCGTCCTTGTCGACGACGATGGGATATTTCAGTCCGCGCTCTTCGATGCTTCGCTTGAGGCGTTTCAGATCGCGTTCCCGCTCCAGCTCGGGGGTGTGGACGCCGATCATCGTGACCCCTTTGTTGGAATACTTTTGGTGCCAGGCCTTGTAGGCCGAGTCGTTGTGCTTGCAGTTGATACAGCCAAAGGTCCAGAAGTGCAGGACGACAACCTGACCGCGCAGTTCGGACAGTTTCAACGGTTTGGAGTTGAACCATTCGCCATCGGGACGCACCGGGAGCTCAGGAGCTTTGGCATTGAGGACGGCGGGGGCTGCCAGTTGAGCGTCCGCGACGCGAGGCGCCGCGAAGAAGCCGACGGATAAAACAAAGAGAACAAGCAGCGCGACAGTCTGGCGAGAGGGCATGCGAATTCCTGTATTCCGCGACGAGGGCGAGGCCAGCCCTACAAGAGTCCTAGGCAAAATTATCGCCTTTGGAAAGGATCGGAACAATCCCCTCGACGAATGCCACTTGACGGCCGCCGACGACTGTATTACAGTCGTAATGCACTTATGCAAGTCACGCCACTCCAATTTGAAGTCCATCCCTCCTCCGGCGTGCCCATCTATTGCCAGATCATGGACCAGGTGCGGGCCCTGATCGCGGGAGGCAAATTGGCCAACGGAGATGTGCTCCCCAGCGTGCGGCAAATGGCCGCCGAACTCGGGATCAACATGATGACGGTATCCAAAGCCTACTCGAAGCTGGAAGCGGACGGAGTGGTCAGCCGCTCGCGCGGGCAGGGGATGCTCGTCGATCAGCGAGAACACGTCGGCAGCGTTTCCGATCGTCGGCGCGAGCTGCAACCGTTTGCCGAGCAGTTGGTTGTCCGCGGGATTCAGCTCTCTTTGAGCGACGAACAGATGCTGACGGTGGTGAGGAATTCACAGCGCGAGCTGCGCGAGAGTGCCAACGCCTAAAGAAGCGGTCCAACCATGTCAAAGCCCGTCATCGAAATCCGCGATCTGCAGAAATCGTACGGCCGCCGTCAGAAAGCGGTGCTGCAAGGCGTCGACCTCACGGTTGCCTCCGGCACAGTGATGGGCCTCGTCGGCACCAATGGCGAGGGAAAGTCGACCCTGATCAAGTGCCTGTTGGGACTTCTGAAGCCGTCCGGGGGCGAAATTCGAGTTTTCGGCGAGGATCCTTGGGACCTCAGCCCCAAGAACAAAGCCCGCATCGGCTACGTTCCGCAAGAGCCTGCGCTCTTGCCGTGGATGACCGTGCGACAACAACTCGCCTACGCGGCTGCCTTCTTCCCGAGTTGGGACTCGAGTTTCGCCGCCGAGCTGATGCGCCAATTCGGGCTGCCTTGGGACGATCGGGTCGGGCCGTTGTCGTTAGGACAAAAACAAAAAGTGGCCATTGTGCTGGCGCTGGCTCATCGGCCCGAGTTGTTGATACTCGATGAGCCAGTTGCCAGCCTGGATCCGGTCGCGCGGCGTAGATTTCTCGAATCGCTGGCCAGGATGACGGAAAACGACAACCAGACGATTCTCTTCTCCACTCACATCACGTCCGATCTCGAGCGTGTCGCCTCGCACCTGGCCATGCTGAAGGACGGGAGCATCGCCGTCTGCGACGAGCTGGACCACCTCAAGGACCGGGTCAAAAGGCTGCGGATCTCGGCCGGGGAGGACCTGCCGACCTGGTTCGCGATCGGCGGCGCCTTGCGGACGGAAGTGCAGGGGCACACCGCACTCGTGGCCATGGCATCGGTCAACGATGGGCTCGTCCAGGAACTCCGCACGCGGTGGAATGCCGACGTCTCGATCGAAGACTTGAACCTCGAAGAGATCTTCGTGGAGATGCAACTTGTCTAACCGTCTGGCTGTCGTGCTGCGCGCGTGGGCCACGCGGCGCCTGCTGTGGGTCTGGCTGGCCGCTTATGCCTGCGTGATCACGAGCAGTTACTTGTGGCCATGGACTCCACTCGATGCTTACTTCGAGTGTCCCTCCTGGGCGCTTCCTCGCGGCGTCAGCGCCAACATCCCCTGGCGCGGAACAGGAGAGCCTTCGGTGCTGCTGGGACAAGACGATCGGGTGGGACCGACGAACACGCGCGACGTGGTTGTCAAAGGGCCAATCGTGAACTTGCCACGGTTCAAGCAGTCCATCAGGAAGTATTGGCCGGCCTTGGAGCGGCTGTTTGTCGGCGGATATCGCGACGACCCCGTTGGCTTCCGACGTCTGTGCCAGGCCTTGCCAGAAGTCCGTGTGTGGCATCTCGATCTCAACGCCGGCCGCCTCGCGTCGACCGTGTTCTTGCTCTTTGTGACGCTGCTGCTGGGCGGCGCGGTGATGCAGCAAACGACGGCGACCTTCTCGTTGGCATCAGCCAGGCTTTACCCCCAGTTTGTGGTCCCCCATCTGATTCCTCCGTTGACGATCTGCGTGGCGGGCATTGCCGCTGCAAGTTTCATCTCGAGCAGATACGGAAGTAACATTTGGGCGACGGCGGCGGTTCAGGTCTTCGCGTGGGGCGTGTGGAGTGCACTGGAATTCCGCTTGCTGCTGGTGTAACCACGTTTCTCTCATGCTTCAAACGCTGCGACGCCTGAGAACAACGGCGGCTCGACATCTGCATGGCGATCTCACTGGTTCGAGGGCGTGGCCCTGGTTGTGGCGATCGCCGCGGGTTATTTGAGCTTCGTCGCTCGGCCCTATGTGGTGGAGAGCTTTCTCTTGGGCGAGCTTCCGTGGTTAAGCGCCGGGTTGTTCGCCGTCGGAGCCGTGCTAGGCCTGTCGGGCATCGTGCTGGCGCCGAAACTTCATGTCGCGCTCAACGAAGCGGGGATCGCCCCCGTACTGTCGATGCAAGACATCGAAAAACGGCGAGCAGCTCCTTCTCCCTTGTCATTGCCCTTTCACCGCCAACTGGAGCCTCTGCGTCAGCTGAACCGCTCTTCCACTTGGTGGTGGAGGATCCGCGCGATGGACATGGGAAATCCAAATCTGATCGCTTCGGTGCTGATCAAGATCGTCGGCCCCGTTGCGGTGGTCGCTGTTTGCGGGTGGTTTTTCGCTGCGGAGCTTTTCTCGCGGGCCTTTGTAGTTTTGTTAGTCGACATTGGTTGGTTTGCGACTCTGTCGAGTTGCTTTTCAACTTGGTGGCAGCGCCGCAAGACATTCTCGGTGCAATTGCTCTACCCGTGGACCCGACAACAATTGACGCTTTCGGCTTTTGCCGCGTATTCGCTCGATGCCCTCGTCAGCATGACTCTGTTATTTGCGACCGTCGTTGTTTGCAATCTGACACTCGGCTGGCACTTAGGAGCGACGGTGATTTTCCGGGGAGCCTTGGTCTTCGTGGGAGTCGCCGCCGTGCTGGTGACGGGAGGCCTTTGGCTGCTGACCCTGCAGCATCGTCTCTGGGCCAGCTTCCTTGCTTTTGCGGGTGTGATGCTCTTGATTACCACCCTGAGCCTGGAGTGGCGAACTGTCGAGCAGGTTAATCTGTGGTACTTCCTAAGCACCAAAGTCTTGCCGTACCTGACAATCGCCAGCTTGCTGGGAACGACCGCCTACCGGCGCTGGATGCAGAGCGAATGGGGGTTGCTCGGCCCCTCGTGAGCGACCATCGATCGGGCTGCGAGATTCACACCGCATCGGATCGAGTCGCCCGCGCGATAACACTCAGCCCGCGGACGCCCACTGTTGCAGGAACGCTTTGACCTTGCCGACGTCGAGTTTCGAGCCTGCTCCGAGGTCATCGGTCCGCCGCCGTTTCATGACCTTGCCCTCTTTGTTCAAGAGGGCCAGAAACGGGGCCCGCACATTGTTCTGCACGTAGCTCGAAACGAGGTTCTGGTTCGCGTTCATGTCGACCGAAACCAGAACGAAGGCCTTCTGGAATGATGAAGCGATTTCGGCGTTGTTCGTGAACGCGGTGTGGAGCAGGTTGCACGATTCGCAATCGTTGCCTCCAAACTCCACCAGCACGTGTTTGTTTTCACGATTGGCCGTGCTGAGCGCCGCGTTGATGGTCTGCGTCGCGTTTGCTTGCGGATCGAAAAACGAGCCCCCGCCGCCGGCTGATTCCGCGAAGGAGGAACCGTGGCCGTCGGCCAACTCGGTGGAGTGTGCCCGATCGGATCCCGAGCTTCCCCCTGGGGACGAATCGTTCGATTTGCGGCCAGAGCCCGCTGCGCCTGCGTGGCTCGATTCGTCCGAGCGGTCGGAGCGAGACGACTTCGCGTCCGCCATCGCATTCGATTTTCCGCCCGGAGACCACTGAGCCGAAGCCGATTCCCCTTCCAGCCGCGGCCCACGCCGCTTCGGTTTTTCGAGGGGAGAAATGTTCTCCTCAATTTCGGCCTGTCGCCGCCGACGGGCGTTGTACTCACTTGTCGGCGTCACGAACGTTCTATCTTCGACAACAGCGCCGACCGGATCGGCATCCGCCGTCCAAGCCCAAATAGCAGTTCCCGAGATCAAGACGGCTAACGCAATCGGCACGCCGAGTTGCAAGAAGGGTGCCGCGACGACAGGCTTCACACGTTTTTTGCGGCGCGGACGGGCTCTGTCGGCCTGCGCTTCGACCGCGCTCGCCGAAATGTCTTGAAGCCGCTGGAGCCCGAGCTGCAACGTGCCGTTACCGCGTGCCACGTTCATGACACGCACGCGGTGAAATCCGCTGGACGTGGCCATCAGCACGACGTCGCCGACTTCCACGATCGATTCTTCGTCCATGTCGAGGCGGAATCCGTCCGCGGACAGGTTGATCAACTTCGCCGGACGTTCCACGCCTTGATGGCGCACAACGACCGCCTCGCTCCCGCTCGGGTAGCGGTAATACTTCCTGCGTTCTTGACCCATAGGAGGCGAACCGACAAATGATGCGACTGCGGAATGCAGCCTTGATACACCCAGAGAAATCTATGTCGCCGTCTGGGTTTAAGCCGCCAAAAAATGACTGTCCGCTGATTCCCCTTCTCGCGCGAAGGCATGGGTCGCACCGTTTCTGGCGGTTATTTTTGTGATGTGACCTGTCGCGCGTTAGGGCCCGAGCCTTGGTCGCCAACCGGGATCCCTCTATGAGGATTCGAGCGATGATGCCGGCGTCGATTCTCAGCACGTGGCTCGCCGGGACGGGAATCGCGTTGGCCATCTGAACCAGCCTTAACGGTTCCACTGGAAATAACGCGGCCGCCGCCGGGAACGCGGCCCGAACTAGACCCGTCAGAGGTGAAGGGATGTATTCAAAGGCCGGCCGCGGCGTCGAAGGGATCGCCAGCGTGCGTCTGCCTGATTGGCGAGGCTCTGCAAATGCGTCACAGCCGCGCGTCCGCACGGCGTGAGTCTCGATTCACGTTCAATTCGCTCGAAGGCTTCGACAATCTCCTGAACGATATCGTTGCCAAATTCCACCGGGTCGGTGGCGAACTCCCACGGTAGGGCAGCGAAATTGCCCTCCAGAAAATCCATCAGCAGTATCCATTCGTAAAGATGCGTGTACGGGACTTGCAGCATGGTCCTCAGAGATAAAGCGCGTCCGTAGCGCTCGATCACTTCGGTGTAGTCTGCCTGGTTCGTCGTGAGCGCTTCGTCGCGAACGTGCAAGATCGTTTCAATCAGGTAGCTCTTGGTGTGTCCCAGCTCGTGACCGAACCAGGTGAAACAAAAGGGACAAATTTGAGGCTCGTCACCGGGTCCATAAGGGATATTAATCCCCATCACCCGCGGCAGGGTCGGATCGGAAAAGGACTGGATCGTCCCGTAGTTCGTCGCCGGCAATGCCCAGCCGCGCACCGCCGATAGGAGCGAGTTGAGTTCACGTGCGATCGGCGGAGAGTGGTAGGCGATCGCATCGAGCGTTGCCGCCACCACGGCACCCGTCAGGGCGGAATGCGCATGATGCGCACCGGACGTGACCGGGTCGTAGCGCACCTGCCATTGCGGAATGGCGCCAGCGAATTGCAACCGAGTTGTCACGTCGGACTTACCAAAACACATCTTGCGTCCGTCGAGATGCGGGTCATTCCGCACAATCGCGCGGAGCCATTCGTCGCGAGGAAGAATGAGGAGATCTCGACCGTCTGAACCGGCAGTCGAAAGTCGCACCTCGTGGCGCGTGAGCGATGCCTGGACCAACTCATCAGACAGGACGCAACTCGGGTCGTCGGTACCGCACAAGACCAGGCTCCAGTCGCAGAGCGGGAATCTCAAGCGACCGTAAACGTCGGTGCGAAGTGCGATTCGGCCGAGCCACAGAGGGTCGTCTCGCAAGAGCAGGGGCAGCAGCGAATTGCCTAACCGGTACGCAGACTCGGCATCAGCGGGCGGGCAGACGCTGGCGATGCTGGGCTCGGCGACGCACCGATGCCAATCTGCCAATGTCCGGGAAATCCCGGCCCCTCGATGGAGGCCCTCAACAAATGCCGGGTCGAGAAGAAAGCGATGCGCTGCCGCCCGACCCGGTGGACGTTCCAAGAGAGTGGAGATCGATCGCAGCAGACCTCCGGCCGCGCAGGTCGCGGTCACCTCGGACGCCGCGCATCTCAAGAGCTTCCGATGTGCCTCCGCCGATCGGCCGAGGAGTTGATCGGATTCCCGCTTGCAATCGCCCGGCATCCGATAGAGCCGGGAGACCAACCCGTCCCGCTGAGACACCGCTGGGCCCGCCCGATGCTGTCAGGTTACGAACGATCGTTCGCAGACAACTCGGATGCCTCAAGAGTGGTCGCAATGCACGACCGACCTGAAGCAAACGGTATCAACCAGAAGGGTGCGCTAGATAAATCAGTCGCGAGAGAGGCCGAGAAGAAACCGAGAAGAATGGGAAGGCGCACCGCACCCTTCACGTTTTCGGCTTGGATTGTGGCCGTGACGGCAGAACCACCACGGTCTCCCGGGCATCGTATCCACTGCGTGTGCCTCATTCTACAAAAATCTCCGGCGATCGGGTCACTAAACAATCGGGAAAGCTAGAATCGGGCGAAAATGAGCCATTCCTCCAAAGGATCACGGATGACCCGTCGCAGCCTGGTATCGAGTTTCGCCTTCGTCATTTGCCTCGTTGGGACTGCAGCGTTTGGCCAGCCGGCAACGTTGAACTGGGACAAGGTGACCGATGCAGCAGGCTGGCAGCCACGCGATTCGCAAGGCGAGTTGGTTTACAAAGATCGCCTCTGGATCATGGGGGGCTGGTTCAACTCGTACGAGGCGCCGCCGCGGGATGTCTGGAGTTCGGCCGACGGCAAGGTTTGGAACCGCGTCACGGCCAGCGCGCCTTGGAAGCACAGCGACCTGTCGATGACGGTTGTCTACGACGGCAAGATGTGGCTGATGGGAGGCTGGTACAACGGCCGGCTCAAGGGACACGAGGCCAGCCACGAGGTTTGGTCATCGGTGGACGGCGCCAAGTGGACGCCGGCGACGCGAATCGCCGAGTGGTCGCCGCGGCTTGCTGCCGGCGTACTGTCTTTCAAAGGTCGGATGTGGATTCTGGGCGGGACCGAAAACTATTACTTCGGCGATGAGAAAAGTCTGAAGAACGACGTCTGGGCCACCAAGGACGGAGCCCATTGGCAATTGGTGACGGAACACGCCGGGTGGTCGCCCCGCGCGTATCATGCCGCGGTCGTCCACGATGGGAAAATGTGGGTGATGGGCGGCGGCAACTATGTGCCTCAATATCGCGCGCTCAACGATGTTTGGTGCTCCGACGACGGAGCCAAATGGACCCGGGTGCTCGAGGCGGCCCCGTGGCCGGCTCGACTCTGGTTTTCCGCCGCCGTTTATCGCGATCGCATCTGGGTCTTGGGAGGCTGGTCCAATAATCCCTCGCAGAACCTCGGCGACGTTTGGTATACCCAGGACGGTAAGCAATGGGCGGAATTGAAATCAGACCGCATCTGGAAGGCCCGGCACGAAGAGTCGACCTTCGTCTTCCAAGACAAGCTGTGGGTCGCGGGAGGCCACGCCCGGCCGCTCACCAGCGACGTCTGGTCACTCGCGATTCCTCCGCATTGGTTCGACAACCACTAGCGCCCCAAAGCCGCATATCAGACAGTTCTCGCAACGGCCAGAAAGTGGGCGCTGACGCCGATCAGCGACGGCTCTTCCTCGACCGCCCGCAGCAGATCCATCAGCTGCATTCGCTTCGCTGAGTCGCGCAGTCGTTCGGCGAGGTTCGGCAACAACCAGGCGGAACCTTCGACCGGAAGCAGCGAGTCCAGTACGAACCCCGCCTCCGCGACCTCTTCGGCCAGTTCGTCCGGATGATGGAAAAACGTCGTGGTGAAATAATCCGGATGGTGCTCGGGATTGCGGTGTTGTCCGGTCTCCAGATCCTCTGTGAGGATCGGGAGAAACGCCGGATCGTCGACGAAATTGCGAGTCAGGCCGTCCAATAGCGAGGCGAATCGTGAAATGGCCCCGGCAAAGAGCGTTCCGCCGGGACGTAAGACGCGTTGAGCTTCGCCAAGCGCTTGCAGGCGATCGTCTCTCTCGGTCAGGTGATAGAGGGGGCCCATCAATAACACGACGTCGGCCGAGTTGTCGGCCTCGTCAAGCTGGCGGGCATCTCCGACGCAGGCCGACGCATGTTCGCGACGGGCATGTCTGTGGAACGCCTGCGCGGCCAGCTCGGCGTGCAACGGCAGCGCGTCGATCAAGCGGACCTCGTAACCCTGATCCAGCAACCAAAGCGAGTAAACCCCAGCCGCACCTCCGACGTCGACGATTCGTGCTGGAGGCCGCGGCAAGAAACGGGCGATGATTTCCTGGGTGCGGATTCGTTCCAGCTCGCCCGGCGCTGAACCGAACAGCCGGGTCGCCTCGTATCCGGACGCGTAATGCCGAACCGCTTCGGTGGGTAGACCTTGTTCGTCGCCCATTTACGAATTCCGCTGCCGCACGCTGGTGATCGCCGCGGACATCACCCTAAGAACGGGACAGCACAATCACCTGGCGGGTTCAGGGCTCGCCCCGTCTTTTTTCTCTCGCGGCACGCGCTTGTGCTCGAGCAGCCATTTGTAGACTTCGGGGTTGCCGTACGTCACCGTCCAGGAATCGTGTCTCAGTTCCGGATAGACGGTGAATTTCACATTGCCGTGGGCCTTCGTGAGCGCGTCGACCAGCGCCTGAGTCCGTGCAATCGGTACGACGTCATCCTTCGCCCCGTGAAAAGCCCAAATCGGCACATGCTTCAGCCGCTCGACCGCGTCGGGGTCGCCGCCGCCACAGATCGGAATGATGGCCGCAAATCGATCCGGCGCAGACGCGGCGAGCGCCCACGTGCCGAAACCGCCCATACTGAGTCCGGTGAGATAGATCCGGTCCTGGTCGACTTTGTATTTGGCGGCGATCTCGTCGAGAAGGGCCGACAGAACCTTCAGTTGCGAGTTCCACGAGCTGTCCGGTCGGCACTGAGGACTCACGACGACAAACGGCAGGGTCTTACCCTTCTCGAGCATTTCCGGCAGGCCATCGTCCTTCACCCGCTCGATGTCGTTGCCTTTTTCGCCTGCTCCGTGAAGAAACAGAATCAGCGGCCAGCCGGCTTTGTGCTCGTATTCCGGGGGTAAATACACCAAGTAGTCGAGCGGCGGGTTACCCTCCTTGTTGAACTTGTGCGCGGTTTGGACTGGCCCCGCGCCGCGCGTTGAGTCAGCCACAAGAAGTTCGCCCAAGACCAAGAGAGTCACAATCAGGATTCGCTTTGTGTGCATGTGGGTTCCTCACGTGGACTCCGACCCGAGTCGGCAGCTCAATAGACGTCCGACTTCCCGAGCGCCGTTGTCAATCGCCTTCGTTACTGCCGTCGATTATCATCCCCGCAGAGATGGAGCCACGCAATCGCGCGGTTGCCACACGCAACGTCTAGGTCGCTCACGACGAGTCGGGAGGCCAATAAGATGGCGCGGATCATCGATCAGAATGGCCAAAGACGATCGCGAGTGCGGCGTAGCGGCCTGACGATCACCGGCCTGATGCTCTTCCTCGCTCTGTCGACGCAGCCGACCGGCCAACTGCTCGCGACCGAATTCCGCGGCGTCCGACTCAATGTGTCTGACCCCCAAGCGGCCGCTGAATGGTACTGCTCGCACTTGGGCGGGACTTTACTGCCCGCCGGTCCCCATTCCGAAGCTGACCCGGGCAAGACGCGAGTCGTGAGCCTCGGCAAAGTGATGCTCGTCTTCGCCCCTGGTGACGCTCAGCCCCCGATCTGGCCGGTGCTCGGCAGCGTCGGTTCTGGCGTCGATCACCTCGGCTTCGGATTCGCCGATCTCGACCGAGCCCTGGAGCGATTTACCAACACGGGCGTCGAGATCGTGTCGGGCATCGAGAAGGAAGGGCCGATCCGCTACGCCTTCATCCGGGACCGGTGGGGCACACTCATCGAGTTGGTCGAGGATCGCGAACTGCAAGGATTCCATCACATCCACCTGGCGACGACCGACTCCAAGGCGACCCTCAAGTGGTATACGTCTCTCTTCGGCGGCCAGATCAGTCGCTATGGCGGCATGCTGCCCGGTATTCGCTACGGCGACGTTTGGGTGCTGGTGAAGACGGCCAAAGTCGCCCCGGCACCGACCGATGGGCGGGCCATTGGCGGGATTAATTGGGCGGTCACTGGCTCCCGGGAAATCCTTGATCGGGTGGGTGCCACCAACCTGCCGCATCGGGTCACCCAGCTCAAGGGGGATGCCACCGAAATCCAGATGGCCGGCCCCGACCGCGTGCAGCTCTCGATTCTGGCTACCGGCAAATAACCGCTGCGCGGCCCTTTTTAGGGGTGATTCCCAGTCATTTGCCCGCTTCCGGCAAAAATTCGGCCTCCCCGCAGGCTGGCTGTCGGCCTATGATCCAAATAGAGGCGGTCGGACATTTACGGATCCATGCACGAGCTAAGACTCCGCGCAACGACTGATCCGTCAGGCCGCTCTCAACGGCAGATTGAACAAAGCGGGCTTCCCTAGTAAGCAGGGACACCGATGTTCGCGCGAAAGCGCCGACGAAGTGTCGAGTGGTTCCGCGTCGCTCAGTTTGAGCCGATCCGCGTGGAGGGAGCCCCAATTGCCGCAGACGGCGGCGAGGAGCGGCCGAACGGGCATAAGGCGGTAGGGGCCGGAATGCGCGTCGTGCTGGCTCGCGATCCGGACAAGGACGACGACCTCAATATCGTCGTCGTGAAATCGCCCGACGAACGACGGCTTGGCTACCTGCCTGCCGAAGTCGCCGATTGGGTTGCCCCGCTCTTGGACTCAAGCTGCGTGGCTTTCGACGGCCGGATCTATGCGGTCGAGCCGGCGAGGGGCGACTCGACGAACTGCGCGGACAGCTTCTATCTGACGTTGACGCAGTTCGAGCGGCGGCCCGTCGAGCGATTTTCGCTGACACTGACATTTCGAGGCCTGCTGAATCTGCCCGTGCTCACCGCCAACTGGTGCTGCGGTCACGCGGCGGCGATCTATCACGCGTTCAGCCGGACGCCTGCTCCTCCATCGGACCGCTGACTGAGCGGCAGGCAGCTCGCCCGGATTGGCGAGGATTCTTTTTGAGGCCCGCGTTGTGTACCGTGTGTCATCGCGCGTCGAGAGGGCCGACCTCGAGCGCGAATGGCCCGTCTCATTCAGGAAACGCGACTCCTGGGCAGTTTGATCAGCGAGTCGCGAGTGGAGAGTTCCATGCGATTTCTGGCCGGGCTCGTCGGAGCCGCAATGATCGGCTTGATCTTGCTTGATGCGTTTGAAGCCGTGTTGTTGCCGCGGCGCGTGACCCACGCTTACCGCTTGATTCGGCTTTTCTATAGCACCGCCTGGCCAGCGTGGAAATTCATGGCCGCATTTGTCTCTTCGCCACGACGGCGCGAGTCGTTTCTGAGCGCGTTCGCCCCACTGTCGTTTCTGATGATCTTCGTCAGTTGGGCCTGCGGACTGATTCTGAGCTTTGCCTTCTTGCATTGGGCCTTTCAAACTCAAATGGCCGCGGCCGACGCAGCGCGGACCCACATTTCGTACCTGTACTTTAGCGGCGTGACGTTTTTTACAGTCGGATATGGAGACCTTTCGCCTCTGGACGCCGTCGGGCGGTTTCTGGCGGTCTTCGAGGCCGGCCTGGGATTCGCGTTTCTGGCCCTCGTTCTCAGCTATCACCCAATTCTCGCACAGGCCTTTTCACAGCGAGAGATCATGATTTCGCTGCTCGATGCGCGGGGCGGCTCGCCGCCGACGGCTGAGCAAGTTCTGGTGCGAAGCCAGCCGAGCCGCCGCCCGGAGGTGCTCATCTCCTACTTCCTTCAATGGGAGACCTGGTCCGCCGAGGTGCTCGAGCGATGCTTGTCCTTCCCCGTACTCGCCCTCTATCGGTCGCAGCACGACAACCAGTCGTGGCTGGCCGCGTTGACGGTGATCCTCGACACGTCGGCCCTCGCGATTTGCGGAGCTGGCGGTCACGACGTCTACCAGGCCCGGTTGACTTTCGCGATGGCGCGACACGCGGCCGTCGACCTGTGCCTGATTTTCAAGATTCATCCGCAGGCACCTGAGCCAAATCGCCTCTCGCCCGAGCGATTTCAGATCTTGATCGAACGGCTGAAAGCGGCGGGCGGCGTGTTATCGCCCGAAACGACGAATGCCGAGCCGGCCGAAATAACGGCCATCGAGACACGTCTCACCGAACTTCGCGGCATGTACGAGCCGTTCGTCACTGGCATGTCGCACTATCTCTCGTTCACATTGCCGCCCTTCTATCCTGAGAGACAGCTGGCGGACAACTGGCAGACGAGCGCCTGGATGCCTCGCGTCCCTGGGATCCGCGAGTTGCCCGGACAGGACACGTCGACAATCTCGCGCGGTGATCACTTCGTGTAGGACGCCATTCTCAAGGATGGAACTGAGGCGATCTCTCCGGCCGAAAAGATGGCCCGATCGACAATCTTGACCAGGTTTGCCTAAACACACCTTGCGTCGCTAGGGCACGCAGCGATGTAAAGAGGCCGCCGAACGATAGTCCGGTTGCCGACTTGTGCGCACCCGCCGTAAGCGCTCGACACGATCCTCATCGCGAATTTTCGACGGCAAGCTCACGACCGCCCTGAACCGATATTGAATAGGGCGCGTTCTCGAACGCAAACGTCGGTCGCTTGGAGGCATCGACGACCCGACCCGCTCTTTGTCGCAAGCTAGGGCACCCATCCCGCTTCGACTGTCTGGCAAGGAGGCACCCATGCGGCCCACTTCTTTCGGCACGCCGCGACCAGCAATCTTCCGAGTTCTCGCCGGCCTGAGCGCGGTGATTGTCGCCTCCGGCGCCGCGCTTGCCGAGGGGCAAGCACCCAAAGACGTCGAACATGAGACGCGACTCTTTCGCATCTTCGTCGACGGCACCGAGCGCGGCGTCTGTTCGATGCAGATCCACCACCGCGACGACGGCACCGATTGGGTGGGCGGCAATGCGGCCCTGCTGTTCAACTACTACGTCTACAAGTATCGCTTCAACTCCTCGGGAGCCGCCGTCTTCAACGACGGTCGACTGCTGCAGATGGACCGCACGGCCAATTTCAACGGCACTCGCTATCACGTGACGGCGAATGCGACGCGCGAGGGATTGGAGCTCGACAGCAACGGACGCTCATCGCTCAATTCGCCCGAACTCTGGTCGACCACTTGCTATCAACTTCCCAAACGCTGGGAAGCCGACTCGTCTCGTGGTCCGCGCACCGTGATGGTGCTCGACGCCGACAAAGGGGTTCGCGTGATGGGACGGCTCGAGCGCGTGGGCGACGAGACGCTCGACATCGCGGGCGAACAAAAGCCGTGCGTCCACTACCGCGTAACGGGCGACGTCGACGTCCACGTCTGGTACGACGCCCGCCTGCGGCTCGTTCGACGCCAATCGGTCGAATCGGGCCACAAAGTCTTGATGGACCTGACGCAGATCAGTCCCGAGTGACCGGTCGGTAGCGCCGTCATGAGAGTCGCACGCGGCGAGCGGCGGGTGTCAGCCCGCCGGTTCTGATTCCTCGAAAACGCTCGAACTGCGTAGAACCGGCGGGCTGACACCCGCCGCTCGCCAAGACTTGCTCGCCCAACTACGTCCGAATTTGGCCGAATATCTGCCGTTGACATGTGCCCCGTAGACGGCATAAAGTCCGGACCCCTCCAAGTTCTCCATATTTCCAGTCTGTCTGTCCCTTCGCACAATCGATGTCGACGATCTCGTTGTTTACGGCGCCCTCCGTCCGGCGGCTCTCCGTCCGGTTTCGCGGAATTGCGCGCCGCTTGTTGATCGTCGTAGGGTGTGCCGGGCTCTCGCTCGGTTGCGCAACCGCCGAACATCGCTACATGGCGTCCCAGTTGCCCGCAGAGTTACAGGCGAGCCATTGGCAGGCCCCCTGCAGCGTCGACTTGGCGGCCCGCGCCGTGGAGCCAATCGCTCCGAAATTCGACACCGGGGACGAAGTGGAAGTTCTGGTCGCCAATGGCCTGAGCGCGACGGATATGACGCGCTTGCGCACCACCGTCAGTCGAGACGGCACGGTGGACTTGCCGCTATTAGGCAAGATTCCTGTCGCCGGCGTGACGACCGAATTCTCAAAGGCCGCCGTCGTGCAGGCCTGCCACCAGCAAGGCGTCGTGCAACCTTCGTTGGTGCAGGTCTCGCTCGTGCAGCCACGACAACATCACATCACGGTCACTGGCGGGGTCCAACATCCCGGGCTCTATACGCTGCCTCGTCAGTCAAGCAACCTGGTTTCGGCACTGGCGGCCGCGGGCGGCCTATCGCGAGAAGCAGGGACGACGATCTCCATCCACAGCCGCAAAAGCCCCGATGCTCCGCCGAGTGGCAACGAAATCACGGCGGGCTTCGGGATGACCGCGGGCAGTCCCTCGTCGAACACCGTGCAGCCCGCGATGCTCAGCCAAAGTGCCGCAGCGCCCCCTGATCACCGAGAGATTCATCTTACGGACGGGACGACGGATCTCGCTCAGCAGAGCCTGGCTGACGGCGACGTCGTCAGCGTCGAACATCACGATCCGCCGGGCGTCGTCGTGACGGGGATGGTGCAACAGCCCGGCCGCTACGCCTTCCCGATCGGCAACGATTTTCGCATCCTCGACGCGATTGCCACCGCCCACGGCGCCACCTACAAGATGATCGACACGGTGCTCGTCTGTCGTGAGGTCAGCGGACAGAACGATCGCGTCGTGATCCAAGTCAGCCTGCGGGAGGCATCGCGGAAGCAGAACGAAAACATCCTGCTGCAACCGGGCGACATCGTGACTGTCGAATCGAACCTGAAAGTCATGGCCCAAGATACGTGGGACTTCGTGAGCCAGGTTCTGCTGGGCGCAGCGCCCGTCGTGATCAAGTGAACTGATCAGACGATTTGCCGGACGACCACACGATTGCCGGAGACCTCGACGACCTCGACGCGACTCTCGGCCGGAATGAACGGCCCCTCGCTGACGACGTCGATCGTGCGGCCGTGAATCTTCGCTTTGCCGGCCGGACGCAGCACGGTTAGTGAGGCACCCTCCTGGCCAACCAGCGAGCGCGGATGATCCGAGAAGAGGCCGGTGGACTCATCCGCCAAGCCGGGCTTCAGCCGCGGACCAAAGTGATGCAGGTCGGCGCCCCCGGGCGGCGACAAGACGAGCTTGTCGAACACGCGCACGTGCGGCAAAAAGCGACTCGTCACCATCGCAATCACCACAATTGAAATGATCGACGCCCCAAGTGTGCCCATCGTGTACGAGAGCCGTTTGTAGTCCTCATTCGGCTCGAGGTTGCCCCAAGTCTGGCTGGCCAGAATCAACGAGCCAAAGATCAACAGGACGCCTGTGACGCCAAAGAAGCCCGAGCCCGGAATCACGAAGACTTCCAGCGCGAGGCAGGCGGCCCCGATCAAAAACAAGATCACCTCCAGCCAGCCCGCCGTCCCACCCAAGAAGTGACTCCAGAAAAAGACGGCAAAGCACAGCGCGGCGACAATCGAGAGCAGCCCCGTCATGAGATGCAACTCGATGTAGATGCAAATGAATCCGACCACGACCAGGAAGAACAACGCCAGCTCTGTGTTGAGCACGAAAACGAGCGTGTCGACCCAGGTCTGTTTTGCCTCGGCGACGGTGACTTCGGCGGGGATACCGAGCCGTTGCTTGAGATCGTCGAAATCTCGGACGGGGGCTTCGGACAGTCCCAGTTCATGAGCACGGGTGCCGGTAACCGTCAGGAGGTGGTTTCCCCCCGACTCGGCAACGGGCGGTCCCTTCTCCCACTCGCCATTACCGGCCTGAATCTCGGCTTCCGACAAGTACCACATCCGGCCTGTCCGCCGATTCTTCACTTGGAAGACCTGCAGATCCTTGTCGGCCATCGCTTCGGCGAGCGCGGGAGGTCGCCCCTTGCGCTTAGCCAAGGTGGCCAACACAACTCTCAAGTTGCTCAGGATTTTTTCCGGAACGTGCTCGAACTGGCGCCCCGATTTCAGTTCGATCGGCTCGGCGTCGCCGATCCGCACGTTGGGATCCATGTAGATCTCATCGCAGCCGAGGGCAATCATCGCCGCGCCGCTCAGGGCCTGTTTCCCTTTCGGGATGTAGGCAATCGTACGGATCTTTTTCGGATCGAGGTCAGCAATGACGTTGGCGAGGTTCTGGCTTTGCAACAAGCCTCCCCCCGGTGAATCAATCTCGAAAATCAGCGTGTTGACGCCGGCGGTGACCGCCCGGTCGATCTGCCGCTCGATAAACGCCTCGAGCACCGAGTCGACCACGCCCTCGACCTTGATCATCTGAACGTGGGGCTTATCGCCCGCGATGGGATCGTCGCGAAGAGCCTCGCGAGGAAGATTGTAAACGTCCGCCAGTTCGCCCCGCGTGTCGATCGTCTGGACGGTCAAGACACCCAGACCGCGGGCCTTGCTGCCCGAATAGGTTCCCAGGTCGCCCGCTTCCTTGATCGTCTGCACGTCGAGGATGGCCAGTTTGCTTTTTTGCAGCCGTTCCAATTCGTCCTTCGTCACGACTCGATATTCGCTCGTCTCTTTGCCATCCTTGCTGGTCTGCGGAAGTTGGACTTTCACCCGCAACGTTTCCCGCTGCGGATCGCACATGCCCAACACGAGGGCCGTACTCAGCCGCGGATTATGCCGCTTCTCGATCAAGCGCAGCACGTCTTGCTGCTCATCGCGATCGAGCGGCTTGCCTTGCCCGATGTCACCCAGATCGGCGTCGGGATGCATGACGATTTCGTTGCACGCCAGCGCGATGATGACGTTGTTGCCCGTCACATTTTCTGGAACCCAGGCGACCGTCTTGACGTCAGCCACTTCGGACGACGTCAGGAATTTTGCCAAGCCGTAAACCTGATGGAACGGGGTGGTCCCGTGGGTAATTTCGAGGATTAGCACGGCCCGGCGGTGCTGTTGTTGGGCCTGGCTCTCGAGATTGAGGACCGCGTTCTTCACCCGACCGAAGACCAGGTCGTCGACGGGGCTGGTCACCGTGAGATATTTCGCCAGCGGCGGCTCGGCCGGCTTCGCCTGATCACCGGCGCCCGATTTGATGCCGGCGACGATTTCCGGGCCGTCCGCCCCTAGCGCCAGGTCGGCCCCAAAGGCGAGCGCCGGCCAGGCCCAAAGCAGAACGGTGAGGCGTGCAAACGAAGTTCGCAGGCAATCCATAGACTGTGAGCTTCCCGAATGCGGCAGACTGAACGTCGGCCCAATGGCTGGGGCCCAGCAAGTCATCGGTTCATTTGGACCGCGTCCGAATCGGCTCGAAGCGCGCCGCGCCGAATGAGGAACCTCCGACAGTGCAATCGATTATATCGGCGGAAAAAAACGGGCGTCAAATTGTTTGCCCTGATTCAAAGCCACGGGGGGAACGAAACCGTTACACCGCAGCCTGTTGCGTGCTTGATAAAGATTCGATGACGACGTCGTCGAGTCGATAGAAGCTCCGCCAGTTTACACTGGCGGCTGGGTAACATCTCGACGATTCGCTGCGTCAGCGTAGGTTGATCGGGTCGACGTCGACTGTCCACGCGACGTCCTCTCGTGGCGAAAGCTGCGAGACCACCTTTCGCCACACCGTTCGGATCGCGTCCCCCTCCAGAGCTGCCAGCATGATGTGGAACCGATACTGGCCTTTGATTCGCGAAACGGGAGCGGGAGCCGGCCCCAGGAGGCGGACATCGACTCCGGCGGTCTTGGCAGTGTCGGTGCAAAGCTGCGCGATTCGTTTTGCCTCGTCGCGGACTCGTTCGGCGTCCTTTCCGCGGATGATGATCCGGGTGAACTGTCGGCACGGCGGCGCGAGCAGCGCTTGGCGGTGGACCCATTCGTGCTTCACGAAGGTCGCAAAGTCATGCTTCGCGGCCAGCACGATTGCCGGCTCATCGGGGGCCGACGTTTGGACGAGCACCCGGCCGCCGCGCGGACCGCGGCCCGTTCGACCCGACACTTGGGAAATTAGCTGAAAGGTCCGCTCGGACGCGCGAAAGTCGGGCTGATGGAGGATGGTGTCGGCGTTGACCACGCCCACCAGCGTCACGTTCGGAAAATCGAGGCCCTTGGCGATCATTTGCGTGCCGAGCAGGATCCGCGCGTCACCCGCGCGAAACTGCTCGAGGGCCGCGTCGTGGCTGCCTCGCTTCCGCATCGAGTCGCTGTCCATTCGCACGCAGGACGTCCCGGGAAAGCGGGCCCGCACCTCCTGCTCCAGTCGCTGCGTGCCGATCCCCACATAACGCAATCCCGCGTGCCCACAGCCGGGACAGAGGCTGGGCGGATCGCACTCGAAGTCGCACACATGACACAAGGCCTTTCCACGATCCTTGTGCCACGCCAAAGTGACGTCGCACGTCGGGCACTTCACGCTGGCACCGCAAGCGCGGCACCAGATGGCCGGCGAAAAACCGCGCAGATTCAAGAACAGAATGATCTGTCCGCCTGCTTGCTGGCGGCCATGCGTCGGCACCTCGTCCCGCAACACGTTGCGCATGGCCGACTCGAGCGCCCGACCGATGGCCGCCCCACGACGGCACATGGGATCGTTGCGAACATCGACCACGATCACCGGCGGCAGCGGACGCCGTTCGACGCGCTGCGGAAGCGAGACGAGCGTATCCTGGCCTTCCTGCACGCGCAGCCACGATTCGAGCGTGGGCGTCGCCGAGCCTAAGATCAGCGGAATGTTCTCGATCTGCGCCCGCTGTCGGGCGACCTGCCGAGCGTGATAACGGGGAGTCGTTTCCTGTTTGAAAGTCGTTTCGTGCTCTTCGTCGATCACGATCAGTCCCAGATTTGGTGTCGGGGCAAAGACCGCGCTGCGCGCGCCGATCACCACCTCCACACCTCCCGACGCGATTTGCTGCCAATGCCAGTGCCGCTCGGCGTCGCTCAAATGGCTATGCAAGACGGCGACCGAATTGAATCGGCGGCGGAATCGGCGAATCGTCTGCGGCGTAAGACTGATCTCAGGAACCAGCACGATCGCTTGCCGACCGTAGCTGACCACCTCTCGAATCGCTTGGATATAGACTTCCGTCTTGCCGCTGCCGGTCACGCCATGCAGCAACACCGTGCGATGTTGCCCCGCGCGTTGCAGACCCAAAATCGTGTCGAGCGCCCGCTGCTGATCGGCATTGAGCTGCAGGTCCTCCTCGCGCGACGAGGGCTCGGAAGGCGGGACACTCTGCGTCTGTCGCTGGCGAACCGCGCGGATCAAACCCTTCTGTCGCAGCGCGGCCAAGGGGGCCGTGCCGCAGTCGGCTGCCTGCGTCAGTTCGGCCGCGTCCATCGGCCGACCAGCAGTCGTCAGGATCTCTAGTACGACTTTTTGCTTCGCGGACAGCTTGAAAGCTGCGGGATCCGCCGCCTCGCGATTCGTGCAAACAAACGACGTGACGAGTCGCGTGCCGGCCTGCTGCTTAACTCCCGCGGGCACGACCGATTCGAGGACCTGGCCCCAACTGCACAAGTAATAGTCGGCGATCCACCGCGTGAGGCTCAGCATGTTGGCCGACACGAGCGGCTGACGATCGAGAATCGATTCAATCGTTTTGAGCCGCTTTTGCTCGCTCGTCGCGGCCAGCGCCACGCAGTAGCCGACCGTTGGCCGATCGCCTTTCCCAAATGGCGCTTTGACTCGCTGGCCGGGGGCAATCAGAGTCCGCAAGCCGTCGGGAACGAGATAATCGAACGTCGAATCGATGGGCCGATTGAACACCAGCCGCGCGATCAGTCGATCATTCTCGGCGGCAACTTCCCACGGCAGTGGATCGGGCGGAAAGCTTGCGGCGTCAAACAGCGCCGGCTGCGATGATTTCTTCGCGACCAATTCTGCGGTATCCCTTCCACGACAATCCTATCCATCGACGACGGATTGCGGGAACAGATCGTGAGCAAATCTCGCGCATTTGCCCGCGAATGGCCCGTCGGAACTGGGCCGTGGTTCCAATCTTGGAATTCCCACTATTGCACCGGCTGGTTCTCCACTTTCGGAAGTGTCTACAATCCCCAGTCGCGGAGCGTTGCCTCTCGCCCATGTGAAAGGACAAACCGACACCGATGCGACTCGGCTTAATCGGCGGAACGTTCGATCCGATCCACTTCGGTCACCTGCTCCTGGCAGAGCGGTGTCGGGAAGAGTGCGGTTTGGATCGCGTCTGGTTTCTGCTGGCCGGGCAGCCGCCGCATAAGGCCGCCGAGGGAATTTCTCCGGGGCAGCAGCGGGCCGAACTGGTCGAATTCGCGATTGCCGGCCATCCGCAGTTTGAGGTCAATCGAATGGAGCTCGCACGGGCCGGCCGCAGCTTTACGGTCGACACGCTCCGCGAGGTTCACGCCCAAGACCCGTCTCGGGAGCTGTTTTTTCTGATCGGTGCCGACTCACTCACGGACCTGCCGAGCTGGCGCGATCCGCCGGGAATCGTCGAGCTGGCCACGATCGTGGCCGTTAACCGTGGCGATCGACCGCTGCCTGATCTGGACGCCCTGCGCCGCGCTCTGGGAAACAACGTCGCCGATCGAATTCGTCTCGTCACAATGCCCGGCATCGATCTTTCGTCGACCGATATTCGCCGACGGGTTCGCGAGGGAAAGAGCATCCGCTTCATGACACCGCGACCGTGCGAGGTCTACATCCAAGAGCACGGGTTGTATCGAACGGTGGAAGCGAGTTGACGGACTGGCGCGCAGCGTCGCTCGGTTTCGATTGTCTGTGTGCCACTGCTGAGACGCTTCGGCTCAGCAGTGCCTTTGGGAATTCAGAGAAGGGCCCGTCCGCTGCCAACGCGCGAAGAGCACTGCTGAGACAAGCTCAGCAGTGGCACACGGACGACCGCATTCGAGCGCTATGCGGCAGCAGCGAACGGCAGTTCCTCGGCGACGGCGTCGATCTCGTTGCCCGTGATTTCCGTCAGCTCGTCGGCATAACCCACGACGAGCGCGAGGTCGGCCAGACGGTTGATGCGACGCGGAACGCCGCCCGAACGCTCGCACAGGGCGTCGAGTGCGGTGCGGTGGAAGATTTCGCGTTTTGCGCCGGCGACTGCCATGCGATGCGTGATGTAGCGAATGGTTTCCGTTCGCGACAGTGGTTCCAGCACGCTGAACACGGCGACGCGATCGTTCAATTGGGGCGTGCGCTCGAGTCGGCCCATGAGGCTCAGCCCGCCGGCCAAAATCAGCGAAAAATCGCAGTCCGCGTCGTGTTGGAAGTTCAACAGCAGTTGCAGCGACTCCCAGACCCGCACGTTGTCAATCAGGTGCGCGTCGTCGATCACAATCGTCGGCCGACGACCCTTTTGCGCAAAGCTTCGCAACTGGGCTTCGAGCCGCTGCAAGATGCGATCCATGCCGGTACGCAAGTCGGAGGGCGCGTCACCACCGCCGAGTTTCGACGCCAGGTAGGCCAGGAACTCGGCGGCCGGCATCTGTGGAAACAAAACGTGCACGACGGGGCCGCAGCTCGAGTCGATTTCCTGGCTCAGCTCGGCGGCGACGGCCGATTTACCGCTGCCGATTCCGCCGCACAGCACGCCGACTCCCAGGCGATTTTCGATGGCGTACCGCAGCTTGAGCAGCGCGGACTCGTGCGTTTCGCTGTGAAAGAAGAAGGGCGACGAGAAATGATTCTCAAACGGTCGGCAAGCCAGGTCCCAATAGCGCTCGTACATCGCCTGTCCTTTGTTTTTTAGCGGAAAACCGACTCGGGAGTGGAATGCAGCGAGGTGCTGCTCGAGTCAGCGGTTCTTTGTGGCAAAACGCGAACCGGCGGCCGCAGCGGTGCGTTGGAAGATTGTCGGGCCAGCTTATTGACTGAGTCGATCTTTCCCGTCAGCCAGGCGCCTTTGTTCTGTCGAGAACGAACGGCGTCCAATCGGCGAGTCAACCGCGCCGATTCCGGGAGTTCGCTTTCGTCCGCCGGCGCACTGAGAATGAGGCCGGGAACTTGGTTCGCTGCCTTGTCGGCGTTGACATCTGCCGGCGCTCCCCGACGGAACCAGGATCCGCTCGAGCCGGAAGCGACTCCGAAGTTTTTCACGTCGTCGAATTTTACCTCGGGCGCCTCGGGCTCTTGCGGGACGAGTAGGTGTTTCGGTTGGCCCAGCGTTAGCACGGCGATCAGGGCGCAGGTGGCGAGCATCGCGACCACCAGCCAACGACGGCTCGACAAAAAGGCCCACGCCGCCACACCGGCCCTTCGACCGAATGCGATCGCGTTGCGAATCCCGTGCGAGATGGCCCGGGGCGCCAGTTGTCCGTTTTGCACGTCGCTGCCTCGGCTCTTGGCGGGAGGCGTCAGCCAGGCAGCCCCAACGAACCGCGGGCAGCGCGATCGCAAAACAGGGCGGCCTAGCGCTCCGACTCAATCACTTGAATCGGCTACCAATCGTGACGGACTTGAGGAATCTGCCGATTTGGCAAACTGGAGAAAAGGGGCTGAGTTCCGGCCGCGGAGACTCGAGTGACATTGTTACGCAAGCCCCAACACATCCGCCATTGTGTACACGCCAGGCCCTTGGGCTATCAAGAACTTCGCGGCGGCGAGGGCTCCGTAGGCATAGCTATCGCGTGATTGGCCGCGGACATGGAGGTCGATGGTCTCCCCCATCAAGCCGAAGACGATCGTGTGTTCGCCGACGTTGTCGCCGACGCGGACCGCGTGGTAGCCGATCTCGGTCTGCGGTCGTTTGCCCGGCCGTCCGTGCCGGCCGTGAACGTGCTCTGTCTGCCCCATTTCGTGAGCGACGATCTGGCCGAATTCCAAGGCTGTGCCGCTGGGGGCGTCTTCCTTCATGCGGTGATGGCGTTCGATGATTTCGACATCGACGCCGCCCGGATACTTAGCGAGTGCTCGGGCCGCCTCGCGCACCAGTTTCATCGTGAGGTTCACAGCCAAGCTCATGTTGGGAGCCAGGATCAGCGGAATGAGGTGAGCGGCGGTCAGAATTTCAGCTTTTTCGGCGTCGCTAAGCCCGGTTGTCGCCGCGACTAGCGGAATCTGACGGTCGGCACACAGATGCGTGACCGCCATCAATCCTTCCGGCCGCGAAAAATCGATCACCACGTCGACGGGACCGTCGAGCTGCCGCTGTACGCGAACGCCGATCGAGCCCACACCGGCGACTTCGCCCGCATCGCGCCCCAGCGCGGGCGAGTTCTTGTTCTCGACCGCACAGGCGACCTCGAGTTCAGGATCGGCGGAGGCGAGCGCCACGATCCGCTGGCCCATCCGTCCACCGGCGCCGTTCACTCCGAGTTTAATTTTGTCCGACATGCGCAATTCCAACGATGCTGCTTAGTGGGTCGCCAGAGCCTGCTCAATCTCGTCACGAACGGTCGCATTATCCTCGACGCGAAGTCGGCATTTCAACGCCGTGAACGCCGCTTCACCGCCGATCTGGCCCAACGCCCAAGCGGCCGCACCACGAACCACCAACTCCGCATCGCCGAGCGCTCGTTCGAGCGCCGGCACCGCCGCGGTGTCGCGCTGGTTGCCAAGGACGATGGCCGCATTGCGCAAAAGTCCCGTGCGACCAGGGCGGGAGAGGGCACTTTCTCCGAATGCGTCGCGAAAACCAGCCTCATCGAGGTCCAGCAGGCGGCCGAGATCGGCCGGGTTGAGATCACCGCGCGCAACGAAGGCCGGATCGTCTTTGCGCGGCGATTTGCGATTCCAAGGGCAAACGTCCTGACAAATGTCGCAGCCGAAGAGCCAATCGCCCATGCCGCTGCGCAGCTCTTGGGGAATCGGCCCCTTCAATTCGATGGTCAAGTAGGCGATGCACTTTCGCGCGTCGAGGACATAAGGCTGCGGAAACGCGTCGGTGGGGCACGCGTCGAGGCAGCGCGTGCAAGTGCCGCAATGTGACGTTTCGTGCGGCGCATCGGGCTCCAACTCGAGATCGGTCAACAAGCCGGCCAGAAAGATCCAGCTGCCTTGCCGCTTGTTGATCAGCATGGTGTTCTTGCCAAACCATCCAAGGCCGGCCGCGCGAGCAAAGTCTCGCTCCAGCATCGGGGCCGAATCGATCACGGATCGCGTGCGGCAGCCCGGAACTTGCGTGTGCAGAAAATCGGCCAACAGCTTCAATCGCTCACGGGCGACGGCATGATAGTCCGCGTCGCTCCAGGCGTAGCGCGAGACACGGCCCGTGCCGGGGCAGGGCGGAGCGGGCTCGTCGGTGCGGTAGTTGAGCGCCAGCATGATCACACTACGCACGCCTGCAAGCACATTCCGCGGATGCTCGTAGGCCTCTTCACGCCGCGACAGCCAAGCCATCTCGCCGTCGTAGCCCCGCCGCAGCCAGTCGTGAAAGTTCTCGAGGCCACCCGGAACAGTCGCCGGCGTAATTCCGACTAGGTCAAAGCCAAGGCGCAGGGCTTCCGCCTTCACGGCAGCACTCAGTGCAGGTCCAGTCGTCGCGGCAGACTGGCTCACGCGACCGGTTGCTGCATGCGGGCCCATTGTCGCCGTCCGATCTCCAGAATCATCGAATCCGGCCACGTGTGCAGTGGGGAATATCGCGGGTGCCGCGAGTCCTTGTACGGATCGTTTTCTTTCGCGTTGTAGCAACAGATGAAGGCCCAGCGCGGATCGTCGCTTTTGTTCTGATCGGAGCGATGCAGCAGGTTGCAATGAAAGAAGACAGCGGACCCCGGCTCAAGTTCGCAATAAACCGTTTCGAGCCGATCAACCGCAGCGGCCACCCGCTCGGGATCGGCCCCGGTTTGTTCGCCGACCTTCGTATGATTGACGCGGCCCAAGTGATGCGAGCCGCTAAGCACCTGCAGGCAGCCGTTCGCTTTCGTCGCCGGATCGACGGCGATCAGACAGCTGGCGAGATGGGGAAACAGGCAGCCGTTGTCGTACCAGTAACCGTAATCCTGATGCCAAGCCCACGCACCACCGGTCTTGGCTTCTTTGAAGACCATCTTGTGGTGGTAGTGATAAACCTCGTCGCACAAGAGCAATTCCATCGTCTCGACGATCCGCCGGCTGCGGACGATGGCACTGTAAATATCGCTCTCGCCCAGTTCGTTCTCGACTCGGACCTTCACGGCTCCGCCCTCGCCGTCGGCACGCGACGCGGCCCCCGCGGCCCATTGCGCATCGGTCCGCGCGATGTCGCGTAACAGTCCGACCTCTTCCGAATCGAGCAGCCCTTCAACGACGAAGAAACCCTCGTCGTCGAACGCGGCGATCTGTTCCTGACTCGGCTCAAAATGACTCATCAAATGGCTCCCGGCACATCGACTCTATCACACGCCGAGGAAATAATGAATTTCGCCAAAGCGTTCGCAGGTTCGGCGAGCCGCCTGCGTAAGCTGGCGGGTGCTTCGATTTCTTCCTGTGCCTGATCGTGCCGCATGCAATCGACCAACCGCCACGCGTTCAAAGAATGGGCCGCCACATGCCGGGCTCTCGCCGATGGCAGCCAGTCCCTGCTGCTGAGGAAGGGAGGCATCCACGAGCGGAGCGGCCGTTTCACGGTCGAACATCGGGAGTTCTGGCTATTCCCGACGCAATTCCACCAGACAGCTGACGACTTTCGTCCCGAAGCGGCGTCGGTCACAGCGCGGGCTGCGGCCGCGATTCCACCGAAGGGAATCGTTCGCATCGAATTGTATGCTGTGGTCAGCGAGGTGATCGAATTGTCCGACGAGGCCCGACTCGCACGATTAAGCGCGCTACAAATCCTCAACGAGGCGACTCTCGTGCGGCGATTTCATTATCGCACGCCCGGATTATTCGTACTTCCCGTCCGCATCCTTCGCCTCAGTCGACCGATCGAATTGGAGGAGAGCTCGCACTTCGCCGGTTGCCGCACGTGGGTCGATCTCGAGCGGGACTTGCCGACCGGTGATTTGTCGCCTGCACTCCCCGATGCCGTACACGAAGAACGCTTCGCTCGGATTCGTGAGGCTTTGACGCCGTAGGGCAGCCATGCCTGCCCTACTGGTTACTCTCCCTGAAACGCTAAGAACGGGTGCCATGCCCACGGCTCGGTGTGGGCATGCATTGCAGGACATGCCCAGCCAAAGCTGTAGGCATCGCACCCGACCAATTGCCACAGACGGGGTGCTAAGCGCTAGTGCACCGACGGAGGCGCGCCGATGATGCTCATCGTCTTCCATTTGCCCTGCAGAAACCGCAGGAAGCAGGCCGTTCCCAAGAGGCAAATGTAAGCCGAGCACGCCAGCCAGCACCCCAGCAATCCGCCGTGACCGGTCTTGATCATCACCCAAGTCGGCAGCACCATCACCAGCCACGCGCTCACGAGCGTGTAATAGAACGGAAATCGAGTGTCGCCCGCTCCGCGAATGGCGAACGCGAACACGAGCGCCATGCCGTCGAAGAACGTGTACACCGCAGTAAATCGCAACAGCACGACGACCGTGTGCTGAATGCCGGCGAGTTCGGCCGTCGCATTGCCTCCGGTAAACGGGCGAAGCATGACTTTCGGGAACACCACGAACATCATCGCGAAAAAGAGCATGTAGGCGGCGGTCGCGCCTGCCGCCAACCAAACCGTGCGCTCTGCCAGTTGAGGCCGCCCCTCGCCGACCCGCTTGCCGACAAGCGTCATCACGGCCGTGGCCAAGCCGACCATCGGCACGAACGACAACATGTTGACGTTGAAGGCCAAATTCGTCGCGGCCATCTCGGCGGTCCCGAGCCGACCGACCAGCACCAAAAAGACCGTGAACGCCGAGATCTCAGCCGCCATCTGCAAGCCTGTCGGCAAACCGAAACGCAACAATCGACCCAACAGCTCGCGATCGAGTCCGATGTGCTTCCAGAAGTTGTATTCGATCGAATCGCGATGCCGGAACGAAAGGATGACGTACGCGATCACAGCCACCGTGTAGGCGATGACCGTCGACAGTCCGGCCCCCACGATTCCGAGCCTCGGCAAAAACTGCCAATCGGCAACCACTCCCAGGCTCGGTACGCCTAGCCACTCGGCTGCGGCCCTAAGTCGCGGAAAGGGTCCCACGCCGAAGATCAGGCACGGGTCGAGCGCGATGTTCGTCGCGGCCAGCAGGAAGTCGACATACATCACAATCCGTGTCTTCCCGCGGCCGGAATAGAAGCAGCCGAAGGCCATCGTCACCAGCATCGGAATCGCGCCGCACGAGAGGGTGCGGAAGAACTGCGTTTCGTAATGCTGCACTTCCGGCGCATGGCCGCCTTGCGCGAAAAACCACGGCGCGAGGGGGAACAGCGTCAGGAACAACAACCCCGCGCCGATTGCCAGGAAGATCCCTTGCCACACCGAAGCCGCCACTCGGTCCTTGCGGCCGGCCCCCTCATACTGCGCGACGAAGGCATTGCCGTAGTTGATCATCCCCACGAATGCGCTCATCACGGTCCAGTGCAGGGCAGCGGCCGGTAGGCTCGCAGCCAGCGCGTCTTCGGAGTACCAGGTGAGGAACAGCCGGTCGATCGCGATCATCAGCGAGAGCGAGCCGGAACTGAGCACGAGCGGCACGGCAACTGTCATCAGCTCGCGAAAGCTGCCCGCCGGCGCAGTGCTGGAAAGCGGCTCGGACGGGGCGGATCCCGTTTCCGACTCGCCCAATTGCACTTTGAGCGGGGGCAGCGACAGCGGTTCGGCCGGGCGGCTTTCCCTGTCGGCAGTCCCTTCCGCAGAGGTTGTAATCCCGGCCATGATTGAAAGAATCCCGAACGAAGCGTCTGCCCGCAACCCTCGATCCGTTTGCGAAGCCGACACAGACGGTTCGCCCCGGGTTCGCGACCAAGGTCGGTTCGCGATCAAAGTCGGGCCGCGGCCCGGAATGGCCGATTCTAGCTGACGGTAGTGTCTGAAGCCGACCTCACTCGCTCAAGCGGGCCGCGACCTCGCCCGCCGCCCGCTGTCCCGATTCGATCGCCCCGTCGATATAGCCGGTCCATTCGACGGCCGTTTCGGTGCCCGCCCAATGAATGCGGCCGCACGGCTGGCGGAGGGCCGACCCAAAATCCGTCATCACGCCCGGCCCCATGACGCCGGCGTAGCAGCCGCCGCTCCAGGGATCGTCGCTCCAGTTCTTTTCGAGGAAGCCGGTGGGACGGGCGGCCTGGGGTCCGAAGAAGCGGGCCAGTTCGGCCAGCACAGCCTGTCGTCGCTCTTCGGGCAAACGCTCACCCCAAGTACGCGACACGCCGCCGTCGCTAAAAGTCACAAGGGCCGGCGAGCCGTCGTGCGATGAGTCGTCGAACGTGGTGACGGTCGGGCCGGTGTCGCTGAAGGCTTCGCCCGAGTAGCCGGCTTCGCGCCAGAACGCCCGCTCGTACGTCGCGACATACTTGATGCACGAACCCATCGGCATCCGAGCCATCAACTGCTCGCGCCGGGACGGCAAAGCCGATGCGTACCGAATCCGCCCGGCCAGCAGGGGAGGAATGGCGACAATCACATAGCGACCGCGAAATATGCCGCGCGCGGTTTCCAGGGTCACTCCATCGGCCGTCTGCTCGAGCGCCCAAACGGGGGACTCCAATACGACGCGATTGCCGAGCGCCTCGGCCATCCGGATCGAGAGCTTTTGTGCTCCGCCGACAAACCGCGATTCCTGAGCACCTCCCGGGATCGACGTCAACATTTCCAGGCCGTGCCCCGACTTCACGTAACTCAGAAAATAAAGGAACGACAAGTCCCGCGGCTCGGACGTAAAGACGGCCCGCACGACGATATCCAAAAACAGCCGCGAACCGCCCGCTCGCAAATGGCGGCGCTTCCACGATTCGACCGTTTCGCCGTCCCACTCGGCCGCGCGGGGAGCTTGCCAGGGCGCGTCGAGCGGAAATGTTTTTGCATAGGACTTCGCCCGCAAGTCGAGCAGGCCCAACTCGAGCTGCGTCGCGAGCGAGAGCCAGGGCATGCTCCCCTTGAACGTGCTGATCTTGCCTCCCCACGACAGAATCTTTTTGCCTTCGTGGTGTTGCGGAAAGATCGGCACATCGAGTTCGCGGGCAAGCGCGGCCAGCTTGTCTTGCGTGGGTCCGATCCACTGTCCACCCAGGTCGACCCAATCTTTGCCCAGTTTCTGAGTGAACGTGCGACCTCCGACGCGGTCGCGCGCTTCGAGCACCAGGCACGAGCGATTGCGCTTCGTCAGCTCACGGGCCGCGATCAATCCCGACACACCCGCGCCGACGATCAGCACATCGGCCGACTGATCTTTTGGCTCGTTTCCCGCATCGTCGGACATGCGGACTCCTCAGAATCAATCGTTGTGCAATTGCCGTAACCGCGACGACGTCCGCAGCATCAACTGGATCCGTTCAAATTCGCCGACCCAATCCTGCACCACGTTTTCCAAGAGCGTCTTATCCGGCGGAGCAATACCCGTGGGGCACGACGGTCCGAGCTGCCGGGCCGCAATGTCGCGGTAGGCCGAAATCGTCCGGTCACCCGCGCGGCCGCAGGAAAAACCGTCCTCACTCAAAAATAGCACCGATGGCACGCGCGGGCCGCCGCAGATCGACAGCTCCTGGGCTAGTTCTTTGTTGTCGTCGCGATCGAAGTAATGGATGCCGATCTTTTCGTTCTGTGCGGCAATGTGGGCGAAGATCGGACACTGATTGACGCAGTCGCCACACCACGTGCCGGCCACGACGAGCACTTTCATCTCCCGGGTAAATCCGGCCAAGAGCCGGTTCTGTGCGGTTGACAGATGCACGTTCGAGTAAACGCCTTCCCACCGCCGGCGTTGCTCGTCGCTGCCATATTTCGACAAAAACGCCTCGTACCGCAATCCCTGGTCGAAGGTCGCCGCGAAGTTCATGAAAGCTCCTCGTGTCGCGTGGTGTCGTCCTCCCGCACATCGTGGCAGGATTGCGACGGCTGTCAAGGACGATTGCGAGATGAATTCAGACACACGTACAGTGTGGCAAACTTGGATCGATTGACTCGCGGTAATCGGGAACAGAAGAGGTCAGTCAACACCCGCCCGCTCACGCTGGCGGCTCGCCTGGCTTGATGTGCAACAGATCGGCGTAGGAAAGTTTTTCTGATGCAATCAATGATCGGCCGCCAAAAATCTGAGCTTGATACACCGCTGTTGTGCCTCGACGGAGTCGCGATGGAGCGCAACATTGCCGCCATGGCCCAGTTCATCGCCGCACGCGGCAAGCAGTGGCGGCCGCATATGAAATGCCACAAGTCGCCAACGATCGCGCTCAAACAGTTGGCGGCTGGGGCCATCGGCGTCACCTGCGGCAAAGTGTCAGAAGCGGAAGTGATGGCGGCTGCCGGCATCCGTGATGTGATGATCGCCAATATGATCGTCGGCCCACCCAAACTCGAGCGGGTCGCCGCGCTTTGTCGGTATGCCGATCCGATTGTCGCCTGCGATCACTATGCCCAGATCGAACCGCTGGCCGAGACGTGCCGGCGCGAGGGTATTTCGTGCCGCGTGGTCATCGAAGTTGAAGTGGGGATGGAACGCGTCGGCATTCGCCCGGGGCGCGATACGTTCGATCTGGCCGCGGCCATCGACCGACTTCCCGGAGTCGAAATGATGGGCCTGATGGGCTACGAGGGGCACCTGCACCAGGTGGCCGACCCGCTGGAAAAGCGAGCCAAGATCAATGAGGCGATGGGCGTGCTGGAATATTGCCGCGACGGCCTCGCGAAGAGAGGAATCCGCTGCGAGATCGTGAGTGCTGCCGGGACAGGTTCGTACCAGTTCACGGCCGATCACTCAGTCGTCACCGAGTTGCAGTGCGGCGGCGGCATTTTCGGGGATCCGAAATACACCGACCAATACGGCGTCACGGGCCTCGAACCGGCGCTCACGATCCTGACCACCGTTGTGAGCCGCACGCGAATCGAGCGAGCCATCGTCGACGCGGGACGCAAGGCGGTGAACGGCGACATGTGCATGCCCGTCGTGAAGGAACATGCAGGCGCCAAGGTCGTGCAACTCAGCGCAGAGCACGGCTGGATCGACGTTGGGCCAGGCGCGCAGGACCTGAAGATCGGCGACAAGCTCGAACTCATCGTCGGATATGCCGACTTTACGACGGTTCTGCACGACACATTCCACGTCTTCCGCGACGAGCGTCTCGAAGCCGTCTGGCCCGTCGCCGCGCGCGGCATGCTGCAGTAATTTTCGCAGCCGCGAAATTGCCATTGCGTCGAGAATCGGTTAGGCTTCCGCCCCATGTTGGGGATTCACGACTTTTGGCTGTACTTGATCGCCGGGCTTGTGTTGATCATGACCCCGGGGCCGGACACGCTCTACATCGTGGGACGTAGCGTCGCTCAGGGTCGCCGCGCGGGAATGCTCTCCGCACTGGGCATCAGCACCGGCTCACTCATCCACACGACGTTCGCAGCGTTGGGGCTGTCGGTCCTGCTCGCGCGCTCGGCGACGGCATTCACCGTGGTCCGGTGGGTCGGGGCGGCTTATCTGATTTATCTCGGTCTGCGGATGCTGTTCGCCGCGCGCAAAACCGCGCCCGGTGAATTGAGTCGACCAGCGGCGGCCAACTTGTGGACCATCTATCGACAAGCGATCACCACCAACATTCTGAACCCCAAGGTCGCTCTGTTTTTCCTGGCGTTCTTGCCCCAGTTCGTCGAGCCTGACGCGCCCCATCGGACCCTTGCGCTGCTTCTGCTGGGCGTCGTGTTCGTAATGAACGGCACCTTTTGGTGCCTCGGTGTCGCTTGGTTTGCCGCGACCGTCAGCCGGCGCTTTCGAGAACGGCAGAGCGCCTCGGTTTGGCTGTCTCGGGCGGCGGGTGTGCTCTTCGTCGGTCTCGGAGTGCGCGTCGCGCGCAGTTGAGCGTCCG
>DASRXU010000382.1:0-6795 GCA_035687365.1 Planctomycetaceae bacterium | reverse complement strand
CCAGATCGGGAGAGACGCTCGCGCAATTGCGCTTCGCAGCCCAAGTCTGAACCGACGGGCACCAGCCCCAGGGTATCAGTGTCGCCCCCGCTGGAATGTCTCGATCGCGGCTGACAAATCGCACCAGCGGCAGCCCAATTTCCTCGAGGTGTTGCGCGAAGCCGGGCTCGGGTTGTTCGGGCGTCCAGATGCAGTCGCTCGTTTTGGCGAGTGGAACGAGGCAAAAGGCCATCTCGTCATTGAGCCGGCGAATTTGCGCAGACAGCGCGCGCGGACCCTTCGAGTCAAGATGATGCTCGAAATCGAAGTTTCCGAAAAAGAGATTCATGTCAGTTTAGCGCTAACGGCGGCGCTCCGTGCGTGGATGGCGGTCGTCCTCGCGCGCGAACTTTGACGGACAGTCGTACCAACACCCAGCAAGCCTAACGCGAGCGTCTCCGGGCGCTGTAAACGGAACGGTCGTCAAGGTCTTCGGGACGCGCGCCCGCCTCAGATTCCGAAACAGCGTTACGTCCGCTGTTGGAGGTTCTTGCGGAGCGCCAGGACGGGCCTAAACGATGGATGCGAGCCACGTGTGGTGTCGATTCTGACAGGCGTAAGCATTCCATCACAGGAACCGGCCTTAAGGACGGTTCTTCAGTTGAGGTTTGAATCGCTTTTGGGGAGCGCGACAAGACGTGCCGAGAGTCGCATCCTACAGCCGGGCCACCGAACTTCGCTCCGTGGGACCTCGCAACCGCCGCGGCCGCCGCCACGGTTGGATTGCAGGCCTCTGCGCGCTGGCGTTGGTCGTCGTCGTGGGATGCGCGGCCGATCGGTTGGGCGTTCAATGGTCCGTCTCGGACTCACCCGTCCGTGCAATCCCTGAAGTGCCCGTGCGTCAAGTCGAGAGACTGCCCCTCGAACATCCCGTGATTCAGCCGGTGGCGTTCGAGCCCGACCCTGTCGAGGTGCGGCCGGCCGCAACTGCGCAACCGTTTGTCGCCGATCTGTCCATCGCCGGCAATCAAGAGTGGGGCGACACCGGGATTGACGTCGTCGCCCAAGAACCCCTCACCATTCGGGCCGATGGGACAATCTCCGCCGGGCGTTCTGCCAAAGGGAACTACGACGACGCGACGCAAGTCGGCCCCGAAGGGACCTTTTTGTACTCCGAGAAGATTCAGAAGAACAATTTTCCTCTAGCCAGCGCCGGTTCGGGACCGGCCCCCTGTTTCTGCTTGATCGGGCGGATCGGAAATTCTCAGCCGTTCTTCATCGGTCGTGGTCGCAGTTGGAAACCGGCCGAGAGCGGGCGCCTGTATCTGGGAATCAATGACTTCGATGTGTCGGACAACACGGGGGCGTTCGTCGCGCACATCGAGAAGACGCCGGCCGTTCAGCCAATCGCCTACGAGGACTTTGTGCCGATCGATGTGACGCCCGGCGCGCCGGTCCCCGGCGGTTCGATCGTCGTGTTCTACATCGATGGCCTGCGGCCCGACGTCGTGAAAGAAATGGCCGCGATGGGCCACTTGCCCAACATCAACCGCCTGTTTATCGAGGGGGGCGTGTGGATGAGCAACGCCTTCACCGGCTTCCCCTCCGATACGATTACGTCTAACGGCACGATGTGGACCGGCTGCTTCTCCGACCGTCACGGATTGAAGGGCCAGGTCTCGTTCAGCCGTCGGACGCTCGAATCGAAATCGTACCTGGACCTGATGGGCCCGTCGCGCAGCGCTCGCCAACTGGCCCCACAGGGCCTTGACCGTCTCTTGAACGAGGCCGGAAAAGCGGGAGTGGAAACGATCGACGGCGAAGAGGCCAGCCGTCGATGGCTGGCTCGCCAGACGACGGGCGTGCCGCCGATTTACGAACACTTGCGGCATAACGGCTCCGATTGGGCGACCGGCGCGCTCCCCGTCATGAACGATTTTCCACCGGCAACCTGGTCGCGAAGCCTCACGAAATACGTCCCCTACCTGCAGTACCACAAATCGTGGCGATACATCGACGAAGCCAACGCCGACTACGCGCGAAACTTCTTATTCGAGCGCAAGTCGCCCGTCACGATGATCTGGCTGCCTGAGACCGATTCCGTCAGCCACCACGATTACAGCCGTGGACAGTTCGGGACGACCCGCCGCACGATCGCCCGCGCCGACGTGTTGATTGGCCAAATGTTGGAGGAAATCGCGGGCCGCGGGGAGTTTGACCGGACGTACTTCGTCCTCTGCAGCGACCATGGCCACCACGGCGGGCGCACGACGCATCTGGCTCATTTCGATATTGCCAACGAGTTCTTCTACAAGCCGCGGATGGTGAGCACGGACGGCGCGTGGGTCGGCGGGGGCTTGGGTCTTTCAGTCCGGCAGCACCGCATTTGGAACAAGCATCCGGAAGACAAGTCGGTCAACTTCGTCTGGCTCGACGCTGATTCCGACGGCGCAGGACGAATCTTCTTGCCGAATCAGTTCTACAAGTCGGGGCAGTGGTACAACAAACCCCGGCCGGGAGACCTGCTGGCCTACCGCATCGCCGACAGTGTCGCCCCGGTCAACCTGATCGGTTCGCTGACTGCGGTCCAAGCTGTCCACTCCGACGGCACCACGCAGCACCCGATCGACCTCGTGCTGGCCAAGCTGACGAACGATTCGATCTTGATTTCCACGCAAGATCGCGGCAACGCGGTGATCCTTCGCAAGCTGAACGACAAGGGGAAGTGGGTTTACAAATACATGGTGGTCGACCATCTGCGGCCGACGACCGATGGCGGGATCGCTTACGACGAGAACACGGCGCCCGAAATCGATCCGCTGGGGCTCGTCGCCCACATGAGCCCACGTCTGCTGGCGTATTACCACGACGAGGCCCGTTGGTTACGACTCACCGCCCTGGGCAAGTATCCGGACTGCGTCGTCGCACTCTCCCGCCACATGCTCTGGTCGGAGAATCTCGACGAGCAAGAGCGCGAACACGCTCCCGACCTCGTGGTGACGGCTCGGCCGGGTTGGTGCTTCGGCAACGAGGCGACGCCGGGGACAACGCACGGCTATCCCTTCTCGGACTCGATGCGTCCCACCTTATTTATTTCGGGGCCGAACGTTCGCCGCGGGGCCCGTATCGAAGAACCCTGCCGACTGGCCGACCTCACTCCGACGATGCTCGACATGCTGGGCTATCAATTGGAGACGGGCGACTTCGACGGTCATTCGCTCCGCAACATTTTCCAACCGGCACCGGGCTCTGTGGCCGTCAACGACGGGACGTCCACGAAAAGAGTCTCGCACAGCGAGGAAAACGCCGACGCGCCCGAGCATCGCGCCGTGTATTGGGACGACCTTGACCTGAAGGCCTGGAACAAGCTCTCGTACTACGGGCTGCCGCAGTACGAGCACATGCCGTTCACGGTCCACAATCCCAACTCGCCGCTCGACGCGCACAACATTGCGTACAACTTGTTGACAATCAGCGATATCAATGCCCTGGGAGTTCTTGACACCGCCATTTCTCCACTCGACGGAGGACGGCCGGTCTTCACCCGATCGGTGGAATGGGCGGAAAGCAAACTGCGCAAGTCCGGGATCCCGGCGCTGCGCGACGCCGAAGACGCACTCGACGTTTCAACGACCACCATTGGCGACTACACCCCGCTCACGGTCGGCAACTTCAAGCGGATGGACGGCGTCGTCGACTGGATCCAAAACCGCTTAACCATGCTCGACTCATTGGTTGCTCGCCCATTCGGCCGCGAGAACACACCGGGAACGGTGCTGGTCAACAAAGCGGTGGACAAAACACAGTGGTGGCTGTGGGAAACCTATCGTTTCGGAGAACGGGTCACCGGCGGATTCTTGGACGAAAAGGTGCTGAATTCAATCCAAGACGGGGCGGACAGGTCGATCAACCACTTCCGCTTGCAGCCCGCTGAAATCATAGTCGCCCCCGGCACTCTTCCGCCCAACCCGGCACCGCCAGAAGCCGCCAGAACTCCAGACTCGGCGCCAGCGACGCTCGTTCCGCCCCCGGCTCCGCCGGCCCAATAAGACCGCTCTGTCACTGTCAATTCGCGAGGCGGTCGGCAAACCTTCGGGCGGGCATCGAAAAGGCAAAGGATCCAAATTCGTCGACTTGCGCCCATCGATATTCGGCCGGCCCGTTTGTGGTTCCGCTGACGTAGCGTGCCGTGGTGCAGTGGAGCCGAATCCGAAATCGTGTGACCGTGTGACGCAACTCGAAGCCGTCGGAGTTTGCCTCAACAGCCAAACCGCAGAGCGTGGCAACGGCCCGCTCGATTGACGGCAGCGAAACCGACTCACCGTCACGATCTACGGGCACGCGCAAGAATTCCCAAAGCCCGGCCCAGCGCTCGCCGGCCGGACTCTTTCGCAGCAAATAGCGCCGGCCGCGTTGAACGGCAATCATCGCCTGCCTGACAGCCGTCGGTTCGGGGCGCACTCGCGGAGTGGGGATCTCGTTCTGCAGCCCATCGCGAAACGCCTGACAGCTAGAAGTCACGGGACATTCATCGCACCTCGGCGTCGTCGGCACGCAAGTCGTCGCACCGAGATCCATCAGCGCTTCATTGAAGGCGCCCGGCGATTTTGCCGGGACGGCGCGCTCAGCAAGACTCCAGATGGCGTTTCGAGCGGTCGTGGATTCGAGTGGTTCCCGCAAGGCCATCAGTCGCGCGTAAACCCGCTGCGTGTTGGCTTCCACGATCGGAGCGCGCCGGTCGTAGGCAAACGACGCGATGGCTCCCGCCGTATACCGGCCGATTCCCGGCAGAGTGGTCAGCGTGGCGACGTCGCTCGGCACGGTCCCCGCGTGATCTTGCACGACCTGCCGCGCGGCCACGTGCAGATTACGAGCGCGACTGTAATAACCCAAACCGGCCCACAGCCGCAGGACCTCGTGCTCGTCTGCCTCGGCCAGCGCGGCCAACGTCGGAAAGCGAGCCAGGAACCGCTCAAAGTACGGGATGACGGCGACGACCGTCGTCTGTTGCAGCATGATCTCGCTGATCCAGACGCGATACGCGTCGCGCGACTGCCGCCAGGGCAAATCGTGCCGTCCGCGCTTGGCCGCCCAGCGCAGTAACGCGCGTCTTAGTCGCGACAACGCCTGCCCGTCAGTCAGTGTCCGTTTGGTGTTCGCGCGAATCAGCTCACCCGCCCTGGCGAGCCGCCAGCGTGAGCTGGCGGGTGCTTCCAGAATCAACTGCGACAAAACCTGCCGCACTACGGCAAAAATCACGGCCCCAAAAAGAATGGCATCAATTCATAACCCGGCAGAGAAATCGAGGACCGCCCCGCCGTAATCTCGTTATAGTCCGTCGCCGCATCGGGCGTCAGCCCCGTCCCGCAGAGTGCGAACGGCACCGGGCCGTGGCTGTGCGTCTTCGTCCGTAGAAACGTCGGATGATCGGGACAAATCAGCAGCCGATAATCTCCCTGGCTCTGCAAAAAGCGGTGGACCGGGCCGACAATGTCCGCGTCGATCCGCTCGAGCACTTCGACTTTTTTATCCGCGCGCCCTTCGTGCGAAGCTTCGTCGCTTGCCTCGACATGGACGACAACCAAGTCGACGTCTCGCAACGCATCGGTCGCGTAGCGACCCTTGGCCGCGTAATCGGTGTCGAGGTAGCCCGTCGCGCCCGGCACGTCGACGATCTTCCAGCCCAGCAACCGCCCCATCCCGCGCAACAAATCAACCGCGGTGATCACAGCCACCGTCTTGCCGAACCGTTGCAGGAAGGGTTCCATCGCCGGCGTTTTGCCCAATCCCCACAGCCAGATTTGCGTGGCCGGCAATTCGCGCGACCCAGTGCGCTGCTGGTTGCGTGCAGACCCGGCGAGCAAGCCGACGCTGCGATCCATCAGCGCTCGCAGCTCGGTCGAGCCGGGGCCCTGCGGCAAGTAACCTGCAACGAGTTGATCGGTAATGTCGTGCGGCGGAGTGGTCTCGGTTTCACGGCTAAACGGTGCCGACTCGCCTCGCGAGCGATAGATCAACAAATTGCGGTAGCTGACGCCCGGATGAAATTTCCAAGTCGGGCTGCCGCACTGATCCTTTTGCAGCGATTGGACCAACTCGCGCGCCAGATCGCTCGGAATCTGACCGGCAGTAAAACTCTGCATTCGACCGTCGGCCACGTTCACGAGGTTGCAGCGAATGGCCCAATCGAGCGGTCCCAGCTCAATTCCCTGCGCGGCGGCCTCGATCGGCGCCCGGCCCGTGTGGTATCGCCGCGGGTCGTAGCCGAACAGGCTCATTGTGCCGACGTCGCTGCCCGCAGGCATCGAAACCGGCACGTGGTCGGCCTGCCCGACCAAACCGGTTCGCGCGACCGCATCCATGTTTGGAGTACGGGCCGCCTCGAGTGGGGTACGGTCGCCGAGTGAATCCTGCCGCTCGTCGGCCGCTCCGTCAGGAATAATGAGCGCGTATTTCATGCAGTTCAAGCGGTTATGACGGGCTCTTGTGTCTTAAGGAGCCGCGCACGAAGTAAGTGGTTCTTGATTTGGAAGGTCGAGAGAACCCCAAGAACCGCTTACTGCGTGCGCGGCTCTTTAATTCAGCCAAAGAGCCGAAATTCCAGCGCAACTATCGCGAACAAACGGGCGTGCTGCAAGCAGCATTCCGCTGTCTGTGCTGACTGTGATTGGCGGTTCGCACGCTGCGGACGAATAATGAGAACAGACGAGAACTGAATCCGTATGACGACCCTGCTCGAAACCGAACCGCGATCGGCCTACATCCACGTCCCCTTCTGCGTGCACCGCTGCGGGTATTGTGATTTTACGCTCGTCG
>DASRXU010000381.1:0-3683 GCA_035687365.1 Planctomycetaceae bacterium | reverse complement strand
CGAGCCCGGTGACATATCGTCCGCCGAGATTCGCCAATGCGATCGCGAAGTATCCGGGTCCGGGGGCGACCTCGAGAACGCTGCCGCCTGGCGGAACGACCTCCGCGACTCGGCGCGCAAGCGCCTGAAACTCGGGCAGGGAAGGGCGCGTGATCCGCGCATACCACCGCGCGATCGAGCCTTCCATACCCAGTCCACGGTAGCCTTTAACTGCTGTTGTGGGCACATCAGTGAAATTCGCCGGCCGAAACCAGTTATTGGGAGCTTCCCGATTTTGTTGGCC
This sequence comes from Planctomycetaceae bacterium, assembly GCA_035687365.1. Taxonomy (GTDB): domain Bacteria; phylum Planctomycetota; class Planctomycetia; order Planctomycetales; family Planctomycetaceae; genus DASPSM01. The sequence goes on along the minus strand of DASRXU010000381.1, from coordinate 3,400 downwards.
GCGAGAGTATTTGGTGCTGACCGCGGTTTTGAGCCGCCGGTGAGCTCGTGCCAGATCCCTCGCTTACGCGTCGGGTTAGTGAGTCTGCGTCTGTACCAACCCGACGCGTAAGCGAGGGGACCAACAGGGCGACGCGCGACCGATCGTTCGACGCGATCAGGTCTGCCCAATCCAGGATTCGTCGGCGACTTCCCTCCATCGCGCCCGAATCGCCTGGAATTGCTCGGCCGGAAGCGGGCCCGCTTTGAGTAGTTCGGCATTCTCGCGCCAACGCGTCGGATTCTTGGTGCCGACGATGGCCGTGTGTATGCCTGGCACGCTCAGCGTAAACCGTAGCGCGACCGAGGCCGCCTGCTTTGGGTCGCCTTGCAGGAAGTCGTAGTTCAACTTTTGCAACCGCTCCCAATACGTTTGGTGATACGCGTTGGTCGGCTTTCCAGGGTAGCGCCAGGCGGCGTTCGCGATCGGCCGCTTGGCGATCACCGCCATCCCGCGCTCGCGAGCCAGCGGTAGCGTCAGTTCGATCGCCTCTTGGTCGGCGATGTTGACCGACGTTTGCAGCGAATCGAAGGCGCCGCATTCGACGGCATAGCGCGCGGCCGCATGATCCCCGCTGTAGCCGATGTAACGCGTGTAACCCTTTTCTCGCGCTTCTTGCAGCGCCTCGATCACTTCTCCCCGGCGCAGATCTTCTTCCGAGCACGTGTGCAGGTGGATCAGATCGACGCGATCGGTCTTCAAACGCAACAGGCTGCGGACGATGCTGTCGAGCAGTGATTTCTTCCGCCAATCGCCGACGCACGGCTGCTCCGGGTGGCCGCACTTCGTGAACAGAGAATAGCGGTCTCGCCGCTCGCTGACTGTTTGTCCGATCAATTCCTCGCTGGCGAGATAGCACTCGGCGGTGTCGATCACATTGAGGCCGCTATCGAGCGCGGTCTCCAACAGAGAGGAGACATCCTGCGCGGAGGCGTGCTCGAATCCGATCTCGGCGCCGCCAAAGCCGACGGCGGACACGCGCATGTCCGTTTTGCCGAATTGCCGCGTTTCCATGTTGCTGCCTTCACCAGAATGAGTCTTTGAGCCGCGCACGCATAGGCGGTTTGTTTCGACGTCCTTAGGGATGCTGCCTACATCCCCCAACTCATTCCAAAGCCGACGCGGCAATTTGACAAACCAGTCGGCACGTGGAGTCCCGACGGCGGACGCTGGTCAGCCGGCTTTTGAGCTGTCGAGCATTCGTTGGACGCGAATCAATTCCCCCAAAGACCATGCTTGGAACGGGCAGCCCCGCGGCGTGTGCGGAGCGTCACCGTCGGCGACTTCGGGAAGATGCCCGAGGCCGGCGACGTGCAAACCCTCTAACAAGGGTTGCAGGAACTTTGTCCGCGCCTGGGTCCGAACCTGGGGCGAGTCGCCGCGCACGCGGACCCAAGCTTCAATGAACGCCCCCGCCAGCCAGGGCCATACGGTCCCTTGATGATAGGCCGGGTCGCGCTCCTTTGGCGCACCGACATAGCGCGGCGCGTAGGCAGGGTCGGCCGGATCGAGTGTGCGCAAGCCCAACGGCGTCCACAATCGCTGCTCGACCAGGTCCACCACGCACCGTGCTTGTTTGGCGTCGATCAAGGTGTCCGGCAAGCCGCCGACGGCAAAAATCTGATTGGGTCGCACGGTCTCATCGACCTGGCCGCTCTGATGATTCAAATCGACGACGTCATACAAGCATCCGTGCGATTCGTTCCAAAACCGCTTGCGGAACGACGCCATCCCCCGCGTGTAGACTGCGCTCCACTGACTGTCGAATTGTCCGCCGATCTTCAGGGCCGCGAGCCACAGCGCCTCGACCTCCACCGGCTTGCCGATTCGCGGCGTGACCACCCAGTCGCCGATTTTGACGTCCATCCACGTCAACTGCACACCGGGCACCCCGGCCTGCAACAGGCCGTCAGCATCGCAGCGAATGCCGTAACGAGTTCCGCGAAAGTATCCCGAGAGAATGGCCTGTACGGCCGCGCGCAGTTTTTGGATGAGTTTGGCGGGTGCAGGGGGACCTTCCGTCTGGCTGCGCGTCAGAAAGTCGCCGACCGCGACGACGTACCAGAGCGAGGCGTCGACCGAATTGTATTCTGGCGTGCCGCCTTGATCCGGGAACCGATTGGGCAGCATGCCCTCCGAGATCGTGTCGGCCCAGTCGCCGAGAATTTCCGCGGCATCCTGCATGCGGCGGTCAGCCAAGCAGAGGCCGCGCAGCGCGATGAATGTGTCACGCCCCCAGTCGGTGAACCAGGGATAGCCGGCAATAATTGTGCGGCCGCTGCGGGCGATACTGCCCTTTGCGGAGTCGCGGTCGCGGTGGACGATGTACGCGTCGGCCGATCGAGTCAGTCGATGACCAAACGCGGCGCGGCGCTTCCGTTCGGAATCGGCCAGGCTGCGGGCAATCGTTGCCGCGTCGCTGCCGACGTGCGTGAGGGCTTCGACATGTCCTTCGGCGACGAAGATCAGCGCGGCGGGCTGATTGAGATCCATTGTGAATGTGCCGGGCGAGGCCAGGTCTTCGACAAAATCCAGCCCGCGCTCCCGCTCCTGCTCGTAGAGAAAGTTGCGGTACCAGTCTGGCTCCGCGTGATAGCTGCCATTGGTGAGGGCCGTGATCGCCGGAATTCCAGGGTAAGGTTTCCACGTCACGCCGAGAGGCTGCGACTGAGCCTCGAAGTGAAACGCCGTGTTCTGATGGTGCATGCCGTGATAGTCACGGCCGGACAAGAACGGACGGACGACCAGCTTCGGAACACTCGATGAGCTGTTTGACGGCGAATCGACGAGCGTCCAACTCAACACGCAGGCCGAGACGCCATGCGGAACGAACAGCTCGAGCGAGACGGCAATGCCCGGCGCCAGTTGCCAGACCCAGCGTGGCCACGGCTCGTCGGTGAACGATTGAAGACGATTGCGTCCATCCGGAGAAACAACGTCGGGCAGATAGCGCTGACTCGACAGGGCGAGCCGTTTGCCATCGAGGTCGACCCACGCGTCAAACCCGTTGACGAGCACGACTCGCCCGGTCGGTGGCGTGGTCGCCGTCAGCAGCAGAGCGTGATAGCGGCGTGTCCGCAGTCCGACGACTGTGCCCGAGGCATAACCGCCGAGTCCATCCGGTTCGAGCCATTCGACCGATTCGTTCAGGGCGACGGATTTGGAATTGGGGTCCACGCGGTTCTCTCATTCAACTTCAGATCGATCGAGGCGGATCGAAGCCCTCAACGATCACGGGAATAGATCACCACGTCCCAGCCGAAAAGCTGTTCGGCGCGCTCCGGCTGCATGCCGAGCTTTTCGGCCACGCGAATGGAGGGGGCATTTTGCGGACGAATCACGCTCGAAATGTGCGTGAGGT
>DASRXU010000380.1:0-6425 GCA_035687365.1 Planctomycetaceae bacterium | reverse complement strand
GCGAGGCCGAGTCACGGAACCTCATCGTCCCGGCCATCGAGGATTCTACGTCGCATCCTGGCGCGGGCATCGTCGCACGTTTCCGCGCCACGCTGTTGGGACCGTGGGTCGATTCGTTCCGTGAGGCAGAAACACGGGCAGCCGCCTCTGCTCAGGACAATGAGTCGCCTTTGTGCACAGTTCTCGTCGGCAATCGCGGATTGCTCGAATCGCGACAAATTCCGATCGATTCAGCGATCGAGGCTCGACTATCCCAGATCGAAGCAACCGGTGCCACGACGCTGATTGTCGCGGTCGACGGACGGGTGCTCGGCGTGATCGGCGTCCGCGACACGCTGCGTGACGAAAGTCGCGCGGTCCTCACTGAGCTGAAGCAGGCGGGTGTGAAGTCGTTCGCGCTCCTGACGGGCGACCGCGCCGAGGCCGCTGGCTCAATCGCCGGATCGCTGGGCATCTTCGACGAGGTCGAAGCCGCCGCGTTCCCCGCCGACAAGGCTCGCTGGATCGACGAGCAAAGGCGTTGCGGCCGACGCGTTGCCATGGTTGGTGACGGTATCAATGATGCCCCGGCCCTGGCGGCGGCCGACGTCGGGATCGCGCTGGGTGGCGTCGGCAGCGACATCGCGGCCGAGGCCGGATCGCTCGTGTTGATGGGCGACCCCTTGAGGCCGCTGCCCGGACTCTTTCGATTGTCGCGGGCTCTTGTCCGCAATATCCGCCAAAGCATCTTGCTGTTCGCGTTTGGCATGAACGCCGTCGGCATCTTGCTCTGTGCGGTCGGATTGCTGAATCCCGTGGGCGGGGCCGTGTTTCACGAGCTGGCGTCGCTCGCCGTGATGGCCAACGCGATGCGGCTCTTGGGATTCGAGCGAGTCAGTCCTGCCAGCGCCGAGCGCGGTTGGGACTATTTTTCCGGCGCGGCCGAATGGCTCACTCAAGTTCTTTCTCCCAGTCGCTGGGTGTTCCGCATCGTTGAAAACCGATCAGTGATTGTCGGCCTGTTGGTGCCGGCGGCGATTTTTGCCTGGCTGCTGTCGAGCGTCGTTTGCATCCGCGATAACGAGCGGGCCTTCGTCACTCGCTTTGGCCGGGCCGACGTTGATTTGCTTCCGGGAATTCATTGGCGCCTTCCCGCGCCGTTCGAGCGGGTTTATCGCGAACCGGCCGACCAATTGCGAGTTGTGCAGATTGGGTTCCGGGCCACCGGCGAGCGGCCAGCGTCCGAGACCGTTACTGGCCGCGGACCCATCGAGTGGACCAGCGATCACAACGAAGCCGGCTTCGAGTCGCGGCCCGACGAGTCCTTGGTGCTGACCGGAGACGAAGTGCTCGTCGAGATGACGGCCGAAGTGCAGTGGCGGATCTCGAACGTCCGCCAATACGCATTCGGCTCGGTCAAGCCGGCAGAAACGCTACGCACGGTGGCCGAAAGCGTGCTCCGTGAGATGGCAGCCCGACAGACGCTCGACGGAATTCTGACCGAGCGCCGGCCAGCGATCGAAGACGAATGTTTGACTCGCTTGCGCAGCCGCATCCAGCCGCTGGGGCTCGGCATCGAAATCACCGAACTCACGCTGCTGGACGTTCATCCGCCCCGGCCCGCCGTCTCGGCGTACCGCGATGTGGCCGACGCGCTTGAAGAAAAGGAGCAACGCGTGAACGAGGCCGAGGCCTACTATGCCGGTCGCTTGTTGAGAGCGACCGGCGAACGCGCGCTCTCGATCCTCGGCGACGCGGCCGCAGATTCGCGGCAGCGTTTCGACAAGACCACGGCCGGCGGGGTCTCGGGCTGGACGCTCACCGACGCACTTTGGACGAAACTCAACCGCGAGAATTCTCCTGCGGGATTCGTGCTCTCCGGCGAAGCGGCCAGTGTCTTACTGTCGGCCCGCGAGGCGGCAACGCAAACAACACAAGCCGCTAGCGGCGAGGCCGACCGATTCAAAGAACTCCTCGGCGCGTATCGCTCGCAGCCAAACCTGACGAGCCGCCACCTCTATTGGCAGGCCATCACCGATTCGCTCGCAGGGCGGGCGGTCACGATTGTCGATCCCAAGGCGGGCGGCCGGAAGCGGCTGTTTTTGGGAAGCCCCGACGATTTGCAGCGCGGCAGTTTGCTCCGCGACGCGGGTGCCGAACCGTCTGCCGCGGGCACCGATTCACAACCCAATGGGCCAGCGTCCGAATCAAAACCCAACCCTCAACCTGCCGACTTGGATCAACCGTTGAAGTCAGAACCATGATCGATCGCGCCGCGGAGAATTTCAGTCAGACCCTCGGAGAGGAAAACGCTCGACCTTCGAGCGGGGCGGGGTTCGCCCGCCGTGCCGCGCTCTTTGCACTCTGCGCAGTGGGGTTGGGCTTAGCCGCCACGTGCGTGATTTTTGTCGATGAGCGAGAGGCCGTCCTCGTCGAGCGGTTTGGCAGCATCGTGCGGGTTTACGATCGCGAGGCTGATCGCGGTGCGCACTTCAAGCTTCCGTGGCCGATCGACCTCGTCAAACGGTTCGACCGTCGCGTGCAGTTGTTCACCCCGTCCGCTCGCGAAATGTTTACGAGCGACAAGAAGAATGTCACGATCGACGTTTACGTTTGCTGGCGAATCGCTCCGCCGGCCAAAGACGCGTCGAGCGATCTGCTCGAGCGGCCCGTCGTCCGCTTTTATCGCGGGTTGGGCAGCGGCGACGTGGCCGAGGCCCGACTCGAAAGCCGAATTCGTTCGATCCTGACGACCGCGCTCGGGCAGATCGAATTGAGCCACTTGCTCGGCGCGAAGAACTCCGAGCAGGGGCCGGCCAAGAACGAAACCGGGCCACTCGATCGACTCTCTGAGACTGTCCGCGAAGAGACGTTGCGGCGGGGCAGCGAAGCTGAGTCGCTACGAGATCGGTTGGGGATCGAGATCGTTGACCTGCGGATCACGCGGCTCAATTTGCCGCAGGGGAATCAGCAAGCCGTCTTCGAGCGGATGAAGAGCGAGCGGAAGAAAATTGCCGATCGCTACCGCTCGGCTGGCCTGGCCGAGAATCAGATGATCCGCAGTCAGGCCGATCGGCAATACAACGAACTGCTCTCCAAAACGCGGGCCGACGCCGAGCGCATTCGCGGCGTGGCGGAGGCGGAAGCGGTTCGCGTGCTGAACGCGGCCCACGCACAGGACCCAGATTTCTACGCTGTGCTGGCGGCGCTCGATGCCTATCGCAAGATCCTCAACGAGCGGACGACGCTCGTGCTCTCGGCCTCCAGCAGCATGCTGAAGCTCCTGACCGAGGGAATTCCCGAGCTGAAGAATCGCCCCGAACCGCCGCCCCGCGCCGCCGAACGACCTCCTCAGACGCCCAAGGACGCCGTTATCTCACCCAAAACAGTCATCGCGCCCAAGACTGACGTCACTCCTCCGACCATTTCCGGCATTCCCGGAGGCCGGCGATGAAGCCACTGATGAAGCCACTGTGGATCGTCGGCTCGCTGTTGTTGGCCGCCTATCTAGCCACCGGCATTTACGTCGTGCGCGGGAACGAAAAGGTGGCCGTGCGGCGTTTCGGCCGCGTGGTGCGTGCCGCCGATGGTCGCGCGTTCCTCGACGCGAGCGGCCTGCATTACACGCTGCCTTGGCCCTGCTCCGAGATCGAGCGGATCAACTTGAACGAGGTGCGGACTTTCTCGATCGGCATGGGCGAGATCGCCGAGCCGGGTGCCGGCGGGTTCCTGCGTTCGCTCGAGGCCGAAAACCAATCTCAATTTCTGACGGGCGACAAAAACATCCTGCACCTGCAGATCAACGCTCAGTACCGCATCGCGGAACCGTCTGTCGACGACTTCTTGTTTCGCTCGACGTCTCCCGAGCGGCACCTCGAGCGGATCGTCGAAGCGGTCGCCACCGATCTCGTTGCCCGTAGCGGCGTCGATTTCGTCCATCCGCTGGGCCAGGTCGAGTTGAATGCCCGGTTGACGGCCGATGTGCGGCGGATTGCCGAAGCGCAGCGGTTGGGCCTGGACGTCGACGACGTGACGATCAATGCCGTCTATCCGCCGATCTTGGTGAAGTCTTATTTTCTCGACGTGACGAGCGCGCGGGCGGACAAGATCAACTCGATCAACGAGGGGCTGGCGTATGCCGAGTCGCGCGGCGCCGCGGCCCAAGCCGAAGCCCGCCGCACGCTCGACGAGGCGGCCAGCTACCGTCGGCAAACCGTCGAATCGGCCCAGGCGCAAGCCGAAAGCTTTTCACGGTTGATCGAGCAATTTCGCCGCGAGGCCCAATCGGGCGGCCGAACGTACGAGCAAGCCCGCAAAACGGCCCTCACACGTCGCTATTACGACACCATGCGAGATGTCCTGAAACGCGTCTCGACCAAGGTGCTGCTCGATTCGGGCGAGCCGGCCGACCTCACGATCTTCACAGGGCCGTCGATCGCGACTCCTGCGACCCCAGGTCCTGGCAGTGCGCCGTCGGCCAATCCTCGCCTGGCACCCCTGCCTCAACGTCCGCCGGGGCCCAATGAGACGGAAAATCCGCCGGCTTGGCTGCGGTAGGGGCGCGAATCTTGACTCATTTTGCGCCGAGCCGCCGAATTTTCTGAGGCAACCGCTCAAAACTGCCGATTTTTGAGATTATGCGGGCCTATCGGCTGTGCGCGGCGTTTTCGCGGGCCTCGAGCCGGCCGCGAATTCGATGGCGTTTGAGTTTGGTTTGGGCACTCATGGCTGGGCTATGGGTGCCGAGCGCTCTCGCTTCCGCCTCAGAACGGGTGCCTGTGGCGAAGCCGAGTTCTCCGCGACCTGCGGCGCACGCCTATTTTGGAATTCTCGGAGAAGTGGTCTGCCCTGGGGTCTATGAACTGCCGCCCGGCGCCACGTTCGGGCAACTCGTCCGCCGCGCCGGGGGAATAACTCCGGACGCAAACGGGAACTCCCGAGTGTTCCGCGGCGGCCGTGTGGCCCAGCAACTTTTTGTCGCCTCGTCCCACTCGACGATTCTGTATCCCGGCGATCTGATCCTCGTTGAACACGGTGGAGGAAAACCGTCGCCACCGAAGCCTCTGGCCGCCGCACCAGCAACACAACCCACAGAGGTGCAGCTGGCATTCGTGAATCTAGTCGACCGACCTGTCGTGGTCCGAATGCCGCGCGAGTTGGCGTCGCCGGCGCGGATCGTCGAACTCTTGGGGCAACCCGCGGCGCTGGTCGAGGACATTCGCGTTGTCGCGCCCTCACGGCGAGAGGATCGCCGCGTTGTGCAATCAAATTCTGACGCAGACTTGCTGCCGACTGGGTCGGTGCTGATCTTTCCCCCCCGCCGCGTGCGTGTGGCCTCGCTGCCTCCGCTTCCCGATGTAATCACCCATCCTCAATCGGAAGTGTCCCTCACCTCGAAGACCGATCCCGGTGACTCCGCCCCCAAGGCGCCGCCGCGGGCGGAAACTCAAATCGCCACCCCGGCTGCCGAGCCTGCACCTCACTCGGTCGAATCCATCCGCGCGCCAACAGGCGGCCCACCTTCGCAGGAGCAAATCGAACGTCTGATTTACGCCAGCCGCGCCGGGCGGTCCGTGAGTCGCATGTCCGGCTCGACGCCCTCCTCGCGGAGCTATTTGATGCGGAAAGAATTGGAAGCCGAGCAAAGTCGCCCCGCGCGCCCCTATGTTTCATTCTTCGTGCTGGCCGGGGCAGCCGCCTTGGCGATGCTGTTTACCATTGGCTCGATGACTCGCAGGTGGATCAACATCTCGCGCACGCGGGCTCAAGCTCAAACGGCGTGCCTCGTTCCCCCGGCTCCCACACTGTTTGCGCCGGAGGGTGCCCATCGCCCGCTTCGCGTGGATGCCAACCTGCCTCAAACGCGTTTAGGAATCGATCTGGCCATCGTCGAGCGTGCGCGAGCCCGCCATGCACAAGGATCAGCCACGCATCCCGATCCGACACCAAAAGCGGCCTAAGATCTTCCACCGCGGTCGAAGCGACGCCGGGACCGAGGCTGTGCTAGTCTACGCGGGTGGGTCCGACGCTGATCTATTACTCGTGCGCGGTGCTGCTGCTGGTCGCAATGGCCGGCGCGTGGCTGGCGAACGCGTTTGCGCTGCCGGGCAATTGGTTGATGGTCGGTCTGGCGGCGCTGTTCGCTTTCATTTTCCCCGTTTCTTCCGGGCGGGGCATCGATTGGAAGACCATTGGCGTCGCGGTGGCACTCGCGGTGCTTGGTGAGATCGTCGAGTTGGTGGCCGGTGCCGCGGGGGCCAAGCAATCGGGCGCGAGTCGCCGCGCGATGTTCTTGGCCGTCGTCGGCACGATGATCGGCAGCGTGCTCGGCGCGTTCGTCGCGATCCCGATCCCCGTCGTCGGATCGATTGTCGGGGCAGTCGGCGGCGGGGCGCTGGGGGCGTTCGCGGGAGCGTACATCGGCGAGACGGCTCTGGGTCGTTCGA